>CAVBEH010000001.1:0-269174 GCA_963594605.1 Bacteroidaceae bacterium
ACGCCGATGATACTGCCCTCGCGGCGGGAAAGTAGGTAGCCGCCGGGCTTTTTTTTTTCCGCCGGCCGCGCGGATCCGGGTTTCCGTCTTTTTTTTCCGCTTTTTCCTGTCCTGGCTATTGATTAAATTAGTTTTTTGATATATTATATTAAATGTTCCGCGGGGGTGGTGGAATTGGTAGACACGCTAGCTTGAGGTGCTAGTGATGAAAATCGTGCCTGTTCAAGTCAGGTCCTCCGCAAAGGGTTGCCAAAAGGCAACCCTTTTTTTATTTGCTTCATAAGAATATAACAATATGAATTGTTCCGTTTATGTTCCATTGTATAAACCTCCTGAATACGTTATAATTGTTTTCCATGACTATCCATAAAAGAATTGATCAGCAAACGCTTTCAAATTTGTTGTATCTGTCCAGATTATCCGAAGACAGCACTGATATTGATGTCTTAAAGAAACAGGTTGATGACATAATCGGTTATTTTGAGATTCTTTCGAAATATGATGATAGCGAAAATCCTTATGATGCATATCCTTCAACTTCAGTAGATAAGTTACGTGCTGATAAAATTGTTCCTGGTCTTGAGATCACCGATGTGAAGCATATATCTGAGAATTTTATGGACGGATATTTTCAAGTTCCAAAAGTTCTTGGTGAAGGGGCTTGAAACGAATTTTATTTATTCGGAGAGGTTAGTTGTTTGGAGATAATATGTTTTACACTATAAACGAAGCCAGAGAAGCCTTGAAGTCTGGGAAAACATCAAGTGTTGCCATCATAAATGAATCTATGTCTGTTTTTGAGCAGGATAAAAAATCGGATGTCCCTTTGAATGCATTCCTTGAAATGTATTCCGATGTTGTCGAAAAGGCTGAGCTCGCGGATAAACTCATAGCACAAGCACGGATTGATGGAAAGCTTGATAAACTTTTTTTTGATAAGCCACTTCTTGGGCTTCCATTTGCCGTTAAAGATAATATTTCGGTAAAAGGAAAACGCCTTACCTGTGCGTCAAAAATTCTTGAGGGTTATGTGGCGCCTTATGATGCGACGGTTATTTCCCGTCTTGAATCGGCCGGTGCGATTCCGCTAGGAAGATGTAATCAGGATGAATTTGCAATGGGCTCCTCTACAGAATATTCATGCTATGGCCCGACGCGGAATCCTATAAACCGCGAATTTGTTTCAGGAGGTTCTTCTGGCGGTTCGACTGCTGCTGTATCATCTAATCAGGTGCTGTTCGGGCTGGGAACTGAGACAGGCGGTTCCGTCAGACTGCCTGCCAGTTATTGTGGGGTATACGGACTGAAACCTACTTATGGAGTTCTCAGCCGTTGGGGTGTCGTTGCTTATGGAAGTTCGCTTGATCAGGTTGGAATCATTGGACATACCCCTGCTGATATAGCGGAACCCCTTGCTGCGATGTGCGGTGCGGATTTTTATGATGATACAAGTGTCGATTTTCCTGAGGTTGATGAACTGAAAAAACTGCGGGGATTGACGGATGAAGAATTCTCCTCGCTTAAAGTTGCTATTCCAAGACAGTTTCTTGAGACTGATGGAATGGATTCTGATGTCACACGTGTTTTTGAGGAGACAAAAAACTGGTTTGTTCAAAAAGGTGCTTCAGTTGAGATTGTGGATCTTCCGGTGCTGGATGCGTCAATCGCAAGTTATTATGTTATCGCCCTTTCTGAAGCCGCTTCGAATTTGAGCCGTTTTGACGGAATCCGATATGGGCGCCGTGTTGATGCAGGAAAGGGATATGATGAGCTTTATGTCGAGACGAGGTCGGAAGGATTCGGTCCTGAAGTGAAGAGGCGTATTGTCATAGGAAATTATGTGCTTTCGGAACAGTTCAGTGGCGATACTTATAAAAAAGGAATGACTGTACGTGCGAGAATTCAGCGAGAAATTGCGGAACTGTTCAAATCATACAATGTCATATTATGTCCGACTTGCCCTACTCCGGCTTTTAGGCTCGGACAGAAAGTTGACAGTCCGCTGGAAATGTATTTGAGCGATCTTTTTACGACCTTTGTTAATCTTGCTAGAATTCCGTCGGTTTCAATTCCTGCCGGAAAAACAACAGCGGACAATATGCCTATAGGAATGCAGTTCGCGGGACCAATGTTCGGGGAAAACTCGATTCTCCGCATGGCACAGAGCTGGGAATCTGATCATCCGGGCTGTGGCTGTCCCGTAAGATAGCCTTTGTCCTGGACTGTAATTTCTTTTCCGTTTGTTATTTTTTCATTTTGTTTTATATATGAAAAAGGCTGACCTCATTCCGACGGTCAGCCTTTTTATAAAAAGGAAGTTTTTCAGTCAGCCAGACAACTGTCAAGCTCAGATTCTATTTTATTTCTGTCCAGATGCTGTCCTATAATGACAAGTTTTATCATCCTGTCGCCGACTTCCGGATCCCAGTCTTTTTTCATCTCAGGTTCTTCGGCAAGAATTTTTTCCTGCTCAGCTTTTGGGCAGGCTGCAAGCCATTGTCCTGAATATCCTGCCTGAATCTGTCTTCCGCTTGTCTCAAGAACGTAGGCCATTTCGTCTTCATCGCTGAACCATACAACTCCTTTCGAGCGGATTATGCTGCGCGGCCAGTTATTCGCATACTGATCAAGTTTTATACGGTCAAATGGTTTCCGCCTGTAGTATACAAATGAACCTATTCCGTATTCGTCCTCATCATCGCCTTCATGTTTGTGCTCATGATGATGTTCATGGTGCTCATGTCCGTCTTCGTCCTCATCATGTTCGTGTTCATGTTTCTCAAGCTCGGCAACCCATCCGGCACTTGCGTAGACAGTCTCAAAATCGAACCGGTTTGTTCCGATAATCTCCTCTACAGGAACATCGCATCTTGTGGTTTCAATCACCTTTACCGACGGCTGAAGCTTGTTGATTACGGCCCTTACTTTTTTCATCTGCTCATCAGATACAAGATCGCGCTTATTTACTATTAGTGTCGAACAGAATTCAATTTGCTGTATCAGAAGTGATTCTATATCCTCTTCATCTACATCATTTTTTAGAAGCGCATTTCCACCGTCGAACTCCTCGACGAGGCGGCTGGCATCTACAACTCCGACTACATTGTCAAGTCTTCCTATTTCTATGGTTTCTATCGCCTGTGCGATTGGCATCGGTTCACAGACTCCGCTTGCCTCAATCATGATATAATCGAATTTCCCTGTCTTCATCAGATTTTCTATCTGCTGGACCATATCTGATTTGAGCGTGCAGCAGATGCATCCGTTGGTGAGCGGAACAAGACTACTTGAGTCGGTTATCTGAGCCTCTTTTGAGATGAGTCTCTCGTCAACATTTACTTCACCAATATCGTTCACAATGACGGCCACTTTATAGCCCTTCTGATTTGTAAGCACACGGTTCAGTAATGTTGTTTTACCGGCTCCGAGGTAGCCGGTCAGCAATGTTATTGGAATTTTTTTCTTTGACATTCTAAGCTCCATATTACCTGTTCAATATAATATAAAAAATGATATTTGTGTACACTCCGGAACAAAAAGTTCATCAGACAAAATCCGCATTTTTGTCGTGAATTCGTGTCGAAAACATGTTCCTCCGGAATAGTCTGTTTTCATGGAATTTTTGAAGAATTCATTTGACAGATGTAGTTTTTGGTCATAAAATAACAGTTATAATATAACCCCAAGGGAGGCCAAAAATGGCAAAAGTAGAACTGAAGGGTATTGGAAAAATCTATGACGGTGGCGTTCGTGCCGTTACAAATTCCAATATCACAATTGAGGACAAGGAATTCTGCGTATTCGTAGGTCCTTCCGGATGCGGAAAATCAACAACTCTCCGCATGATTGCCGGTCTGGAGGATATTTCTGAAGGAAAGCTTTATATCGATGGTGTTGAGATGAACGATGTTCCGCCGAAAGACCGCGATATAGCTATGGTTTTCCAGAACTATGCTCTTTATCCGCACATGACAGTTTATGATAATATGGCTTTTGGTCTTAAAATCCGCAAGATGGATAAGGCTGAGATTGACCGCCGTGTACGTGATGCGGCAAAGCAGCTTGATCTTACTCAGTATCTTGACCGTAAACCGAAAGCTCTTTCCGGAGGACAGAGACAGCGTGTTGCGGTAGGCCGTGCTATCGTCCGTAATCCTAAAGTCTTCCTTTTTGATGAGCCTCTTTCAAACCTTGATGCGAAGCTCCGTGTCACGATGCGTTCAGAGCTTGCTTCTCTTCATAACAGACTTCAGGCCACAATGATTTATGTTACACATGATCAGATTGAGGCTATGACTCTTGGAACGAAAATTGTCGTTATGAAAGACGGAGTGATTCAGCAGATTGGTGCTCCTCTTTATCTGTATAATAACCCGATTAACAAATTTGTCGCCGGCTTTATCGGAACTCCTCCGATGAACTTCCTGACTGTAAAGGTTCTTGAGAAGAACGGAAAGATTGTCTGTGATGAGGGGTCTTTCGAAATCAATCCGACGGACGAGCAGGCAAAGTATCTTAAGGATTATGTTAATAAGGAAGTTTCTTTCGGAATCCGTCCGGAGGATCTCAAATATACAGAGAAACCTGTTGCAAAAGATGATATGCAGATGAAGATTACAAACAAGGAGCCGCTTGGAGCCGAGACACATCTGTATCTTATTTCAAACAAAGGTCAGAGCATCATCGCAAAGACTACAGCAAATGCGGAATTCCGCCTTGGCGATTCAGTGAATGTTGTTCCGGATATGACGAAGGCCAAATTCTTCTCAATGGAAGAAGGTGAGCTTAATATCTGTGATCAGATTGAGAAAAAATGGTAGTCTGAAAGACCTTTAGTCTGGTTTTTGTGGCGGTCACATCGTAATGTACGGTGTGACCGTTTTTGTTTAACAGATGTTTTCTTTTTTTCATCATAATGATATAGTTTCTCCTGTTTTTGGAGGTATTGGATATGAAGAAAATTATGGCCGCATTAGGCGCGCTCGTCTTTTCGGCGGGAATTCTTTCTGCTCAGATGCTTGATTCATCCGGCGTTCAGAATACTCTGTGGACCGGATTCGGTGTTCCGATGGGGCAGGTCAATGATGATGACAGGGCCGGATTCCGTTTTTACGGACTTATCGAGACACTTCAGGTCAGGCTTGATGTAGGAAAATTTACAGTTGAGGGAATGTTGAACTGGGGTGCTCTTACAGATTGGGACGGAAATCAGTTTGCCGCCTTCCGCTTCGCCAATACTGGGGTTACTCCCTTTTATTATACAAATTATACGGATCAGGGCGGATGGTGGACAAATGGAGAGACAAGATCCTATTATGTGAATTTCCTTTTCCATCCGATAAAGGGATTTGATCTTGGAATGGGAACAAGGCTGAACTGGTGTATCGGACCTGCTCCGGCAAACCTTGCAAATTACTGGGAGCCTTTGGCGCATATTGTTCAGGGCGGACTGAAGGATGCTGTTCCCGGCAATGCGGATGTGTCCGGTTATACATATTATGCGAACCGCTACACAAGTTATTATCACGGAAACACCAATGCTGCGCTTGGTGCAAGGTATGTCTACAACGATTTTCTTGAGGTAGGAATCGCAATTCCGGATGGCGTGACCACTGCTGCTCCTCTGTTCAATGCGGCTTTCCGTATTCATCCTGTAGATGTTTTTGCAGCCAGTTTTGCCTATGAGGGAATTCTTCACGGAAACGGCAATCTGTACACCGGGCTTTCGCTTTTCCTCAAAAATTTTACGCTTGACGCTTATCTTGCTGTGGACAATATTGGCGGTGACGATAATGACGGCCGTACAGGAACCGGAGCCGCCATCACGTGGCAGATTCCCAAAGTCGCAATTGTGATCAGACCGGAAGCGGGATTTACTTTCTGGGAGAATGTCAATTATACTCCGGCGTTCTATTTCGGCGGAAGACTTGATTTTACAATAAACAGCCAGTTCATTCTCGGTGCATGGACTTCATGTGCCTGGGGCTCGGCGGACAGATATTGGTATGATAAAAACAATCCGCACTACAATACAACAAAATCATATACAGGCGGATTCGTCTTTGACATAAGGCCAGACTTCTCAGTGATTATAAACAAAAACCATTCCATCTCCGTTTTTGTCGATTATCAGAACAGGATAAAGTATGACAATACAGTCCGTGATACCTGGGCATCAGGTATTTTCTGGACGTACAGAAGCTGAGTTTAAGGTTTTCTGCATAATCTGTTCTATAAAGAAAATAAATAATTGAATCTTTTTGAGCCGCGGCGGAATTTCTGACCGCGGCTTTTTCATATCGTTTATAACGGTTATTTATCCGCCGATAACAGTAATTTTTTGAAAGTTCGCCGGTTAAACATTATTATATAACCATACGGTGCGAGTCCGTAAATCTTTTTCCGGAGAAATTCAATGAAAATAAAAAAAATTGCACTGCTCTTTTTCATGTCGGCGGCGTTTTTTTCTGTTCTGTTTGCAGAGGATGAAAAGCGTGTTCTGACTGTTGAGGAGGCTGTCATTCTTGCTGCGGACAATAACATTGACCTTAAACGGAACAGACTGTCCTTGGATCTGCTTGAGAAAAAGGACAAATTTTCATGGAGTGCAATAAGCCCCACTGCCAATATAAGCGGAAATTTCGCGAAGCCGCTTGATGATGATACTTACAGCTGGTCTGTTTCCGCGGCGCTTAGTCTGAATCTCACACCGTCCCTGTATACGACGATGAAAAGTGCGGCGCTTGAATATGAAAGCGGAAAAATTTCCTATGAGGAAGCCGTCCGCACCGTGGAACTGAATGTCCGGAAGGCGTTTTACAGCCTGATTTATCAGAATGAGAATATCGCGCTCAGCCGTAGAAATCTTGAGACCGCAAGCCAGCGCTATGAACTCAGCCGTGACAAATACAACCGTGGCCAGCTTTCGGAACTTGATCTGCTTTCCGCCCAGGTGAACTACGAGAATTTGAAGCCGTCAATAGAATCCGCAGTAATCACTTATGAGAACAATCTGGCTCTTTTCAAGCAGATGCTCGGCATAGACCAGTCTGTCCAGATTGAGCTTGACGGAAGCCTGAAGGAAGCGCTGCCGGCAGGAAATATAGATTCCGGAACGGTCGCAGATGAGCTTCCTTCCGTAAAACGCATAATGCGCAGCATCGAGGCTGCGGAGAATTCGCTTCTTGCCACGCGTTTTTCAGCATGGGGACCTTCTCTTACCGCAGGATTTTCCTACGGTGTCTCCGGCTCAAAAATGCTTTCAGAACCAAAGACATCATCCCAGCTTTCTCTCGGAGTTAGAATTCCTCTTGACGGATATTTGCCGTGGTCATCAGGAGCGCTCGGAATCGCATCGCAGAAAGCCTCGCTGGAAAATCTGCGGCTTCAGCTTGAGAATGAGAAGACGTCGTCCGTCATTCAGATAGAAAACAGCCTGAAAGGAATCCGCCAGGCTGAATCGCAGCTTGCATCGCTGAACAACAATGCGGAACTTGCACAGCGCAGCTACGACATGACGCTGGCCGCATATAATTACGGTTCAAAAGATCTGCTGACTTTGCAGAATGCTTCCGACTCGCTGATGCAGGCAAAAACGCAGCTTCAGTCCCAGTATTATACGATAATTTCAGCAGTCCTTGATCTGGAGAATACGCTCGGTGTTCCTTTCGGCACGCTTGGATCCGCGCCGGAGAATTCCGAATCATAAAATAAAACTGGATTAAACATTTAAGAGGTGAAATATGAAATCTGCCAAGAAAATAGGAACAATAGTTGCGGTTGTGGTGATTGTCGCCGTCACAGCGGGAGCGGTCATGCTCATATCCGGCTCAAAAAAATCAGGCGGAGGTCCGGGCGGTAGAAATTTTCCTCAGGGAATGTCATCGCGTGATACCGTTTATTCAGTAATAACAATGGATGCCCGCAAAACAACGCTCAAGGATTTTATTATGACGAATGGCGAGGTGGAGACACAGAGCTCAATCGAGGTGTTTCCGTCCATCGGCGGAAAAGTGGTGGAGATGAATGTCTCCCTCGGATCTTCTGTAAGAAAGGGTGATGTGATTGCGAAAATAGATCCTTCCGAACCTGGCAGTTATTATGCGTTGAGTCCTGTCACCGCACCGATAAGCGGAAGCATTCTGTCCGCGCCTGTCAGAACCGGTGCGAAGGTTTATGTCAGCAGCGTTATTACTACAATAGGCGATGTGGAGAACCTTCAGGTTACCGCGAAAATTCCGGAACGTTATGTTGCCTCTCTTGTTCCCGGTCTGAAGGCTGAAATTCTGCTTGAGGCTTATCCGGACACAGTTTTTGCCGCTACAGTGACGCGTGTATCTCCGGTACTTGATCCTGCCACAAGGACAAAGGAGATAATTCTGAATTTTGACCGCAGGGACAGCCGGATAAATGCGGGAATGTTTGCGAAAGTGAAGCTGTATACGGTCGATTATTCGGGTTCGGTTGCCGTTCCTCAGGATTCTGTCGTCGAGAACAATGACGCAAAATACCTTTTTGTCGTAAAATCCGACGGAACCGCAGAAAAACGTGAGATAACTACGGGCAAAAGCGTGGACGGCTATATTCAGGTTACGGATGGAATTTCGGAAGGCGACAAGGTTGTAATAGAAGGAATGCTTTCCCTTTTTGACGGCGCAAAGGTGAACGATATTACGAAATCCGCGGAATAGCGGAATTGGAGATAAAATTATGAGTGTTTCAAGAAAAACGCTGGAACATCCCGTTCTGGTTCTGATGATATTTGCCCTGTTGGGAATGCTTGGAATTTTCACCTTGGGAAAAGTCGCAATCGCGCTTTTTCCTGAGACGGAAAGTCCGTATTTGATGGTGATGACGACTTACACAAATGCCGGTCCTGAGTCGGTGGAGAAAACAATCACCAAGCCTATAGAAAATGCGCTTGTAAGTCTGAACGGTCTTAAAAGTATGTCTTCCACATCATCGGAAGGCTCCTCCAGTGTGTCGCTGGAATTCAACTATGGAACTGATCTTGATGCCGCGATTTCTGATGTCCGTGACAAGCTGGACCGCGTGACGCGTTCGCTTCCTGACAATGCCGGAACTCCATCGATAATGCGTTTCTCCGCAAATTCCATGCCGATTATGCGTATTCTTGTCCGGGGCAACCGTTCTGTGGACGATCTCAAGCAGATTGCGGAGAATTCAATTGTTGATGTTCTTGAACAGGCTGACGGAGTCGGTCAGGCTGATGTTTCCGGTGGCCGTACCGCTCAGGTATGCGTCGAGCTGAGCCAGAACCGGCTTGTCGCCTACGGATATACCGTAACTTCCGTATCAGCTGCGCTTGCAAAGCAGAATCTTGAACTTGGCGGCGGAAAGCTGAACGAGGGACAGTACGATTATATTGTCAGGACTACAGGTGAGTATACAAGCATAGACGAGATAAATGATACTGTCATTTCCACGGTGAACGGATATGATGTCCGTCTGCGCGATGTCGGAAGAGCGTACATGGGATATGCCGACCAGACACGCGAGGCTTATATAAACGGCGAGCCTGGAGTCTACGTTTCGGTAACAAAAGCATCCGATGCGAATACTGTGACCGTGGCTGATGCCGTATATGAAAAAATAGATCAGCTGAAACAGACGCTCCCTCCGGACATTACGCTTGAAATCATTTCCGATGACACGACGTCAATCCGCGAGACAATCAACACTCTTGTCCAGTCCGCGGTGGAAGGGCTTCTTCTTGCTGTCCTCATTCTTTTCATCTTCCTGCAGAATTTCAAGAGCACGATAATAATCTCGATTTCTATTCCCCTTTCTATTATCATCACTCTCTTCTGCATGAACATGGCCGGAATCACCCTGAACATGATGACTCTTACGGGACTGATTCTCGGAGTCGGAATGATTGTCGATGCCTCGATCGTCATGATTGACAACATTTATTCCTACCGTCAGCGGGGCGCACGTCCAAAAGTTGCCGCGATTCTCGGTTCCCAGGAAATGCTCATGTCGGTTGTCTCCGGAAACCTGACTACAATCTGCGTTTTCATTCCGTTTCTCTTCTATATAAAGGAGCTGGGAATGATGGGACAGATGTTCCAGGGAATAATATTCACGATTGTAATCGCGCTTGTGTCGTCCCTTGTCGTTGCGGTGTTTCTTGTGCCGGTTCTGGCGGGAAAATTCCTGCCGCTTTCAAACCGAGATGAAAAGCCGGTGACCAATCCGGTGCTTAAATTCATCTACGGACTGTTCCAGAAGGTGATTGACGGCGCAACCTCCGTGTATTCAAAAATTCTGCGGGCTGCGCTGAACAACAAGCTGGTGACAATAGTCGTCTCGGTCTGCCTGCTTGTGATCGCCGTCGCCTTTATCCCGACAATGCAGTTGAATATGATGCCGTCCGGTTCGGATGATTCGGTCACCCTTAGGCTGACAATGCCGGTAGGAACTCCTCTTGCGGAGACAAAGCGTATTCTCCTTGAATTCGAGGATGTCATCAAGAACGAGGTGAAAGGCTACAAGAACATAACGACTACCGCGGGAAGCAGCGGACGCAGCAGCTCGTCCTACAGGGGAACCATCGAAATTTCGCTGCCTGATACCGCCGACAGAATCGATTCGCCGCAGGAAATCCAGCAGAAGCTACGCGCGCATTTTGCGGACTATCCGAATGCGACTTTCTCTTTCCGTGAGGGATTCCGCGGTCAGATGATGGGAGCGGACATAGACATTGCAATCCGCTCGGACGATTTTGACGCCGCGCTTGATGTCGCGGACAAAATTTCGGACGTGATAAACGGAATTCCAGACCTCAGCGAGCCGAATATTGACACGGACAAGGGACTTCCGCAGGTTGAGGTTGTTATTGACAGGGACCGGGCGTATTCCTTCGGAATTGATGTGAACACCGTCGCAAACGAGATAAACGCCGCACTGAACGGAAAGACGGCCTCAGTTTACCGTTCCGGCGGAAATGAATACAATGTGGTCGTAAAATACCGCCCGGAGGACAGACGGGAAGTCACTGATCTTGACTCCATTTATGTGCGCGGAACAGGAGGAATGGTTTCCGTCGCGAATTTCGCCTCATTCAAAAAAGGGCTCGGACCTGTCACCGTAAGACGTGAGAACAGGACACGTATAATCCATGTTACGGCGAGCATTCTTACTGACAAAAATGCCAATGTTGTTGAGGACATGATAAAGGACGGAATCAGCAACTCGTTCATAATTCCGGACAGCGTTACCGTAAGTTACGAAGGTTCATGGCAGGACACAACTTCGCAGATGAAGCTCTATCTCCAGATCATACTTATGGCCGTGATTCTTGTTTTCGGAGTGATGGCGTCAACATACGAGTCGTTCAAGGCTCCGCTTATAAATCTGGCAACAATTCCGTTCATGATAATAGGCGTGGTGTTCCTGTACAAAATACTGGGACAGGCGATTTCCATCATGTCGATGGTCGGTCTGATTATGCTTGTCGGTATCGTCGTTAACAATGGAATCATCCTTGTTGACTACACGAACCTGCTTGTCGGCCGCGGAATTCCCCTTATGGAAGCCTGCTGGCAGGCCGGAAAAAGCCGCTTCCGCCCGGTCATGATGACAACGCTTACGACAATTCTCGGAATGCTTCCGATGTGTTTTGCAACGGAAGGTCAGGCGGCGCTGGTTCAGCCGATCGGCGTGGCGGTTGTAGGAGGACTTACTTCGAGCACCTTTGTCACGCTGCTTGTGATTCCTGTATTGTATGCGCTTTTCATGAAGCCGAAGGCGGCCTCAAAATCTCCGATAAAAGTTGATTATTCGGATGTAAAGGAAGAGCTTGCGGATCAGAACGCAGCCGAGGAGAAATAGCCATGAAGGAAAAATTCGACTACAGGGCGGAGATAATATCCAATCAGTCCGTGGAGGACGACATAATCGAGCTTCTGGAGCAGGAGCTTCCTGAGATAGAATATACGGTTCTTCCGGTGACACACGGCCGCGGCGCCAGGGCAAAAAAACTCGGTTCGACCGTCTGGCCGGAACAGAATTTCGTCCTGTTCGCTTATGTCTCGCGTGAGGAGGCGCTTAAAATACAGGCTATAATCAGGGCTGTCAAGCAGAAGTTTCCGGGCGAGGGAATTTCCGTATTTTTCAGCAAAAGCGAGCTGGTGTAGCGGCGGTCACAGCGAGGCCTGCACAAGACGGAGCTGGTCTGCAAGATCCCGGTGAATCGACACGTTCCTGAATCCGGTGTTTTCCGCCAGTTCCGCCGCAGCCTCCGCATTGTATTCTCCGGTTTCCATCAGAAGAATTCCATAAGGCGCAAGATGTTTTTGTGCCTGAGGAACAAGCCTTCTGATGATTTCCAGTCCGTCTCCGGATTCCGCCCTGTCACCGTTTTCCGTCACATCTCCGTCCAGTGCGAGCCTTGGCTCACATCTTCCGTCGGCAAGAAGCCCGTCCGTCATCGCTGCGGGAATATATGGCGGATTCGCAGTTATCATGTCGAATTTTCCAGGAACCGAGGCGAACAGATTTGTCTGCACGAATTTTATCCGTATATTTTCTTTGCCGCCCAGTATTTTCAGCGCGTTTGCCTTTGCCGTCTCAAGTGCGGCGGGACTTATGTCCGCAAGCGTGAACGCCGGAAGAATTCCGCCGCTGATTCCGGACGAAAGCAGAGCTGAAATCACCGAGATTCCGACGCAGCCGCTTCCCGTGCACATGTCGCAGACGGTGAGAAGAGAATTTTTCCTTGAGTGAATTTTTTCTGTGAGAATTTCCGCCGCCTTCTCCACAAGAAGCTCGGTGTCAGGTTTCGGAATCAGAACGGACGGATTCACCTCAAAATCAAGCCCGAAGAATTCCTTGTGTCCGGTTATGTATGCGACCGGAAGTCCGGTTCTCCGCCTGCGCAGACATTCGTCCAACGCTCCGGCCTGCCCGTCGGTCAGAATTCCGTCCGAATGGGCCAGCAGAAATGATTTAGGCCTGTCAAGAATGAATTCAAGAAAACAGTCCGTGTCCAGCGCGGCTGTCGGAGACGACTCCGCAAGAAATCTCATGCCGGCAGTCTTTGCTTCCCTTATCGTCATTTCTGTTATGCGTTACTTTCCAGTGCGGAGACATCCGCTTTGAGCTGCTCTTCCTTTGCATAGACATTCAGCGCGTCAAGCATCTCGTCCATATATCCCATCATGAACTGGTCAAGCTTGTAGAGCGTAAGGTTGATTCTGTGGTCGGTCACGCGGTTCTGGGGAAAATTGTATGTTCTTATTCTTTCCGAACGGTCACCCGAACCGACCATCGACTTGCGTGCGTTGTCGCGTTCCGCACGTTTCTTGCTTTCCTCAAGATCAAAGAGCCTTGCGCGGAGGACGCGGAACGCCTTTGCCTTGTTCTTTATCTGGCTTTTCTCGTCCTGCTGGATTACGACGATTCCTGTGGGAATATGCGTGAGTCTGACCGCGGAGTCCGTCGTGTTTACGCACTGTCCTCCGGGGCCGCCCGCCCGCATTACATCAACCCGAACATCGCTGTCCTTTATCTCTATTTCGGTCTCCTCCGCCTCCGGAAGAACAGCTACGGTCACTGTGCTCGTATGGATTCTTCCCTGGGCTTCAGTCGTGGGAACGCGCTGCACTCGGTGAACTCCGCCTTCCCATCTCAGCGTTCCGTATACGAATTTTCCGCTTATCGAAAACGATATTTCCTTATATCCGCCGACTTCCGTCGGGCTGGAATTCATTATCTCGTATCTCCAGCCTTTCATTTCGGCAAGACGCGTGTACATCTCAAAAAGATCCGCCACAAAAAGCGAAGCCTCGTCTCCGCCGACTCCGTTCCTAATTTCCACGATTATGTTCTTCTCGTCAAGCGGATCCGGCGGAACAAGCTTGAGCTTTATTTTCTCCTCGACAACAGGTTTCTGCGCCTCAAGCTCCCTGAACTCCTCGCGGGCCATCTCCTTCATGTCGTGATCTTCCTCGTTCGTTATCATCTCCGTGGCATCCTTTATGCCCTGGAGAATTTTCCTGTATTCATCATAAAGCGCGACGACCTCCGAAAGATAGCCGTGCTCGCGCATTGTGTCCTTGTATTTTTTCTGATCCTTTACAAGATTGCTGTCCATGACAAGCGCGTTCACTTCCTCGTAGCGTTTCGCGCAGTCATCAAGTTTTTTCAATAAATCCATGCCAACATTCTACTGTTTGCGCCGCAAAAATTCAATTAAAGCGCCGGATTCGGGCGGCCGTCACGATGTGCCGCCGGCAGTTCCGCCGTTCGCTCACGCTCAAAGTCCTCACCGTGCGCCGGCACGGTTCCGGTCTTCGGCTTCGGCTGTTGAGACAGCCTTTGCCGCGGCTTCATTGCCTGCCGCAGCAGTCAGTCCTTTTTCATCACATCCCATGTGACCTCAACGCTGCGCTGCTCCTTGTTGGGAATCCGCTGGTATACCAGGCAGTCCGCGCGGTGCACGGAGACTCCACGCAGCCGGGAGATATAGCCGACAATTGGATCCGGATATTTGGGGCGGCAGCACTGCGCGATGGTGAACACGAAATTCACCGAGCCGTCGATTTTTATGCGTCCGGTCACGTTGTGTTCCGGAATCTCATGCTCACCGAGTTTCGGCCGTCTTTTCCGCGGCGGTTTTGCGGCCGGAATTTCCGCCGGATTTTTCTGCGCCGCGGCGTTCTTCTCGCTGAAATTCGGAATATTCGCCGAAAGCCACGCATGGATTTTCTGTCTCGCCTTGGATGTCTTTGCCGCCTTGTACTGCGATTCCGTCGGATGCGCCTGCGGATTCGTCATCACTTCAATTATCTGGGTGTTTTTGAGCGGCGCCGTAAGAGGAATTATCTTTCCGTCCGCCTTTGCCCCGACAATCTTCTCTCCGACTGCGGAATGAATCGCGTATGCAAAATCAATCGCCGTAGCGCCTGCCGGCAGCTGAATCACATCGCCTTTCGGGGTGAAGACGTAAATCGAATCTCCCAGAAGCTCGTCCTTCAGCGAGGCGAACGAATTCTCGTCCGCAACCGGACTGTCCTTGAGCGCCTGCAGCTTGTTGAATATGTCCAGCTTGTCCTTCTCGACAAGATCCCGGTTCGTTCCTTTTTTGTACAGCCAGTGGCTTGCTATTCCGTGCTCGGCCATGTTGTGCATGTCGTAGGTGCGTATCTGAATCTCAAGCGGCCGCTCGCCGCACATTACAGTTGTGTGCAGCGACTGATAGCCGTTTGATTTGGGCATGGCGATATAATCCTTGAAGCGGCCCTCAAGCGGTTTCCACAGGCTGTGGACAATTCCCAGAAGCGTGTAACATTCCGCCGGAGTATTGCACAGAATTCTCAGGGCAAGCAGGTCATAAAGTTCACCCGGCTCCTTGTTGCGGCGGCGCATCTTCTGATATATGGAATAAAAATGCTTTGCCCGGCTGGTTATGGAAACCTGAATTCCGGCCTTTTCCGCCGAGCGGTAAATGCTCTGCACGGCCTTGTCAAGATAGTTGGCGCGCTCGTTTTTCTTTTGGGCCACAATCGCCTTTATCTGCTGGAAAACCGCCGGATTCGTATATTTGAGGCTCAGATCCTCAAGTTCGTTCTTCTCGTCCTGCATTCCGAGCCTGTCGGCAAGCGGCGCCCAGATGTCGATTATCTCCTCGGCAAGAATCCGCTGCTGCTCCGGACCGAGACTCTTTATGTGGCGGATCCGGTCAAGCCGGTCGGCAAGCTTTATCAGTATAATCCGGACATCATCCACCATCGCAAAAAGCATCTTGCGAACTGCGTCGGACTGGTGCAGCGTCTTTGAATTCTTGGAAAGATGCATTATCCGCGTGGTTCCCCGGATGATTCCCGCAACCTGTTCTCCGAACCGCTCCCGGATCTCGCCGTCCGTCACACCGAATTCATCGATGCTGTGAAGAAGCGCCGCAATCACCGCGTCAGAATCAAGCCTGTTCTGGGCGATTATGTTCGCGACACGCAGAGGATGAAGGTAATATGGACTTCCGCACGGACGGAGCTTTCCGCCGCATTTTTCTACAAGAAAATTCCATGCCTCTCCGATTCTTTTTCTGTCATCATCGGAAAGGTAGCCGTTGTCCGCAAAAAATTCGCCTATCAGCGCGTCAGGATTATTCTCGTCAGAATCAAAAACAATTTCCGTACTCATACCGTTGCCGTGAATTTAACAGAAACGGACGGAATTTACAACGGAAAGGGTCACCCGATACGGGGAATGTGAACGGAATACGTCTGGTCAAGGCACGCTTACGCTCAAGGCCTTGACTCATCCGTTTTTACGGTTTGATTAAACCCTAAATAAAAAGCCGACCTGTTTTTCAGATCGGCTTAAATCAGAACAGAAACTTATTTTTTCTCGACTTTAAATTCGGACACATTTATTGTTATGGTATCCTTCTGTACAGGCTCAAAATAAAGTGCCAGTTTGCAGGCCTCAGGCGCAGCGCTGGAGGCATCCGCAGTTATCTCCACGTCAAATGTTATTGCGGCCTCGGTGTCTTTTGTCAAAGCCGCACCTGTATTTACATAACCGGAAAGCAGTTTCCAGTAGTTAGCAGCCTCGCTGTTGTCAACGACAAAGGCCTTTACCTCGGAGACATTTCCGTCCGGAGTTCCTTTTATGGTGAACGAAAGTTTGTCTCCTGTCTTGACCGCATATTCGTTGTCTGACGCAATCCATTCCACAACAGCCTGATTATTATAAGTTCTATTCTCTTTCATTTCAATCGAACCGACAGTTCCGACTTTGATTTCAGTCTTTTTCTCGCTGTCGTTGTTCGAGTCTCCTCCGCTCGGCTGGTTGCAGGCCGCAAGACCGAGAGCGATGGCGAGAACCGCAGCACCCTTTAAAAAAAACGTTCCTTTAAAATAAACAGCTGCGGAAAAACAATTCTTTTTCCAGAGGAGGACATCCACGGAGAAAATCACGGAAAATTCGGCTGAACCTAGGGAAAAACACCTATGTTTTTATCAAAAATATGGATGTAGACTGTATATATTGCTTCAAAAAACATAAATGCTTGATTTTATTTGAGCAAAATCAAAACTTTTTGAAGACAAGGAGTATGTATGAAAAAAGGAACCTTTTTTCTGAATACAGCTCCTTTCTTTTTTTCTTGTCACAAGGAGGAACGAATGAGAAAAGAAAACATCGTGAGCCGCGCGGCGGCGGCAGCAGCTCTGGTACTCCTGGGGGGGGGTAGTATTCACCTCATGCCAGCAGCCCACCACAACTGAGCCGGAGACGGCGAAACACACAGTCACGTTCAATTATGACAACGGAGCGGAGGCCACATCCGTTACCGTGGAGGACGGAAAGACCGTTGCCAGACCGGAGACCGACCCCGCAAGGAACGGCTACGACTTCGGCGGATGGTACAGCGGAAAAGACGAATATGACTTCAGCGCGGCCGTGACGGCAGACCTGACGCTCACCGCAAAATGGACGGCGCACGTCTACACAATCACCTACAAGCTGAACGGCGGAACGAACCACGCCGATAATCCGGCTACATACACAATCGATACAGACGACATAACGCTCAAGGATCCGACAGCGCCCGCGGACAAGCCGAATTTCGGCGGCTGGTTCAAGGATGCGGAGTACAAGACGCAGGTCACGAAAATCGCCAGGGGAACCACCGGCGACCTTACACTGTACGCGTATTTCTCCGAGAAGGCGATTGTAAAGCACAGCGTGAAGGTGGTGTGCAACGGGACGGAGGTTCCCTATCCTGATGGGGTCATCGACGGAAACACTCTGTCAGAAGAGGCTATGAGGACTGCGGCCAATGGTGCTGTTACGGAGGGCTACGAGCTTGAGGGCTTCTACAGCGACGCTGCCTTCACCGCAAAATTCGACTTTTCCAAGGCGATTACCGCCGACACCGTGATTTACGCGAAAATCACGGCAAGGACGTTCACCGTATCGTTCGAGGGACTTGAGGCGAAACAGACTGTCGAATACGGAAAGACGGCCACCGAGCCTGCGGACAAGCCGACAAAGGACGGATACACGTTCAACGGCTGGGACTTTGACTTCAGCACTGCAATCAAGGCGGACACGACGGTAAAGGCAAAGTGGGTTGTTGTATCATATAAGTATGAGATAAATAAAACTGTTGAACCGTCAAAGGCTTATGATACATCGGTTGTCCTTCTTTCTGATTATATCCCTGCAACTGTAAGCCTTTCTGACTTCGCTTATATAAAACTTTCCTGCTCTTTCTATGATGCCGACAGCAAAGAGATTGTCTTTGATTACGATGCTGGAGATTTGACTGGTCAGGTTACAGTTTTGGGGGAAGGCGACTGGAATTCTTTGTATCAGCTTGCTAACATTGTTCCTTCCGGAAACAGCCAGTATGACAATACTTATATCAAGATTGTTGATGGAATTCAGAAAATTGCTGTTCAGAACTCCGGAACAAACTGCAAGAAATTTACTGTAAATTCCATGGAACTCATAAAACTTGAATCAGGAACTGCAAGTGACACTTTGGAAAACGCTGTAAAAGATGTAAGGGATAATTCTAAGGGTGAAACTCTTGTAATCGCTTATGTAATGACAGCTGAAGGCAAAGGCAATTGGGGAATTGGAGGTCTTATTGATTCTTCTTGGTCTGTGGTAAAGGAAATTTCAGCACCTGCTGAATATGAACTTGGGGCTATTATAGAAGCTGAAATCGCAAAGGCTGATATTTCAGCAGAGGCATCAGGCTCAATAAATCTGTATAATGGTGCTGTATATCAGTATGCTTATATAAAATAACCCTTTGATTTCCTGAAATCAATCTGCTTTTCCCCTGTCCGGCCGGCGTTCTGTAAAATGCGTCCTCCGGGCGGGGGATTTTTTTGCCTGATTCCAACGGTCAATCCGGCGGTCTGTTTTCCGTGGAATTCTTTGTGCGATTGTGGTATACTCTCCGAAATCTGAATTTTGGGGGAAATTATGTTAGCCGGTCGTCATCTGATTCAGCCTGATGATTTGTCTGTTTCTGAGATTGATGAAATCTGTTCTCTTGCCGAGCAGATTATTGTGGAGCCAAAAACTTTTCAGGATGTGTGTCGCGGGAAAATTCTTGCGACACTTTTTTTTGAGCCGAGCACGCGGACAAGGCTTTCATTCGAGGCTGCAATGCTGAGGCTCGGCGGATCCGTGGAGGGGTTTGCCGACGCGTCGTACACGTCCTCCACAAAGGGCGAGACGCTGGCCGACACAATCCGTGTGGTGTCGTCATATTCGGACATAATCGCGATGCGTACTCCCAAGGAAGGGGCGGCTCTTCTCGCGTCAAAATATTCGGCCTGTCCGGTGATAAATGCCGGAGACGGTGGTCATTATCATCCGACCCAGACTCTGACCGACATGGTTACAATCCGTCAGCTCTGCGGCGGATTTGAGAATCATGTGATTGGTTTCTGCGGAGATCTGCGGTTCGGGCGTACCGTACATTCGCTTGCCGAGGCGATGAGGCATTACCGGGGAAACAAATTCGTCTTCATAAGTCCCAAGGAGCTGACGGTTCCCGATTATCTGGTGAAGAACATTCTTGAGCCGGCCGGCGTGAGCTACGAGACTTCTGAAAGCCTTGACGAGGTTATCGGAGAGCTTGACATCCTCTACATGACGCGCGTCCAGAAGGAGCGGTTCTTCAACGAGCAGGATTACATCCGCCTCAAGGACAGCTACATCCTTGACCGCGGGAAAATGCGCATGGCAAGGAAGAACATGATTGTGCTGCATCCGCTGCCGCGCGTGAACGAGATTTCGCCGGAAGTTGATGATGATCCGCGTGCCGCGTATTTCAAGCAGGTGAAGTACGGAATGTACGCACGGATGGCGCTGATTGCGAAGCTCACCGGATCCGTGGAATGAGTCCGGACTGATTTTTATTTGGAGAATGAAAAATGCTTAATGTGAACACGATAAAGAACGGTCTTGTGATTGACCATATCCGTGCCGGGAGCGGCTGGAGAATCTTCCGGTGGCTCGGACTTGACAAGGCGCCTTTTTCCGCCTGTCTTATAATGAACGTCCCTTCCGAGAAGAGCGGAAAAAAGGACATCATCAAAATTGACAACATAATCAACATCGACTATTCGGTTCTCGGATTTATCGATCCGAACATCTGCGTAAATGTGATTGAGGACGAGAAGATTGTCCGCAAGATAAACATGGAGCTTCCTTCAAAGGTGCAGAATGTGTTCTCCTGCAAGAATCCGCGCTGTATCACCGCAACGGAGCATTATGTTCCGCCGACGTTCCTGCTTGTTGACCGGCAGAAGGGACTTTACCGCTGCGAGTACTGCGACACGCTTTATCAGGCAGGAAAGGACAACGGATGATGGCGAAACCTCTTGTCATATACAATGCGCGTCTTGTGGATGCTGATACGGATTCTCCGGGGGCGGTTCTTGTCTCCGACGGAAAAATCCGGGCGGTGTTTCTCGGTTATTTTACGAACAGCTCTACGGCCGCCGCTCTTGCCGGGGCTGTTCTTGCGGAGGACGGAAATTCGTCCGCCGAGCCGGAGCTTTTTGATGCGGGAGGGCTGGTCATTGAGCCTGCATTCGTCGATATGCACGTGCATACAAGATGGCCCGGATTTCCTCAGAAGGAGGATCTTGATTCATGTATGCATGCGGCCGCAGCCGGCGGTTTTGGTACCGTGGTCGCCATGCCGAACACAAATCCCGTCATCTCGTCGATGGAGGCCGCGCTTGAGGTGGAACGTTCTGCCGCCGCGCTCGGGCTTGGACATCTCTTTCAGTCCGTCAGCATAACCGAGAATTTCGGGGGAAAAAGTGTCGGACATATTTTCTCCCTTGACAGGCGCTATGTTCCTGTCATTACGGAGGACGGGCATGATGTCGCCTCTTCGTCGGTGATGCTCGCCGCAATGACGGCCGCCGCGGAGAAGGGGATAATAGTCGGGTGTCACTGTGAGGATCCGGAGCTTGCCGGTCTTGCGGGACCTTTCCGCCGGAATGCGCTTGAGCTGATGAAAAGCTGCGGTCTTTCCGCATGGGGCGCAGCGGATGACGACATAACCGGAATTCCGGACGAGACGCTTGACGAGATAGACAGACTTATCGGCTGTGCGAATGATTTTCTTGCCCTTGCCGAAAATTCCGCAACTGAACGCAACATAATGCTTGCCCAGAAAGCCGGATGCCGTGTCCACATTGACCACATAAGCACCGCAAGGGCGATTGATTCCGTACGTGCCGCCAAAAGCATGATTTATGACAACGAGGCCGATTTTCTGGATGACGAATCATCCGCCGCCTGGGACGCCTTCTGCGACGGTCAGCCGTTTGTTCCTACTCCCAAAAAATCCGGTTTTTCCGTCACCTGCGAGGTCACTCCGCATCATATCGCGCTCTGCGGCACGGAGGAGCCTTTTATCCGCGCGTTCGTCAATCCGCCGCTACGCACGGAGGAGGACAGGCTCGCTCTGATTGAGGCGCTGCGTGACGGAACTATAGACGTCATCTCCACCGATCATGCTCCTCATACTCTTGATGACAAGGCCGGCGGTGCGCCCGGATTTACGGGGCTTGAGACCGCGTTTGCGGTGTGCAGTTCGGTTCTTGTTCAGACTGGCCAGCTTTCTCTGGGACAGCTGTCAAGGCTGATGTCGGCTAATCCCGCAAGAATTCTCGGACTTAACAAGGGACTGCTCAGAAGCGGATTTGACGCCGACCTTGTTCTTATAGATCCTGACGAAATTTGGACTGTGGACAGCCGTCTTTTCTGCAGCCGCGGAAAGGCGACTCCTTTTGACGGTTACGCCCTGGCCGGCCGGGTGAAGGGACTTTTTATTGACGGAAGGGAAATTTACCGCAGCTGAATGTGACTGTATATCTTTGCGGATGGTGGATTCTCCGTAAAGGTATTATTTTGATAAGTTTTTCTCCATTTCCTGCCGATTATATGATAGAATGAAGAAGCCTCTGAAAACGTCTGTTTCCGGAGATGCCCATGATTCAATCAGAAAGACTGAACATCATATTTGAGGTGGTTAATGTATAGGGCGCAAAAAAAAATCGTTCTTGTCGGCGTTAATATAATAGTTATCCTTCTGTTTATTGCGCTTGGACTCCTTTTGCTTCCGATGAAGTCTCAGGGAGAGTATTCCGTATTCACTTTTCTTTCTGTCGCCGTCATTTTTGTGGCGATTCTTTTTTTCGGAACAAAGGTGAAGTCCTATCTGCTGGGCATTGTAAGAAAAAACACGTTGGAAAGCGGAGAGAACCTTATTCTGACGGAATTCATAAACAGACTGCGCTTCTGCTATTCGCTTGATGACTTCTACGGAGCGATAGCCGATATTCTGGAGAAAAAAGGCGACTGTTCGGTCATGCTTGTTGACCGGAAGAAGAACTACATCCTTTACAACAGCCCGGACAGGATTACCGTAGCGGAGGAGACGCGCAACAAGCTCGCGCTGAATTTCCCTGAATCTTGGAGCGACGGATTTTATTTCTTTGACCATCATATCGGTGTTTCAGGCAACTACAGAAAGGCAAGGGGATTCTTCCTCTGCTGCGACAAGGAGCATCTTTACGTTTTCTGCCGTTATACGCGCCTTTTTGATCTTGACATATATTCGCGTCTTTTTGAGGAATACAAGCGCTTCATAAGCAGAACAAGGACAATCTCCAAGCTTTCGGAGATTTCGGCCACAACAAAGGAATGGGAGCAGCTTGCCGAAACCCAGCGCTCGTTTCTGCCGCAGACAATTCCAAACATTCCCAAGCTCAAGATTGCGACATATTTCCGTCCGCTGGTAAATGTCTCGGGCGACTACTATTCAATTCTTCCGATTGACGGGAACCGGACCCTTCTGATGCTCGGCGATGTTTCCGGAAAGGGACTTCCTGCCGCGCTCATAATGGGACTTGTGATGAACACCGTAAAAATCATCGAGGACAAAAATGATCTTGTCGGAATCATCCATGCGGTGGATAAGGCGATAAAGGGAATGCACCTTCAGGATAAATATACGGTTCTTTTCCTCGGAATTGTCGATACCGAAAAAATGAAAATCCGCTACATAAACGCGTCTATGTCGGATCCTATAATCCTTTCTCCGTCTCCGGACGGCTACAGGATGAAGCCTCTTACATCCAACGCAAGTCTTGTCGGAATCATTGATATGGGCGATGTGAATGTGGCGGAGAAACGGCTTTTCCGCGGAGATTCAATCCTTATCGCGACGGACGGTGTCTCCGAGGTTATGGACGAGAACGGCGTGGAACTTGGAGACACGGATCTTTTCAGACGGACGCTAAAATCCGGAGCCGCAAAATCTCCACAGGAATTTGTGGACGATATAGTTGATCTTATCATGAAGTACAACGGTGATCAGAAGCTGCACGATGATGTCACCATGATGATTGCGAAGGTGGGATATTGATATGATTTATTTGATTCTGAATATTGCTGTAACCTGCTTTTTTATCCTCTACACGATGTCTGTTGACAGGCGGGTCAGAAACGGTTCCTTCGAGATAAGCACGCTTGTTGTCGCACTTCTTATAGTCACCATAGAGTCCGGTATTTATACGCTGGTTCTTCTGTTCCACAATGTATGGCTTTCCGCACTGACAAATCAGATTATGAGAATTCTCTTCCTTGTGGACGGACTTTTCTTCATAAACCTGAGTTTCGGTATTGTATCGATTGCGGCCAACATAAAAAAAAGATTTCTTACGGTGATAAAATTCATCGTGTTTGCGTTTGTGTTCTACATCGTCTACTGGCATTTCAATATGATTGACATTTCCGTGGAGAAGGGAATTTTCATCATGTCGGAATATATTTTCCCGCCGGACGCAAGAAAATTCTTCCCGTGGACCTGGGTTTCTGTGTACAACTTTGTGATAAAATTCTTCCTTCCTGCGGTTTCATATCTGTTCCTGCTTGTGATTCAGGAGGACAAGGCAACGCAGCTGGAAAAATACCAGTCCATCCTTGTAGGCGAGTCGCTTCTTCTGATGTGGGCTGTAAACTATCTGATAAGTTTTATCTCCCAGGCGAATCCGTCGTTCTCTCTGCTGTATCTTTACGGCTATCTTTTCATGTTTGTCACAATGTTCGCGGCGCTGTCAAAGACGACGGTTCCTTCCGGCAAGGGAATTGCGGTTTCCGTGTTCAAGGTGATAATCTCCTATCTGATTCCGGCGGTTCTTGTCGGTGTCATCTGTGCGGCAATCCAGCCGTCCATTTCGGCGTTCACGCCGTCCTATATAACCGTTTTCTCCATTGTCGCGGTGGGAGCTGTCATATTCGCGCTTAAAATCTCCGATGTGCTTTCTTCAAGTTCAAGACTTTACACCGCCGACTACGAGAATTCTCTGGAAAAGGATCTTGCCGGCATCGACTACAACGGCGAGATGGACGAGATTACAAACAGAATGTTCGAGATAATGCGCAGGAATGTCGAGAGCTCATCCATGAATGTGTACATAGTCAATTCCAGCGGAATTCTTGACACGGCGTATTCCTCCAACGGACTGGATGTGTCTGTTCCGCTCGGAAATCCCGCATTCGATGTCCTGATGAACATAAACAAATCCGTGGTGATTTACAGCGAGGTCGAGAAGGAGCACGTCATCGCCTCCGTAAAGAAGGAGCTTTATGACCTGTTCGCTGTCACAAAGTCGGACGCATTCTTTATCCTTAACGAAGGTCACAATATTCTCGGAATAATCACCCTCGGTGCAAAGGTCAGCGGCGACCATTACAAGGAATACGATTATAACGTTTTCACAAAGCTGTACTCATATTTCTTCGTGTTCGGATATTATATGCGCAATATATCCAACAAGGACATAATCGGAACCGTCAACCGCGAGATTAGGATGTCATCGCAGATAATCACCTCCATTCAGGAGAACATTGACCACCTTAACAATCCCAAGATAGACACCGGTTATCTGATGGTTCCGGCCCATAATATCGGCGGTGAATTCATAGACTTCATCAGGCTTACGGCAACACGCCATCTTTTTGTTGTTGGAGATCTGAGCGGAAAGGGAATCGCCGCCTCTATGAGCATGGTCATTCTCAAGTCAATCATAAGGACATATCTGGCGGAGACGCACGACTTCAAGGAGCTTGTCGTGAAGGTGAACAGCTTTGTCCGTGATTCTCTGCGCAAGGGAACAATATTTGCCGGTCTGTTCGCCCTGATTGATTTTGATACGGACACAATGTACTACATAAACTGCGGAGTTCCGGCGCTTTTCATCTATACCCAGGTCTACAACAATGTTATAGAGATTCAGGGAACCGGTCATATCCTCGGTTTTGTTAAGGATATTTCTCCCTTTATTTCCGTAAAGACAACAAAACTTAGCCGCGGAGACATAATTCTTGCCTGTACGGACGGACTTATCCAGTCACATTCTCTGCGTGGTGAGCAGTTCGGCAAGGAGCGTGTTCAGCAGGCGATTCTTGACAATTCAACATATCCGGCGCAGCGCATGGCGCAGTTCACGTTTGACAGCCTCGTCAAATTCATGTCCAAGGAAATGGAGGATGACGTGAGTATCCTTGTGCTCAAATACGAGTCCTCCGCCGCGTTTGCGGATAAAAATGATTCGCCGGAAAAAACAGATGACGCCGAGACGGACAAAATTTCAGATGAGCCGGATGCGGTTGTGCCGGAGCAGGCACAGGATTCGGGTGCCGCATCTTATGCTGATAATGAAAATTCCGGAGTGCCGGATGACAGCATGACGGAGCCGGATGTTTCTGCGGCGGTGCGGGATGAGGAGCAGAATTCGTCTGTGGAAACTGATTCTGATTCCGGTCTGCCTGACGGATTTGAGATGCCGGATTTGAGCAGTATCGATGAAATGATAAGAAAGGCAGGTTTGTAATGGAGCAGCTGACAATTGTCGAGAAGGAGGGCGCAAACTATGCGCTCTATGAGCTTGAGGGCGCACTGAACGCATATACGCTCGGAGAATTCCAGAAGACGCTCTTTCAGGCTGTGCAGATGAACAACGTTGTGCTTGATATGTCCGAACTTGTGGAGCTTGACGCTTCAGGACTTGGAACTGTTCTTGCCGCGTTCAATGACAGCGAGGATGCCGGTCACAAACTTTATTTCATGTCGCTTTCAAATGAGGCTGACCGTGCGATAACATCCACGGGATTTAAAAATGTCCTTAATATAATAAATTCCGTCACGGAAGTCAGTTGATTTCTGGCAGTGTTGTATAGAAAAGGCGCGGAATCCGATTTTCAACGGAATCTGCGCCTTTTTTATGCCGTGGGGATCAGTTTCTTATATCCGGACCAAACGTAGGTTCTAATCCTTCCAAGGAAATATGAAGGACTTGAGTTTTCTGGGGCCGAGCGTCTCGCGGTCGTCATAAATCAGTTCCTCCCAGGGAATCTGCCGGCGCTCCTTTTTTGTCTTGAGTTCCGGATGTTCCTCAAGATAATCATATTTATAGAGCCTGATCCGCAGCGCATTCGTGTTTCCTATGAGAATTCCCGCGAACGAAGGAATGAATCCGACGAACAGGACGGAAAGGGCTGTCATCAGCAGATTGTAAAGCCCGACCAGCACCGAAAATCCTGTGTTGTCAAAAAAAATGATGAAGCATTTTTTCAGGCATTTTCGGAAGTCATTGTGCATCAGTGATCTTATCGGAAGAAACCACTGGAGCGACAGGACAAGGAAAATGTCAATCCACAGAAGACATGCGCCCAGAAAAATTCCAGCAAGCGATGTCGTCTGAAGAAAATAATAGTCGAGTCCGATAAATGATACGATTGTAATCACCGCAATCATCAGTCCGAAAAGCGAGCCGTCCTTGAGCGCACCCGGAATCGCCTTGAAATAGTCGGCGATACGGATTCCCTTGAAATTCGCGATGTCGGCGGCGATGTCTCCGTATGCGAATGTCAGCACCGAAATCACGGCGCATCCGAATATGAAAACGAGCAGAAGCAGCGGAGTCGATTCTATCACGAGCGATGCAAGAAAAATCAGACCGAAACCGGAAAAAAGACATACAAGATTTGTGATTATGACCGAGAGAAGGTTGTCCCAGCCGTCGCAGAAACTCTTCTTGAAAAGAAAACCATACATGACTATAAAATGTAATGGTATTTTGTCCGATTTGCAATACGCAAGATGAATTTCCGTGTTATAATCGTGGAATGGAAAAAAGCATAAACACAAGCATTTCTCTTGTCTCTCATATACATTCCCTTGCCGCTGAATTCCTTACGGCGCGGCTTACTGATGCCGGATTTCCGGAATTCGCGTCATCGCACGGAAACATACTTTTTCAGCTCGGCTCATCCGGCGGAATGACAATGAGCGAGCTTTCCGAAAGAATAAACCGCGACAGATCCACGGTGACCGTTCTTGTCCGTAAACTTGAGAAGGAGGGGCTGATCCTGACCCGTGAGGACGGACGCGACAGGCGGGCAAGGAAAGTTTTTCTTACGGAGAAGGGAAGAATGTACAACAAGATGATGGGGACAATATCATCGGAACTTATAGGGACATTCTACGGCGGATTTTCGGAGGCGGAGAAGCGTCAGTGTTTCGGGTTTCTGAGCCGGATCGCGGAGAATTTTGTCCGTGCGGATGATTCCGCCGGAACCGGTTTATAGTTGTGCGGCCGCCATATAAAAAAGCCCTGCGGCTTGCGCAGAGCTTTTCTTTTTCAGCTACTTTGTAGCCAAGATCGCGATTCCAGGAAGTGTTTTTCCTTCGAGGAGCTCGAGGGAAGCGCCGCCGCCTGTTGAAACGTGGCTCATCTTGTCTGCAAGGTGGAACTTGTTTACAGCGGCAACAGAATCTCCGCCGCCTACAACTGTCATCGCGCCGCGTCCTGTAGCTTCCGCAACAAGATGTGCGACAGCTTCAGTTCCCTTTGCGAACGCGTCGAATTCAAATACTCCGACAGGTCCGTTCCAGACGATTGACTTTGCCTCGCCGATTGCTTTCTTATATTCTTCAACAGTTTTAGGTCCGACATCCATCGCCATAAGGTCAGCAGGAATGTCAACTCCGTCAACTGCAACAGGTTTTGCATCCGCGCTGAATTCAGTTGCTCCAACGTGGTCAACAGGAAGAAGAATCTTTACGCCCTTTGCGTCAGCGTCCGCAAGAAGCTTCTTTGCCGTGTCGATAAAGTCGTCCTCAACAAGAGATTTTCCTACATTGTGTCCCTGGGCCTTGAGGAATGTGTATGCCATTCCGCCGCCGATAACAAGATACTTTGCGTTCTTGAGAAGGGATTCCAAAACGGCAATCTTTGAAGAAACCTTTGCGCCGCCGATAATGGCAACCATAGGCTTCGGAGGATTTGTAACCATCGGCTCAAGATATTTCACTTCTTTTTCCATGAGGAATCCGCCGACCGGCTGCTCTTTCATGAATTTTGCGATTGTAGCTGTTGAAGCCTGATCGCGGTGTGCTGTTCCGAAAGCGTCGTTTACAAAGATGTCGCCGTAAGTTGCAAGCTCTTTTGCCATTGTCTCGCGCTCAGCTGTATCTTTTGAAGTCTCTTCCTTGTGGAAGCGCACATTCTCAAGCATTGCGACAGCTCCGTCCGGAAGAGCGTCGATTGCGGCTTTCTGTCCGAGTGCGTCAGGAAGGAATGTAACTTCTTTTTCAAGCTTTTCAGAAAAATATTTTACGACCGGAGCCATGCGGTTCTTGCCGTTGATGAATTTCTCTGAATCTGCTTCAGTCCAAGTCTTTCCGGCTTTCTCAGCCTTTTCCTGCGCCTTCTTGACGTCCTTTTTAGGATCTCCGAGGTGGCTCATCAGAACAAGCGAGCGCGGATTCTGCTCAAGAATATATTTGATTGTAGGAAGAGCCGCCATGATACGTGTGTCGTCCTGAACAACTCCGTCCTTCATAGGAACGTTGAAATCAACGCGCATGATAATGCGTTTGCCTTTAAGATCAACATCTTTTACTGTCTTAATCATATTTTGCTCCTAAAATTTACAGATTCCGCTTTTAGCGGCGGTTTAAGTTTTTATCCTTAAAATATAATGACTTCTCTCTATAAATTCAATTGTGGCGGATTTGCGATGATGTCCTGACCCGAGGCGATTTTGTCCATCAGTTTCTGCGGGGTAAGTGAATATGAGCCGGCGTTTTCCGCACAGGATGAGGCCAGAGCATGTGCCTCGACTGAAGAGACAGCCGCATTCTCCGCGCTGTAGCCCTGGGCGAGAAGCGCACCGCACATTCCGGCCAGAACATCACCCGAACCGGCCTTTGACAGGCTCTGGTTTCCGTCGGCGCATATCATCGTCTTTCCTTTTGACGATATGAACGTGACAGCTCCCTTCATCACGAGGACGCAGTCCGGAAAAAGTTCCGTGAATTTCTGTCCAATCTCAGCTCTGCGCGCGGCAGCCTCTTCCGCAGTGAATTTTCCTATTCCGATTTTTTCCGCAAGGGCTGCCAGTTCTGCCGGATGCGGAGTCAGAATTGTTCCTGCTGTCTTTCCTTCTGAATTCCGCAGAAATTCTCCGGTTCCGTCGGATCTCAGAATGTCCGCATCAAGGACAACCGCGGGCCGGACTCCGCTTGTGAGCAGAAAATTTCCGATAAATTCGAATGAATTTTCCGCATTTCCGGCTCCAAGACCTGGACCTGCGATTATTGCTGTTGTCCGGCGGGGAAACGAATCCGAAACCATCAGTTCCGGCGGAACGGTGAACGGTGAGAAATCCCTGTCTTGTCGTTTTATCAGCGTTACAAGGCCTGAGCCGAAATTAAGCGCGGACTGCGCGGCTATTATTGCCGCCCCGGATTTTTCTCCCGCGATGACCGCCGTATGTCCGAATGTTCCTTTGTGCACGTTGCGTTTTCTTCTGAGCGGCAGAATCATGTCGGTTTTCTCAATCAGAAATGCGGACGGAATTCCATAAGACTCAAAGACAGTTTCAGAAATCCCAAGTTCGGCGGTGATTATTTTTCCTGTGAATTCAGCCGCCGTGTCGGAGAAAAGGACCTCTTTGAGCGTGCCCATCGTTACCGTGATGTCCGCCCGAAAAACCGTTTCTTCTCCTTGTGAAAATCCGGGACTTCCTTCCGGATTCAGACCGGACGGAATGTCGCATGCGACACGGATCGCATCCGCACTGTTCATTTTTTCAACAATCAGCGCATCGTTTCCGGACAGCGTTCCGCGGAATCCCGTACCGTACAGGCAGTCTACGGCCACTGATTTTCCGGAATCAAGCGATGCGCAGAATTTCTCCACCGTAACAGGAATGATTCCTGCGTTCCGTGCCATCAACAGCTGAAGACGCGCCTCCGATGTTGAAGGCTCGCCTGTCAGCGTCAGTTCCACCTGAATTTTTCCGTAAAGTCTGCGGGCAAGTGCGATTCCGTCGGCGCCGTTGTTTCCGCGGCCGGCCGCAATAAGAATCACCTCAGCTTTGTTTCGTCCGGCGGCAGAAAGTACGGTCTTTTCGAGCGCGGCGGCCGCATTTTCCATCATCAGTGCAGGTGGAAATCCGACGGATTCTTTTACCTGCCGTTCCATCTCCGCAGTTCCGCTGAAAATTTTACGCATCAAGCGCCTCAGTCGAATATTTTCCTGATTTTGCCCGAAATCTCCTTTCCTGCTTTTTCCGCTTCCTTTGAGATTTCACGTCCGGCTTTCTCCATTTCTTTTGCCAGTTTCCGTGTCTTCTTGTTCAGTTTTTTGGTCAGTTTCTTTGTTTTTTTCTCGATTTCCTTCTGTGACATGTCCGCGGCTTTTCCTGTCCTTTTGGCAAGTTCGGACAGCTCGGTCTTTATTCCCTCGATTTCTTTCTCAAGCGAGGTTTCCGCAATAAGCGGTGAGGAGGCCATGGCGAGAGCCGCAGCAAATACTGTGAAAATTCTTTTTGATTTTATGTTCATTTTTTCTGTCCTGATGATTTGTTTTTTATGTTTCCCGTAATTTCCTATCTGAGGAAAATCATTCCGAGAATTCCTGCCGGAATCAGATAACAGGCGAACCACTTCAGGTTTCCTTTTTTTATCATCCGCATCAGCAGTGTGAGCGAGATATAGCCGACTGCAAATGATGCGGCGCATCCTGCTATTATCGGCGCAGCTCCTACGGTTTCGGACATTGTTCCCAAATCCTTAAGCTCAAGCACGAACGCTCCGAGGATTGCCGGAATTGACACGATGAATGAGAATTCTCCGGCCGAAGCCCTGTCTACTCCCGCAAAAAGCGCGCCGGCGATTGTGGAGCCTGAACGGGAAATTCCGGGAAGCGTTCCTATTCCCTGCATCACGCCGACAATCACCGCCTGAACCGGTGATATTCCTTTTTTGTCCGTGCCGCCTTTTTCCGCCTGTTTTTTTTCCATTGCCGATGAAAGCAGCAGAAGCAGGGCTGTCACGATGAATCCGGCGCAGACGAATTTTATCGGAAGATCCGGAATAAGCTTGCTGCTGAAAACACCGGCGGCTCCTGTTATTGCCGTCGTGATTATTATGGCTATGATTGTTTTCCGGCCGGCTTCATCGGAGCCTGTAAGGGGATTTGCATCATCCTGATTTTGGGGGGCAGGGCGGCGTGCGATCCATCTTCCGAAAATTTTCAGGAGTTCCCATATTTTTTTCCTGAAAAAAATCACGACAGCGGCAAGAGTCGCGATGTGAAGGAATATGTCGAAAAGGAGAGGAACGTCGTCCAGTCCGAAAATATTCTGCGCCACCGCAAGATGACCAGATGACGAGATTGGCAGAAATTCCGCGATTCCCTGCAGAATTCCAAGTAAAATTCCCTGAATTACAGACATGATTTATAGTCCTCCAAATAATAAAATTTGCGACGAAAAGTTTTGAATAAAAGTCTTTGCCGCCTGAATTATCTTATGCCGCCCAGTGATTTTATTATGTCGGCTCCGCCGATAAAAGTTCCGAGCGAGCTTCCTAGGGACGAAAGTATGAAGATAAGGAGAATTCTCAGGATTCTGTTCCGGTAGAAGCCTTTGACAGATGACACGTCGTCCTGAATGGTCTCCATGTCCGAGACTTTGGGTTTTACGCAGAACGCCTGAACAGCGGCCGTAAGAAAGCCTATTCCTATGAACGGACAGAGCGATGTCAGCGGTGCGCCGGCAAACGCGGTGATTATGGTTAGCGGATGTGCGCCTGCAGCCAGCGACATCACTGCGGCAGGAACCGAATTCCACAGAATCCAGCTGAGAACCATCTTTCCGCCTGTTCTGGAGCCTCCGTATATAAATCCTGCGGCAATCAGTCCTATTATCAGAACAGGAATTATCCATGAAATGATTTTTGCACCGGCGGATTTTGGTGGAATTTCCGAAATTTGCGCCACGTCTGTTGTTTCCTTGCCTGCGGCCATTCGGTTCAGATGGGCTTCAACACCGGCGATATGCCCTGCTCCCAGAACCGCGACGATATTGTCGCCCTGTGAGTCCCAGATTTTTGCGGCAAGGTATCTGTCCCGCTCGTCAATCAGTACTTCCTTTATTACCGGCATATAGTCTGAAAGCTCGGCGAGCATTGCGTCCATCTCGCTGCTTTTTTTGATTTCCTCTATCTGTTCTCCGGAAATTTCCTCCTTGCTGAATGCGCTTGCCAGCAGGGAGGACAGGAGCTTGCATTTTCCCCAAAGGGTGTTCCTGTTCCAGGCTCGTTTGAGCGTCACCTGAACAGGCCTGTCCGCCATCACCGTAGGAATTCCCAGCTCCTCCGACACATTCATTGCGGCGAGCATTTCGTCTCCGGGACGGACTCCCACATTCTGTCCCATCCTCCGCTGAAACGATGACAGGACAAGGTTCGCAAGAAGAAGAAATCCCTCGTGCCTTTTGAGTACTTTTATTATGTCAAGCTGCCTGTATCTGTTGTGATCCTGCAGCGACTCGGCTCTTTTTTCATCAAGCTCTATTGCCGTGCAGTCCGGTCTGAGCCGGCGGATTGTCTCCCCGACTTCCGCTATGCTTTCCTTTGATATGTGCGCGGTTCCCACAAGCGTTATTGTCCGGCCGTTGAGGTTGATGCTCCTTGTGTTTCCGTTCATAGTCCGAGCCCCCATTCCGCAAGCCTGTATTCAAAGAACATCGGCGCCTGCATATTTGTGACTTTTGTGTAGTATTCCGCGGCTCTTTCCCGGAATCCGTTCAGCTCGTAGTAAAGTCCCATATAGAAGAACATTTTTCCTCTCGTGTTGCTGTTGTCGATTTTGGGCAGTTTCGTCACAAGCGAATTCTCCGCGTTTCTGCTGTATGTGTCATGGTAAAATCTTACCATCGAATATTCGGGGGAATCGCGGTCAAGTGTTTTAAGCACGGGAGCAAGCGTCTTCCGGCAGTTCACTGTGTCCTTCTGCTTGAGGTATGTCGCCGCGACCATCAGCGGATATGAATAGTTCTTGCTGTATTTATATGCCTCGGCAAAATATTTTCTTGCCGATTCCCAGTTTTCGGCATGATATTCAAGAATTCCGATAGATTCGTATGCGTAGAAATATTTCGGATTTGTCTCTATGACCTTGTAATAATTCTTCAGTGCCAGATCGAATTTTCCGGTCTCGTCGTAAAGTCCGGCAAGATATGCATAAGCAAGGAAATATGACGGATCAATGGACACAGCCTTTTCCCATGCGCCGACCGCATCCTGGAATTTTCCCTGATAGCGAAGGTATGTTCCCATGTCCATCCAGTAGTCATAGTTGACGGGATCATCTTCAAGTGCGGCGGAGACATATTCTGCGGCCTTCAGGTAGTTCTGGTTTTCTGCGGCCAGTTTTCCCATATATGCCAGCGCCTGCGGATTTTTTGCGTCAATCTCCAGAATTTTCTGAAGTGTATCGCGCGTCGTCTTTATGTCGTCAAGATAGAATGACATCTGCGCATATCCGAAAAGCGCGTCCGTGTTCTGCGGATCATTTTTAAGCGCCTTTTTGTAGGCGTTCCTCGCCTGCTTGAATTTTCTGCTGAGTGCGAAATCCTCTCCCTGCTGGATATTCGCGGCCGGATTGTACGGATCTGCCTCAAGAATCCTCGCGTTTATTTCCCTGTATGCGTTCCTGTCTCCTGATGCACGTGCGGTTATTGATTTCAGCTCAAGCGCATCCAGATTGTGCGGCTGTTCGGCAAGAATCTCATCCGCGACGGTAACCGCATTCTCATATTGACCGTCCGACACATAAAGTGAGGCCAGAAGAATTTTCAGCTCCAGGTCTGATTTGAGTTCTTCCGGCATTGTCCCGAAAAGTCCGATTGCGGCTGTTATGTTGTCGTTCTCAAGTTCCTGTCTCAGAAGTTTTACAAAAGCGATGTCAGGCGGATCTTCCGGCTGTTTCTCCTCTTTCTCCGGCTGCTCAACAGGTTCCGGCTCCGCCTCCGGTTCAGGCGGATTCTCATCTGCCGGCCGGACGGGAATTTCCTGCGGTTTTTCGGGAGCTGTCGCACATGATGTGATTATTCCCGCTGACAGCAGCGCCGTCGCGAAAAAAAGGTGAATTCGTTTCATTGTCTTATTCCTCTTGCTATCCTTGAAATTCCGCTGATCATTAGCTAAACTGTTTTCACAATGGGTACTCGTGTAATAGGCAAAGCTCTTGGCTTTCTTGCCGCGGATATTATCCTCATCATCGGCATTTTTGTATTTCAATTTAGAACAGATTCCAACATCATAGAAAAACTCGGAAATCTGCAGATAACATTAGCAGAAACAAAAACGGAAGACAATACGCAGTCTCTTAAAAATTCGCTCCAGCTGAGCTATAACGGAATCGTTTTTTCGGCCGATGACACAAATCCTGCGAGAATTCTCACTGATTCTGGAGAAAGCGGGCCGGCCGTGCTGCTCTCATGGAAAAAGACAGGGCCCCTTTCCGCCGAATTCGGGTATTCTGGTGGAGTTGTCGTGACAGCCGAGCTTGACGGAGATTCACCGTCGGCACAGCTCACCGTCTCCGCCAGGCTTCCGGAAGGAGTTCAGGATTTTTATCTTCCCCATTCATCGTCATATAATATGAAGGTAAAGGAGGAATCGGACGACAGGATTGTGTTCGGCGACAGGAAAAATTCATGGGCGCTTGAGGGAAACGACGTGGTCTCAGGAGCCGTGGATTTTACTCATAAGAATCCCGAAGCGGTATTTGCGCTTTATGATGACACCAAGGTTTTCTCTTTTGCTGATCTTGCGGAATATGCGTCCGCGGACAGTTCCGTTTATGAAAGCACCGTTGCGGCTTTCCGTGAAAATTTCATGTCGGCGTTCAGATCATCGCTTTCGGAGAACACATTCAGCGAGCAGACCGTTGTCGCCTATGTCGCCGCGATGGCCGAGTCAGGAAAATATACCCAGGCTGTTGAGGAGATTCCGCAGAATTTCAGGAGAAGCGGCTCAAGAACATATCTTTCGTCACCTTATTTCAACAATCTTGTCGAGATGAACCGCCAGCTTGATCAGGCGATAAGAAACAGCGAGACTCAGATAACGCGCAGCGCCGATTCTCCGTCTCTCGATATTTTTACAGCCGACAACATTGCGTCTTATTTTACGATGTTCAGCGGAACTTCAACCGTAAGGAAAATTCTTGAGCGCGCGGCGGCCTCTGAGCTTGAGGATGCGACTCTTGCGCAGACGGCCGGAATTCTGCGTGTGTATGCGGAGCTTGCATCGCTGAACGGAACTTATGCCGGAATTCTTCTTCCGGTGGTCGGTCCTTGTGTGCGGCGGATAGAATCAGCATGTACCGGTGACGGAAACCTTGTCACGATTTCCGAGAACGGCGTTTTCCTTTCTGTCGTTCAGGGAGTGGAGACAGGAACAGCCCTTCTTCGGGCAGGTCTCGTCTCCGGGAACAGTGATGCCGTCAACGCCGGCCGCGTGATAATAAATTCATATCTTGCCGGAAGCGCCTCGTTTGACATAAGGACGCTCGGCAATCTGTACAAGCTTATCGCATGGGACAATCAGTTCTATCCTCATTTCTGCCGCGTTGACACCGGAAACCGTGAGAAAATTTGGGCATGGACATGTGCGTCCGGCATAACATATTCACGTGACGGGGCGGATTCTGTTGTGCTTACAATTGACTTTCCGCAGAACGCCACTCATTATGTGATATTCAAGGGAATTCCGAAATTCAGCACAATCTACATATACGACATGCAGTTCAGGACGGATCCGCGCTTTGAGACGTACAATTCATCCGGCTATGTCTACAGAAACGACCGCGAGACGCTTCTTCTCAAATCCCGCCACAAGTCAAGGCTTGAGAATATCCGCTTTGATTTCAAGGAGGAGCCGCCCAGACAGACCCCCGCTGCAAGAACAAGAACGGCGGCTCCGGCCTCTGCGGAAACTTCCGGCGCAGTCCGTTCAAATCCTGTTTCTTCTTCTGTGCCGCAAGTTGAGCCGGTCCAGTCTTCCGGAACTGCGTCTTCTGCCGCTCCGGAGCCGGAATCTGCCGCCGCAGCACCTTCTTCCGATGCGGCATCCTCCGAAACTCCGGAGAATTCCGTTCCTGCACAGGAAGCTCCGGCCGACACTTCCGGAGAGGCGCAGTCTTCTGCTGAGACGGCGAGAAATTCACGCCGGCGAAATGTGATTGTTCCGCCGGCAGGTGTTCCGACAGGTCCGACTTCCCAGTAGTTCCGTTTTTCGTTGAATTTAGCGGTCATAACTGATAATATGATTTTATGTCAGAAGAAAGATTTACAGTCACACCGGAAATTCTTGAGCAGAAATTCACAGGTGTATACGGAGACAGTGAGAATCCTGTCCGCATTTTCGCCTCGCCTGCAAGAATCAACATAATCGGCGAGCATATTGACTACAACGGCGGAAAAGTTTTTCCGGCCGCGATTGACCGTTATCTCTACGTCGCCGCAAGAATCCGCGGTGACCGTAAAATCGTATACAACGATCTGTTTTTTCCGGGAAAATTTGAATTCACGGTGGACGATGAATTCGCATATTCGGAGAAAAATGACTATGCGAATTTTCTGAACGGAATTCTTTCTATAATGAAACGCCGCGGCTATTCATTCGCACACGGATTCGATGTGCTTATTGCGAGCAATGTCCCTGCCGCCGGCGGAATCTCTTCATCATCCGCGCTTGAATGCGGGTTCGCCTGGGCTGTTTCGGAACTTTTCGGTTTCGGAATCTCAAGAAAGGACATCGCCCTGATGGGGCAGCAGAGCGAGCACGAATTCATGAATGTGAACTGCGGAATCATGGATCAGTACATAATCGCCACCGGAAAGAAAGGTACAGCCGAACTTCTTGACTGCGCCACCGTCGAGTCTGAATATGTTCCGCTGAACCTCGGCGAATACAGTTTTGTCGTCATGAACACGAAAAAGCAGCGCCGGCTTGCGGATTCAAAATACAACGAGCGCCGTTCTGAATGTGAGAAGGCGCTTGAGATTCTGAAGGCGGCGGCCGTGGGACTTCCGGAATCCGCCGGTTCTACGGTAAAAAACACAAGTGAACTTGAGAATCTGTGCGCGCTGACTCCGGAACAGTTCGAGGCGTGCGCGGATGTCCTGAACAATGACACGCTTTTCAGAAGGGTGAGGCACTGTGTCACCGAGAACGGCCGTGTTCTCCGTGCGGTCCGGGCATTGAGGGAAGACAATCTTGAGGAGCTGGGACGGCTTCTCTGCGAGTCGCACGAGTCGCTCAAAAATGATTATGAGGTCACCGGAATTGAGCTTGACACGCTCAAGAATTCCGCCGTGGCTCAGAAAGGCTGCATAGGCGCAAGAATGACAGGTGCGGGATTCGGAGGCTGCGCGATTGCGCTCGTCAGGACGGAATCTACGGAGGAATTCATCAGAAATGTCCAGGCGGAATACACCGCGGCGATAGGTCACGGGGGCAGCTTCTTCTCCTGTTCAAGCGGAAACGGAGTCAGAACGCTCAGATAGCTCACGGGAATATATCCGGAATTTTATGTATACAGTAGAAGAAATTTTATGGAAAAGAAATATATAACACTTTCATTTGATGACGGTCCGACTTCAGACATCATGTCGGATATGCTTGATGTGCTTGAGCGCCACGGAGTTGCGGCCTCGTTTTTTCTTGTCGGAAACAAGATTGACGCGTCCACTGAGGCTGTAGTCAGACGTGCGGACGCGATGGGCTGCGACATTCAGAACCATTCGTTCACACATTCGGATATGTCAAAGATGGACGAGGAGACAATCCGTGATGAATATGAGAGAACCGATGCGCTTATAGAAAAATGTACCGGAAAAAAGGCGGAATTCTTCCGGCCGCCGTACATCAGTGTCGGCGGGAATATGTACAGGGCGATAAAAGTTCCGTTCATCTGCGGTCAGGGATGTGAGGACTGGCTGCCGGAGGTGACGGCTGAGCAGAGAATTGAGCGGATTCTGAATTCGGCGGAGGACGGACAGATTGTTCTTCTTCATGTCATGGAGGGGAACGGCGCTACGGTTCAGACCGTGGATGCGGTGATTCCTGAGCTGAAGCGCCGCGGCTACGAATTCGTGAATCTTCCGGAGCTGTTCCGGATAAAAAATGTGAGTCCGGATGTGCCGGCCTCACTCTGGACGACGGTAAAATAATATTTCCTGATGGAGAAGACTTATGTCCGCAGAAATTGATGTTGAATATTGCCGCGGTCTTGCCGGAAAATGCAGGACGGAAGCTTCAAAAAGACTTGTCGGTCAGGAAAAACTTGTACAGGACATCCTGAATGCGTTCATTTCAGGCGGGCACGTCCTTGTTGAGGGCGTGCCGGGGCTTGCGAAGACGCTTGCTGTCAGAACTTTTGCCGATATGCTTGGGCTTGAATTCCGGCGGATTCAGTTTACGCCGGATCTTCTTCCGGCCGATGTGACCGGAACACTTATGTACGAGCAGAATTCCGGAAAATTCTCCGTCCGCAAAGGACCTGTTTTTTCCGATGTCGTTCTTGCCGACGAGATAAACCGTGCGCCTGCAAAAGTCCAGTCCGCCATGCTTGAGGCCATGGAGGAACGGCAGGTCACGATAGGTGATGAGACGCTGAGACTTCCGGAGAATTTTTTTGTGCTTGCCACTCAGAATCCGGTTGAGCAGGAGGGAACATATCCTCTTCCGGAGGCGGAGCTGGACCGTTTTCTTGTAAAGCTGCTTGTGAAATATCCTTCCGCCGCGGAGGAGCTTGCCATTGTGAAAACAGCCGGAAACGCGCCGTCCGTTCCTGTCAAGAAGGTGATTTCCACATCAGACATAAAAAAATTGCGTGAGGCCGCGGAGAACGTGAGATGCGATGACAGGCTTATCGGATATATTGTTTCAATCCTTGAGGTGACGCGGCCCGGAAATTCACGCGGAAAATCCGGAGCGGCACAGAATTCAAATGACATAACAGGATATATAACATTCGGCGCGTCGCCCAGAGCCGGAATCGCAATGCTCCGGTGCGCCAGAACAGCAGCTCTTTTTGAGGGACGGACATTTGTTCTTCCCGAAGACATAAAATCCGTCGCCGCGAATGTGCTCCGCCACAGGATTGTGCTTTCTTACGAGGCTTCTGCGGACAATATCTCCGCAGATGACATAATCTCAAAAATTCTGGATTTTGTTCCGGTTCCATAGGGCAGATGCGGGACTCATCTTTGCGGAAAACGGATTCCGTCGAAAAAAAGGCATCTTTTCTCAGGCTTCATGCGTCAGGACTTGCCGACAGCATGAAGAGCGGAAATTTCCGTTCGCTTTACAGGGGACAGGGCATAGAATTTTCCGGAGTCAGGGACTATATCCGGGGTGATGATGTCCGCTCGATCGACTGGAATGTGACCGCAAGAATGGGACGCCCCTATGTGAAGGTTTTTGAGGAGGATCGGGAACTTCAGGTTTTTCTGGTTGTGGACACATCAGCCTCGATGCGTACCGTCACGGATTCTGTCTCGAAATTCCGTTCCGCCGCGGAATCTGCCGCGCTCCTTGCCGTAGCCGCGGAGTCATGCGGATGTCCGCTTGGAGCCGCTTTTTTTGACGGTGGAGTTTATTTTTCCTGTCCGCCTGAAGCGGGACGGCCGCGCACGCTTCTTCTCCTTTCAAAACTTGATTCTGTCCCGGAGGAAGGTGTCCGCGGATCAGCTCTTCCGGCGGCTCTTGTATGCGCATCCAGGCTGCTTAAAAAACGTTCGCTTGTGTTTGTCATTTCCGATTTCAGGAGCACTGGCTGGAACCGTCCGCTGGCGGCCCTTGCCCATAAGAACGACGTGATTGCCCTCAGGCTTACGGATCCGTCGGATGAACGGCTTCCGCGGCTGGGAACGTCACTTTTTACTGACTGCGAATCCGGTTTTACAACCCTGCTGCCGTCCTCATCTCCGCTTTTTGCCGGAGAATGGGCAAAAAGGAACGCCGTGGCGGTCCGGAACTGGAGGAACTGCTGCCTTAGATACGGTGCGGCGCCTTTTGTGATTCATACGGACGATGATCCGCTTAAAGTTCTGATGCGCGCGGTTTCGGGAAAAGCATGATTTTCTGGAGATAGTTTTCTGATGAGAAGAATTTTTCTGTTTTCGGTGGTTCTTTTTTTTCTTGTTCCTCAGTTCTTTGCGGCGACTGTCGTGGATTGTGAGCAGATTGCGCTGCCGCACCGGATTTTTGTCGGTGACACGGCGGAACTCCGCTGTTCATTCTCTTCATCCGCGGAATTTCTTGCGGTTCCCGTGAATTCACGGCTGGAGCTGCCTTTATCAGCGTTTGTTTCCGCTCCTGATTCCTCATCCGTCACAATAAAGGAAGTCCGTTTCAGATGCGCAGCTCCCGGAAACTATCAGCTTGTGTTCATTTTTGTTCCCTGGAGAACCGGAAGTCTTGTGCTCCCGGAATACAGCCTGACGTCGGCTTTTTCCGGAGTTTCTCCGTCGGTTCCTGACAGATATGTGATCCGCCCCGAACCGGTGGAAATCGCCTCTCTTATCGGGCAGGACGGATTTTCCGGCGGACTGCGTGACACGGCGGCACCTCTTCTTGTGCCGGGAACTATGTACGGAATTTATGCCGCGGTTTTTGCTGCTGTCCTGGCCGCAGTTCTGGCGGTTGCGCTTTTTTTGAACAGAAAATCATTGCATGCGTGCATGGATATTTTCCGCACAAGGATGATGAATTCGCGCAACCGGAGGCGGACGCTCCGTGCAGTCGCCCGGCTTGAGAAAAAAACGGACATAACGGACGGCGAATTCGCATTGGAGATGCAGCATATAGTCAGAGATTATCTTGAAAAGAAATTCGGTTCTCCTTTTTCCGGCGCGGCAGCTCCGGAAATCACCGTCAGAATAAGGGAATGTTACGGCGGAATTCTGCCGGATGCAAAGGCTGCTGCGGCCGCGGAGATAGAATCCGTTTTTGTCTGCACGGACTATGTTCTTTATGCGCACGGTTCCGTTCAGGCGGAGTCTGTTCCCGCGGAATTTTCCCCGGACGGGCGTCATTCAATTGCTGATTCCGTCCGTAAAGGAATTTCCGCCATGGAGGAAGAGAATGCCTGAATTCCGTAATCCTGCGGCTTTTTTTCTTATTCTTCTGATTCCGCTGCTGTTTATTCTGCGCAGAGCCGGGATTTTCCGCCGGATCTCATTTCCTGCCGTACTTTCGGATTGGGGCGCGCCGCCTTACAGCTGGAACGGCCGCACGACAAGAATTCTTCCGTTCCTGGCGGCTTTTTTCTTCTGTGCCGGATTTATTGTTTCTGTAGCCGCTCTTGCGGAACCTGTCATTCCCCATCAGGAAAAAGTCTACACTTCCGCCGGAACTGATATAATGTTCACGCTTGATACAAGTCCATCCATGGCCGCAATTGATATGTCCGGAACCACCAGACTTGAGGCCGCCGAAAATACCATAAAGTCGCTTGTCTCCGAATATGACGGATGGAGGTTCGGACTTGTGGTTTTCGGCTCGGAGGCGGCTGTCGCCGTTCCTCCCACATCAGACCGCTCCCTTTTTATTTCGCGTGTTATGTCGGTTGTCCCGGGAGGAATGGGTGAAGGATCCGCCGTAGGAACGGGACTCGGAACGGCCGTATATCATCTTGTGTCTTCGTCGGCGCGGAAAAAATGTATCGTCCTGATTACCGACGGTGAGAACAATTCCGGCGAGATTCATCCGGAGACATCGGCCGGAATTGCCGCGGCGAACGGAATTCCTGTGTATGTGGTCGGAATCGGAACAAAGGGAACGGTCAGAATTGATTATACGGATCCTGCCACCGGAAAACTGTATTCCGGCTATCTTGAGTCCGGTTTTGATTCCGCTCCGCTCAAAAAAATCGCCTCGGCCGGAAACGGACGCTATTTTGAGGCGCACAGTACGGACGAGCTGGCCGGTGTTCTTGATACAGTCGCCGGCCGCGAAAAATCAGTTCAGACGTTCTCATTCAGAACCGCTGACCGTAATCTGTATTTTGAGTTTATCTGCCTTGCCGCCGTCCTTTTTGCTGTTGCCTGGATTGTCCGGCGGATTTTTCTGAACGAGGTTATATGATGGGATTTTTCTGTGAGCGTCCGTATATGATTCTTGCCGCCTTTGCCGCCGTTCCTGCCGCCGCTTTTGTTACGGCGAGAATTTCCGGAATTTCCCGTGAAATCAGGGGAACACATGCCGGCGGAAAGATGTGCCGTTTTCCGCAATATGTCATTGCAAGGACACTGCTGCGCGCCGCCGCATGGATATTTCTTATGCTGGCTGCGGCCGGAATATCATTCGGCTCACGGCTTGTTCCTGTCGCAAAGAGCGGCTCCGCAGTCTCGTTTGTGTTTGACATCTCCAACAGCATGACTGCGGACGACGGTCCAGGCGGAATGACCAGGCTTTCGGCTGCCTCCGCCTATGCCCGTGCGCTTCTGCCGCGCATGGAAGGAATTCCTGTGTCCGCGGTAATCGTAAAGGGACGCGGAATTACGGCAGTTCCGCTGACCGAAGACCATTCAATGATAAATTCGCTCCTTGACGTTCTTTCTCCGGACATGATGACGGCTCCCGGCTCCGGAATCGGAGATGGAATTCTTACGGCCGTCTCGTCTTTCCCGGAAAACTATTCGTCCGCATCGAGAATCTGGGTTTTTACCGACGGAGAGGACACTCTCGGCGGAATGACGGCGGCTTTTTCAAGCTGTGCCGCAAAAGGAATTCCCGTCACATTGATAGGATTCGGTTCCCGAGACGGAACTACGGTCACCGCCGGAGACGGAAAGACAAAAATCCACACTTCGCTCCGGGCTGACAATATCTCGGCTGCAGCGGATTCCGTCCTGAAAAAAATGCCGTTCTACAGGGACAAGAAAATCATCCAGTATGTCGATTCGTCCTCCCGCGGGTCCGCATATTCGCTTCTGGCCGGACTTTCGTCCGGATACGGCGAGCGCACGGTGATGACGTTTGAGACCGAGCCTGTATCGCGGCGTGGATTTTTTCTTGTGCTTGCGCTGGTTTTTCTTGTGCTCAGTTTTGCCGTGTCGGAGGCTGATTTTTCTTTCCGCGGGCTTTCACCGTGCATTCTGGTGCTTCCTTTTCTGCTTGCCGGATGTGGCGGAATTCAGGGGGCTGCGCAGGTTCTCGGCGGCGCATATTCATATCAGAAGAGAAACTATACAAAGGCCGCATCATCGTTTCTTTACGCGGAGGAGACAGCCGCCACCGTACAGGACCGGAGACTGAATGATTACGCGCTTTACGGACTTGGCTGTGTCTATGCCGCCCAGAACGAGAATTCCGCCGCCATGGAAAAGTTTTCCATGATTTCGGAGGATGCTTCCGCAGAAATACGCGGCGCCGCATTCTATAATGCCGGAATAATTGCATTCCGTGACGGTGATTATTCGGCCGCCACAGGATTTTTCAGAAAGTCGCTTGAAGCTGACAGTTCCCGGCTTGACGCTAAGATAAACATGGAGCTTTCGCTGGATCTGGCGGAGGAAAGTACCGCCCCGGAACGTCGGAAAGATGTTCCGTCTCCGGAAAAAGCGAACGGATCTTCCGGACCGGAGAACGCAGTTTTCAGACATATTGAGGAGAATGACCGCAGACAATGGAAAAACAGCATGATAAAAGAGAATCAGACTTCCGCGGACGACTATTGAAATTTTTATGTCACATTCCGCTTTTTTTTGCGCTGGCGGCGTTCCCGTCTCCTTTGTTTCCGTCAGAAACTTCCGGTTCATTTGAGCCGCTCCTGATTGTCCCGTCAGCTGGTCAGCGGCTTGTCTGCGGACGTGACATAAAATTTGAGGTGACAGTTCCTTCTGCGGATGTTCAGCCGGAGATCGGGGAATTTTATTCGGGAGGAAGGAATTTCACTTTCAGGACATTCAGGAAAACCGGAGCCGGAAATTCCTCCACAAGACTTGAGCTCTGGTTTGAATTCGCCGTTCCGGGAAAATACGAGATTCCTCCTCTTTACGTGAATTCCGGCGGCCGCAGGTATGCGCTCAGATTTTCGCCTGTTTCCGTAGAAGAGGACATCAGCCGTCTTGTGCCGCAGCTTTTTGTCTCGGTGAACCGTGGAGAACTCCTTGCCGCTGAATCCGCCGCGGGCCGTAGTTTTGGCTCTTTTCCTGCCGGAAAAAAAATCGTCCTGTCGCTGTATCTGCGGTATGCCGCCGCCGTCTCCGGAGTCAGCTGGGAAATACCCATGGATTCCATTTTTGAGAGAACCGACAGCGGTGACACGTCTGTATTTTCCGGCGCTTATTCGGATAAGCCTCTGCCTGCCGCTGAATTTGAATGGACTCCTCTTGTCGGCGGCCGGACATCTCTTCCTTCGGTGAGAATTTCAGCGTCATCATACAGCGGAATGAATTTTGATGTGAGGCTTCATGACTGCTTTGTCTCCATAAGTGAAGGTTCCGCGTCGGGAAAATGTTCCGGTACGGACGCCGGAATTTTCCGTGATGCTTTTCTTCATGAAGAGCAGGTTTTTCCCGCCGGGAATTCATCCGTTCCTGTTACGGCGGAGGACTGTCTTAAAATAGCGCGTCTGCGTTCCATGGAAAGAAGAGCTTTTTTGGGGCGGCGGAATATTGCCGTGGAAAGAGCCGCTTTTGAGTCATCGCTTGGACTTCCGCCCCAGCCGTATGAATTTCCGCTTTCGGCAGCTGTCGGAGCCGCCGTTCTTTCTGTAATCTTTTGTCTGCTGCTGTTGTTTTCGGTGATAAGACGCGGAAAATTTCCTGCCGCCGTTTTTCTGGTCTGTCTTGTCTTTGCCGCAGGCGCCGGAATTTTTTCCGTATCAAGGCGTATGGAGAAAGTCTCCGTATCACCGGGTGTTTATGCCGCTTCCGTGCCCGAAAATTCGGCCTCGTCAAAAGTTCTTGTGCCGGCCGGAACAAGAGTCAGGATCAGGGAATCATCCGGCGGATGGTGCTATGTCGAGTCCGGTGATTTTTCCGGATGGATTCAGGACGGGGAACTTATTCCAATAGAGTAGATTTTCTGCCGGAAAGAAATCTGCCGGCAACTGGATTTTTTGATGAAGAGAAGAATGTTTTTGTTCGTGGCCGCATTGTGTGCGGTCCGGGGGTTTTCCGCGGATTTTTCCGCATCGGAGCTTTCTCTGTTCAACGAGATGAACGCCGCATTTGACACAGGATTTTATCCGGGGGCGGTTTCGCGTGCATCGGCGCTTGAGGAGCATTATCCGGAGTCGGTTTTTATTGTAAGAACCGTGCTGACGAAAAGCGAGGCGCTCATAGAGCTCGGACGTTATTCCGAGGCTTCCGATTCCCTTGAGAAAATAATTTCCTCCGTCCATATCGGTTCGCCGGAATACGAGAGGCTTTATTTTCTGCTCGGAAAGGCCCTTGCCGCCTGCAATGATCCTGACGGCGCTCTGAAATCCTTTTCAAAATGTATTTCTGTTCCAGGCAGCGCGCAGGATGAGCTTCTGTTCATGGCGGAAGCGGTTTTCCTTTCATCCGGAATATATTTCTCGCGCGGAGATTATGCGTCCGCAGTTCCATTTCTTGAATTCATTGTCGGGAACGGAAAAAAATACCGGCCGGAAGACTATTATGTCTCCCTTCTGCGCCTTGCGGCTTCATATAATGCGTCCGGAAAATTCCGTTCCACCGGTGAGCTTGTCCGTCTTTTCAGACAGGATCAGATTCCGGACGATGTCTATTTCAGGCTTGTTTTTTACGGAGCCGCCGCAGACGAGGCGACCGGAAATTTTTCCGACGCATATAAAGCTTATTGTTCGGCCGGAAAGTCAGGAATAAGGGAAATAGCTTCTGAATCGCTGAAAAGGGCCTATCTCCTGTCCGAAGAATACGGAGATGACGCCGGCACCGCGGAAGTGCTTTCCGCCGCATCGGATGTGTTCTCCGGTTTTCCGTCTCTTGCGGCTGAACTGTGGCTGCGGCTTGGAATAGATGCGTACACCAACGGAAAAATTCCGGAGGCTCTGGAATATTTTGAGTCGGCCGAAGCGAATTCTCCGTCAGCGGACGTTGAGTCCGCCCTTTTCATCTACAGGATGAAGGTCCGGCTTGATTCGTGCGGCGGTGATGATCCGGACACAGCTGCCGACATTCTTTCCGGACTGGAAAGCCGTTCCGGTGAATTCAGCCGGAAGGACGGAGCGACGGCGGATTCATTTAATGCGCTTCTTATTGATGCGATGTTCCGTGCCGGAAAAATTTCAGGAATTCCGGAGATTTTTGCCCGGATAAAAAATCCGGATCTGCGTTCTGAATATATTTATTCCGCCGCCCTTTTTGAGCTTGGGAACTACAGCCGCGCCGCCGCCGAAGCTGGGAAAAACGCATTCTCCGGGCGGAAAATATCTGACTTCGCATCGGCGCTGGTGCTGGCCGCATCGTACTCCAGGCTTGGGGAATATTCAAAATCCGCGGAAATTTATGGCAGAATTCTTGAGTATGCGGAGAATTCCGCGGATAAAACGGATTCTGTGGTCGGAAAAATTGATTCCATAAGGACGGAATATTCCAAGGCTCTTTTTGCCTCCGGTGATTATCGGGCCGCCGCAACTCAGGCGGAAATGGCTGAAACTGCCGGTGCCGCTGCGGTCGCCGCCCTTTCGGAATTCAATATGAAAGACTGGAGACGCAGCCTGGAGTTTTTTTATCGCTATTCGGATCTGCTTGAAAAAGATGGTGATATGACCGCCGGTGCCGGGGCGGACATCCTTTTCTACAGAGGCTGCGCCGAATATTTTGCGGCGGATTACGGTCAGGCTTACAGGACTTTTCTGTTTTGCGCGGAGAATCATGCCACTGGAAAATACCACGCACCGTCTCTGGAATATGCCGCAAAATCAGCCGTCCGGCTTGGAAAATTCAGAGATGCCGCACTTCTGGCAGAAAAGCTTGTTGATGCATCGGAGTCCGGAACTGAAAGACAGAATGCCGTTGTATTCACAGCCGAAATTCTTTCGGATTCAGGAGATTTTACGGCCGCGCTGGACTTTCTGTCGCCTTATACCGCCGGTGATTCCGGATTCGCACGGCGTGCGGTTTTTATGAGCGCGAAAATCTGTGAGAATTCGGGAAATATTCATGCCGCCGAGTCATTTTATCAGAGGCTTTACGGCAGCTCTCCGGCAGACACATATTCGGAGGAGGCGCTTTTCCGTTCGGCAGGAATGTTCTATTCTGCAGGCGACTATACGGAGGCCCAGAACCGTTACAACAGATATATATACGCTTTTCCGGAAGGCGGATATTCCGACGCGGCGCTTTATTTCTGCGGAGACTGTGCGTTCAGGCTTGGAGACTACCGTCGTTCCGCCATGGTGAACGGACTTCTTGTTTCGGATTATCCGGAAAGTGTCTACAGGTACGGTGCCCTGCGGAATCTGGCCGATTCATGTTACCGTTCAAAAAGCTATGCGGATGCGCTTTCCGCCGCCGAAATTCTTGTCCGCGAATATGCAGAGCAGGCTGCGGCTGACGGAACGGCTTCTCTTGTTATTGAGCTGAGACAGCTTGTCTCCGGAGCTGACGCCGAAACTGCCGCAAAATCCGCGGAATATATCGGAAAAGGCGGAATCTCAACCGCCGCGGGAAGGCTCGCCGGAACAGAACTTGCGGAAATATACAGCCGTTCATCCGCTACGTTTGAAAAAGCCTTTGAGCTTGCATCGGAGCTGCTTGCGGTTCAGGAGAAAAATCTGCCGTCCGAGGTGAATTCTGCCGCCCGCACGGCATCTGTCGTTGCCGGATACTATAGAAGGAAAGGAGAGAACCGGCGTGCGGCCGGAATTTTTCTTGATGCCGCAAAATACTACAGGGAATCGGGTTCGGATGACGGTGCCGCCGCATCACTTTATGGTGCCGCCGAATCGTTTGCTGCGGCAGGAATGAAAGCCGATTCGGAAAAGACATCCGGGCTGCTCCGCGAACTTTATCCGGACAGCCGCTATGCGGCTCCGGAATCCATTGTCAGATAAAGTGCTTTTTGTGAGGAATTTTGATATATGAAAAAACGCTGTTTCCTGTTCGGAATTTTGTTTCCGCTGGTTATGCCGGCTGGTGCCATCGCTGAAGGTGTGGAACCGGAGCTTTCTTTTCCGGATGTTACGGCGGTCGTGAGCGGAGGAACTGTCACCGCCGGAAGCGATTCCGTTGAATTTTCAGGAATAATAGACCGTTCCGGAAAGACAGGGACGCTTGTTCCGGAACTTCCTGATATAACTCCCGGCGTGGAGCTGCCTGCTCCTGAGTTGGCGGATCGTGAGAGTGCCAAGAATATTTTTGCGGAAGGATGTGCGGGCGGCGGATTTCCCGGGCTTTTTACCGGAGATTTTTCCGTGTACAGGCTTTACGGCGGAGATCCGTTCCGGCTTGGATTCAGCCATACTTCAATGGACGGATATTGGAACCGCCCGCTGCATTCAGGATTTTTTGACAGCTCGACTTTGGTGGAACTGTCAAAGACTTTTTCTGCCGGTCCGATGGAATGGAATATTGGCGGAACCTATGCTTCGTCAGGAGATGGTCTTCAGGGAAAATCCGAATTCATATCCGCACTGCGAAAAAGCACCGCCGAAGGGGACATCAGCTGGAAATGGACGCTTCCGCACGGTTTTGCGCTCGGTGCCTCTGCGGAAGCCGGTCTGTACACCAGGTTTTCTGATATGACGGCCGGAGGACAGAATTTCAGCGGACCTGAATGGATAAAGGGAATTTCCGTGTTTTCGTTCAGTCCGGAGCTGCGCGCGGAGTGGAGCGGAAACGGATTTCTGGCGGAATTCTCTGCGGATTATGTGCTTGACTGCGACACGGACGGAGCCCTTTCTGACTCATCAGGACGGACTGCAAGCCGTGCGGAATTCCTTGGAAAAATAGGATGGAGCGGCTCTCAGGTTTCTGTCTCGGCGCACGCTTCGGCTGTTGTTGGCAATCATATCGGCGGAGATACCGTGATTGTGCCATTCGGACTTGACTTGAAGTGGGTGTTTCCGGTTTATTTCTCCGACAGAAAAGTCTCGCTTTTTCTTTCGGGCGGCCTTGATTCCTTCCGCACTCAAATTTCATCCGCCGAGGAAAAATTCAAATTCAGCGGGTTCTCCTTTATTCCCAAGGAGACCTCGGACTGGTTCGGACGTGCCGACATTGTCGTTCCGCTCAAGACATCATTCACCGGTTCCGCCGGTGTGGAATTCCGGACTACAGCCCTCGGCAACGGAATCTGGGAGCCTGATTACGGAACGGACGGACTTGTGAACGGAGTCGCGGGCTATACGGAAAGGTCGCGCAGTCTCCTCTCCACGGAATTCAAGGTGGCATATCATTACAAGATTTTCTCACTTGCCGGATCATGGAAATCCAACTGGCTTTATCTGCCGGTTCTTGAGGACAGACAGATGCTTTCTCTTCAGATTTCGTTTCAGGACGAGAACTCACGCTGGGGAGTGAAGACAGCGCTCGGATTCAGCATGGATTCTGACGATCATGTTCCTGATCTCGGAATTGAGTGTTTTGTCCGTCTGACAGATGCCGTAAGACTTGTCCTTTCCGCTGATGACGTGCTGAAGCTTGTTGGCGGAGGAACCCGCTCATATTCCGGAGGCTATCTTGCCGGAACAGGAAAGGCCGAAATTCTGCTTAAATTTTTCTTTTAACTTTATGGGAGGAGCTCATGTTTGAGACATTAAAATCGGGCGGACTGCTGATGATTCCGATTGTGGTCTGCGGAGTAATCGCGACATTCATCATCATAGAAAGGTGCTGGTATTTTATAAGCATAAAGAGGCGCGATTCAAAACTGGTTTATGACCTGCGGAATTCGCTTGATGCCGGGAATTTTGACGCCTGTTCGGTAGCCTGCGTGGAGGCCGGAACACCGATGTCGCGCGTGATAAAAAAAGCTGTGGACTGCCGCAGGTGGAACGAGAATGATCTGCGCGAGGCTGTGGAGGCGGAGATGGAGCTTGCTGTTCCGGAACTTGAGCACCTGCTTACACCTCTCGGAACAATAGCCAACATATCGACACTTCTCGGTCTTCTCGGCACTGTAACCGGAAATATGAAGGCTTTCGGTGTTCTTGCAGGCGGCGCCTCGATGGGAGATCCCGCTCTTCTTGCCGGTTCAATTGCGGAGGCGCTCGTAACGACGGTGGGAGGACTCTGCGTCTCGATTCCGTCGCTGATTTTTCATAATTACTTTGTCTCAAGTGTGAACCGCCGTATCGCCGAGATGGAGGCGCATGTTACGGAGGTACTTCTCCGTCTTACAGGAAGGGTGCGCTGATGAAAATCCGTTACCGAAAAAGAGAAATAACATCCGCCGTGGATATGACGCCGATGATAGACATTGTTTTTCAGCTGATCCTGTTTTTTCTTGTGTCTACGACGTTTGCCGTGCTTCCCGGAATAAAACTGAATCTGCCGGAAAGTTCCACTTCCGAAGGAACATCATCTTCGGGAATAACCGTCACAGCCGGAAAGGACGGTGAACTTTATTTCAATGATAAAAAAGTCACCATGGAGACGCTTGGAACCGAACTTGTCATGTTTGATACGGGCGGCACTAAAAAGAATGAATTTCCGGTTTCGCTTGAGGCCGATGACGATGTGACCAACGGAACTGTCGTGAGAATTTTTGATGTGATACGCTCCAGCGGATACAGCGTGATAAATCTGCGTACCGCAGCTGAAAAATGACGCGTGTTCCGCTTTTTGGACAGGACAGCGAGCCTCTTTATACAAGCCGTGTGATGGCCGCGGCAGGAACTGCATTCCTCTTTTTGGTGTTCTGTCTGCTTGCTTTTATTGTTCCGTCAGGAAAACAGGAACGGAAATTCGGGACTGTCAGAATCGTTCTGTCCGGTCAGACCGGAATTCAGGAAGCCGCACCCGGAGACGAGTTTTCTCCGCCTGCTCCTGTTCTGAATTCCGCCTCCGCTGAAGAATTCAAGGAGACTCCGATGCCGGAACCGTCTGTAAAAGAACCGGTTCAGCCGGAATCCGTTCCTTTGCTCCATCCTGCGGAAACACCGGAAATTCCGTCGCCTGTGGAGAGAAAAACTGCGCCGCAGAAAAAACGTCCTGAGCCGGTGAATTCTCTGACGGAAAAGAATTCTGCCGCAGCACGGAACGCTGAGACTCCGGCGGAAAAACGTGTCGCTGAATTTGTCGCGCATAAATCCGCGGAGGAACTTATGGCCGAACAGTTCTCCGCGCGGAAAAAAACTGTCGAATTTGATGACTCGCTTTTTGATGATGCGGATTCTGCGTCGGATACGGTGACGCGTCCTGAGACGGTTCCGGCAGTTGCCGGTTCAAGCGGAATTTCCGGAACATCGGCAAAATCCGCGGAAAAAAATCCGGTTTTATCTTCCGCATCCGCAGCCGGCGTTTCATCTTCGGGAGGGAATCCCGCCGAGGCTGAGACGGTTGCCGCTTTGGGCGCGGTGTCACGTGCGGAATCACATTCTTTTTCCGGCGGGCGGAAAATGGATTCAGGCGGAGAATTCTCCGGAGACGACACTGACAGGCTCAGCATGGACTGGAACGGAGGCGGAGCCAGAAAACCGATAGGAACTCCTTCCGTCAGCCTCTCATCCGAAAACGGAAAGCTGATAGACAACGATGTTACCGCGGTGATTGCAATAACCGTGCTTCCGGGCGGAAACGTAGTCGGCACGGAGATAAGATTTGTTTCCGGCGGCGCGCTTATTCCTGATTCCGTAAAAGATGAGATAAGACGGCAGATTTCAGAATGGCGTTTCGAGTCCGGTGAAGGAATTTCAACGGCGGAGTTCAGGCTTGAAATTCAGAAAAGATAAATTAAAACGGATTTCAAGATGTATTTTGTCTGATTATATGCTAGATTGTCAGAAATCTGCGAGGTGTTATGAAAAATCCTTCTTGGTATGGTTTCAATCTTCTTTGGCTGTTCAGTGTCGCATGGCGGCGGGAACGTGCTGTTCCTTCTATGGTTCATATAGAAGAAAAAGATGTGGATTTTATAGCCGGAATGGGCTGTAATTTTGTCAGGCTTCCCGTTGACTATCAGTATTTTATCCATGATTTCAGATATGACGAGCCGGATGAGGCGATGCTCAAAATGGTTGACCGGTGCGTTGAGGCGGTGGTCAGCAGGGGAATTCACTGTTCGCTGAATATCCACCGCGCTCCGGGGTACTGCATAAACGGAATTGAGCTGGAGCGGGACAATTTGTGGCGGGACGGAATAGCTCAGAATGCTTTTGCCGGAATCTGGACGATGTTTGCGGAACGCTACAAAAATTATACACCTGATCAGCTCAGTTTTGACCTTCTGAATGAGCCTCCGGAACCCGGTCAGCATTTTATGACGCGCGGAAATCATGAGAAATTGATGAGAGATACGGTTGCTGCTATAAGAAAGGTAGATCCGTCGCGGCCTCTGATAATAGACGGAATATGCGGCGGACACAATGCGGCTCCGGAACTTGCCGATCTTGGTGTCATTCATTCGACACGCGGATATATGCCGATGAGACTCACCCACTGGAAGGCCGAATGGATGAGAAATTCGGGTTCGTTCGACTGGCCTAAGCCCGAATATCCGGGAATGGAATGTGACGGACGCATCTGGAACAGGGACGGACTTTTAGCCCATTATGCGCAGTGGAAGGAGATGAATTCTCTCGGCGTTCCTGTGCATATCGGTGAATGCGGCTGCTATGACAAGGTTGACAATCCTACTGCATTGCGCTGGTTCGCCGATTTTTTTGATGTATGCAATGAGCTTGGATTCGGCTATGCGCTGTGGAATTTCCGCGGAAATTTCGGAATAGCGGAGCACCGGCGCGAGGGAACAAGATGGGAAGTCAGGGACGGAATAAAATTTGACCGGGATCTCTACGAGATGTTCGTTTCACATATAAAAATCTGAGTTCAGGAATTTTTACCGGCAGATACCTTTGTATGAATTCTGTTGACGAATTCTCTGATAAATTATTATCTTATTTTAGGAATAAGGAAAAAACGGAAGAATATGAACGAGGAAAAAGTGAAGGATCAGACCGGAGACAACGGACCGGAAAAAGAAGGGGACGGAGCAGAGCAATGTCCTGTTCAGGAGAACGGTTCGGCTGTTTCCGCGGAAGAAAACACAAATCCGACAGAAAACAAAGATGACGATAAGAATGCTAGAATTGCGGAGCTGGAAAAAGAAAATGCGGATCTCAAGGATCAGCTTCTTCGCCGTGCCGCGGATTTTGACAATTACCGCAAGCGTATGCTGAAAGAAAAGCAGGACACATTTGACTATGCCAATGCGAACCTGCTTTCGGATCTGCTTGACAGTCTTGACAACTTTGACCGGACAGTGGAAGCCGCTGAAAAGTCGAATGACGTGAAGTCCATTGCGGACGGAATAAAGATGATAAGCAGCAATCTGGTCAAAATGCTTGAGACAAAATACAACCTTGTCGGTTATGGACAGAAAGGGGACGCCTTCAATCCTGATGAGCATGAGGCGATTGGAAGCGTTGTGAATGAGGAAGCTAAGGAACCTTCTTTGAAGGAGGTTTATCTTAAAGGATATAAACTGAAGGACAAAGTCATCCGTCATGCAAAAGTGATGGTTGAGATGCCCGCACAGTAAAAATAAAAGGAACAAAAGAGGAAAATAAAATGGGAAAGATTATTGGTATTGACTTGGGAACTACAAATTCCTGTGTAGCTGTTATGGAGAACGGAGAGCCGGTTGTAATTCAGAATTCAGAGGGCGGACGCACAACTCCGTCAATTGTAGGATTTACGTCAAAAGGTGACAGAATCGTCGGTCAGCCTGCGAAGAACCAGATGGTTACAAATCCGAAGAATACGGTTTATTCGGTAAAACGTCTTATCGGACACCGCTACAGCGAGCTTCAGGGTGAGGCGCTCAAGCTGCCTTATACAGTTATTGATCATGGCGAGGATGTTCGCATCGAGGTTGATGAGAACGGGAGCAAAAAGCAGTACAGCCCGCAGGAGATAAGCGCATTCATTCTCCAGAAAATGAAGAAGACTGCGGAGGATTATCTTGGACAGCCGGTGACCGAGGCGGTTATCACTGTTCCTGCGTATTTCAATGATGCCCAGCGTCAGGCTACGAAGGATGCCGGAAAAATCGCCGGTCTTGATGTGAAACGTATCATCAACGAACCGACGGCGGCTTCGCTTGCTTTCGGATTCAACAAGGATCAGGACAAGGAGAAGACAATCGCCGTTTATGATCTTGGTGGCGGTACATTTGATATTTCAATCCTTGAGCTGGGTGACGGAGTTTTCGAGGTAAAGTCAACAAACGGAGACACCCATCTTGGCGGAGACGACTGGGATCGCTGCGTAATCAACTGGCTTATCGATGAATTCAAAAAGGATACGGGAATTGATCTTTCTAAGGATCCTATGGCCATGCAGCGTCTGCGTGAGGCCGCCGAGAATGCTAAAATCCAGCTTTCCGCCCAGACTTCAACGGATATAAACCTTCCGTTCATCACAGCCGATGCCACAGGTCCTAAGCATCTTCAGAAAACGCTTACACGTGCGCAGTTCGAGCAGATGACGGACTCTCTGTTTGAGAGGACAAAGGAGCCGTGCCGGAAAGCTCTTGCGGATGCGGGAATTACTGCTGACAAGATAGATGAGGTTCTTCTTGTAGGCGGTTCATCACGTATGCCGAAAGTTCAGGAAGTTGTAAAGCAGATTTTCGGAAAGGAAGGTTCAAGGGCTGTCAATCCTGATGAGGCTGTTGCCGTGGGTGCCGCTATTCAGGGAGGAGTTCTTGGAGGAGACGTCAAAGATGTTCTTCTTCTTGATGTCACGCCTCTTTCTCTTGGTATAGAGACTATGGGCGGTGTGTTCACAAAGCTTATACCGAGAAACACGACTATTCCTACAAAGAAGAGCCAGATTTTCTCAACGGCAGCGGACGGACAGACGGCTGTGTCAATCCATGTTCTGCAGGGTGAGCGCGAGATGGCGGATCAGAACAGGACGCTTGGAAGATTCGACCTTGTCGGAATTCCGGCGGCTCCACGCGGAGTGCCGCAGATTGAGGTTACTTTTGATATAGATGCGAACGGAATCGTCCATGTTTCCGCAAAGGATCTTGGAACCGGAAAAGAACAGCATATTCAGATTACTTCCTCATCAGGATTGAGCGAGGATGAAATCAACAAGATGGTCAAGGATGCTGAGGCTAATGCCGCTGCGGACAAGGCAAAGCGTGAAAGCGTAGATGCCCGCAACGAGGCTGATTCCCTGATTTATGGAACTGAAAAATCGCTCAAGGAACTTGGTGATAAGGTGGGGGCCGCCGACAAGCAGAAGATCGAGGATGCTGTTGCGGCGCTTAAACAGGCCATGCAGGGTGACAATGTTGAGGAAATCAAGGCCAAGACAGAGGAGCTCAAGCAGGCTTCATACAAGATTGCCGAGGAAGTCTATAAGCAGCAGGGTGCTGCAGGTGCCCAGCCTGGTGCTGATTCAGCAGGTACGTCAGGAAATGCCGGAACTGATTCATCTCAGGCTTCCGGTTCGACATCCGGAGGATTCGACAAGGGTTCTGCCGAGGATGTTGACTACGAGATAAAAGACGAGGACAAATAACACGGCATAAACCGAAAGTTATGTTTCACCCCCTTCCCGTTGCGGAGGGGGTGTTTTTTTGGTAATATTGAAGACCGCATATTGTGAGTTTGTGCGGTTTGAAGCACGGCATTTGTTGCCGGCTTTAGAGATTCAATTTGGTTGGGATAAGATAATGGCAAAACGTGATTATTATGAAGTTTTGGGAGTTGACAAGAAAGCTACTCAGGATGAGATAAAAAAAGCATACCGAAAACTTGCCGTAAAATATCATCCGGACAGAAATCCAGGAGATAAGACTGCCGAAGAGAAATTCCGGGAGGCAACAGAAGCGTATGAAGTGCTTTCTGATGATAAGAAACGCCCTATCTACGATCAGTATGGTTTTGCCGGTCTTGAGGGAATGGATCAGGGCGGCGGAGCGCAGTATTCACATGCATTCCATGACTTCAGTGACCTGTTCGGCGGAAGTGGCGGCGGTTTCGGTGATATTTTTGACAGCATATTCGGCGGTGGTTTCGGAGGCGGTTCAAGAAGAAGCAGCGGTCCAAGTGCCGGAGCAAGTCTTCGGTACGATCTTCATATACAGTTCAAGGATGCTGTTTACGGAACAAATGCCGACATTCATTTTAAGCACAATGAGCCGTGTGATAGCTGTCATGGCTCTGGATGCGCATCCGGGGCAAGCAAGAAAACCTGTCCTACTTGCGGAGGTGCCGGTCAGGTAAGGCAGGGGAACGGCTTCTTCACCATACAGCAGGTATGTCCGAAATGCGGAGGACGGGGAACTGTAATAGATAAGCCTTGTCCTTCATGCCGCGGAACCGGACTTCAGGAAAAGAACAAGAAGATGTCGCTTAAAATTCCTGCCGGAGTGGACAACGGAAAACGTCTGGTGATTCACGGGCAGGGCGATTACGGTGAGAATGGCGGTTCTCCTGGTGATCTTGTAGTCGTGATTCATGTCGAGCCGCATTCATATTTTGAACGCAACGGACAGGATCTTTACTGTGCGGTTCCTGTCACCATGTCTCAGGCTGCGCTTGGTTGCACGATAAACATAACCTCTCTTGACGAAAAGAAACTTGCCATAAAGATTGCGCCCGGAACTACGAACGGCAAACTTCTCAGAATAAAGGGGGAAGGAGTTCCGGTGGCCGGTTCGCTCAGAAAAGGAGATCTGTATGTGAAGATTATGGTTCAGGTTCCGCAGTCTCTTTCTTCAAAGCAGAAGGAGCTTCTTCAGCAGTTTATGGCTCTTGAGAATCCGCCTGAATCGCCTCAGCTGATACCGCTTTCCAAGTTGGAACGCTGAAAATTTGATTCATGGGTAAGGAACAATCACGGACATTTTAGTCGGGAGTTGTTCATTACGCGGCAGAGACGGTTATTGGAGGAACTTCATGAATATTGCATTGGTTGGTTATGGAAAAATGGGACACATGATAGAAAACTGCGCTGTCCGCAACGGACATAAAATCGCAGTTACTGTTGATGTGGCCGCGGATGATGCTTCCGCAAAGGTGCCGTCCGGAGATCCGGCTGCTGTCGCCAGAGCTGTAAAATCATCAGGAGCCGACGGAATAATAGAATTCAGTCATCCTTCCGTAGTTGTTGACAACATAAAAGCCCTGCTTCCGTTGGGACTTCCCATTGTTGTGGGAACTACCGGCTGGGCAGATCGGGAGGATGAGATTTCCCGTATTGCGGCTGACTGCGGCGGAATAATAATGCGTTCGTCTAATTATTCCATCGGCGTGAATATGTTCTATAGGATTGTGGAAGAAGCGGCGCGTCTTATGTCTGAGTATGATGATTATGATGTCGCCGTGTGGGAAATGCATCATAATCAGAAGGCTGACAGTCCGTCCGGAACTGCCATTGAGATTGCAAGACGGATTATGTCTGGAAATCCGCGCAAGACGGACGTCGTGACCGATGCTTTTCATGAGAAGCCAAAGACTGAGCAGCTTCACGTCTCAAGCACAAGATGCGGTAATGTTCCTGGAACGCACAAAGTTTTTTTTGACGGAACGGCGGATACCATAGTACTTACCCATACGGCAAGAAGCCGCGAAGGATTCGCCTCCGGTGCGGTGAAGGCTCTTGAGAAACTAAGTTCGGGAATAAAGACCGGACGGCTGCTGAAAGGCAGGCTTTATGGGATGGAGGACGTATTCTGAATTTTTCTGCCGGAACGGAGAAGAACCGCTCCGGTAATTACAGAACCATAAGAACTCCTGCGGCGCACAGAAGTATCTGTCCTGCGAAATTTGCTGTCAGACAGAAAAAATTTTCCTGCCGGGTCGGTTCGGGACCCTGTAGAATTCCGCCGGCAACAGCTGATGCCTCGGCAAGACTTCCAGCCGCAAGGATTGCGGAATATAATTTCGGATCAAGAACAAGTGTCGCCACTGAGGTATATACGAGAACGGCGGCTGATGCCGCTGAAATTATTGCCAGAAAACGGAATTTTCCGCTCCGTTTTCCTGCCGCTACAAGCAGTGACGCAGTGCCGAGCACAAGAAGCGGTACTGCAACCGCTGTATATGCGGCAGGAACATCGAATATATAGAATGTCGTGCGGTAAAGTTCCGTCCATATAAGAAGATGGATGTCGAATATGACTGCCGCTGCGGTTTTTGCCCCTGCGCTTTTTCCGATTGTAAAGACACCGGCCGCAGCTGAGGCTGTCAGTGACGCCGCAAATAGCAGAATCATTATATGAAGTGAGTCAGGAAGGCGTCCGTAAAGAACAGACAGAGCCAGTCCCGCGATGAAAGGCGAAATCAGTACGGAAAGCGCTTTCTCCGGCAGACAGAATTTTTTGAAATGGCACAAAATATATGCCGCAAGAGCCGCCGCAAGCAGTCCGAGAAAAATCCAAGCCGATATGTTCATCCTGATAATATATCATGTAATACCCCCGGTTACAATACATGCTGCGATACTTGTAAAAAACACGCTTTTTGTATAGAATCAGTTCAGTTGCCAGGATGGTGGAATTGGTAGACACCCGGGACTTAAAATCCCGTGCTGAGCAATCGGCGTGCCGGTTCGACCCCGGTTCCTGGCATGATATGGCTGTTCGTTTTTGAACAGCCTTTTTTGTTTGCGGAGGTTGCCATGGCTCATTTTTATTCTGAGAAATGCGTTTTTTCTTCTGTCGGAGATATAAGGAACCGCCATGTGACGGTGATGGGACTTGGTCTGAACGGAGGCGGGGAGGCGGCCGTCAGATTCTTTCTGGCGCATGGGGCATTTGTCACCGTGACTGATATGAAGACAAAGGAGCAGCTTCTTCCGACAATAAAATCAATTGAAGCTGACCGGTCACTTGACAGATCCAGACTTACTTATCATCTTGGCGGCCATGACTTGCACGATTTTGAGATTGCGGACTGTGTAATCAAGAATCCCGGTGTAAAGTATGAGGGAAACCGTTTTTTGGCTGCATCAAAGGCGGTTGAGACGGACATAAGCATTTTTCTCCGTTTTTCAGACGCCCCTGTGATTGCCGTTACCGGAAGCAAGGGAAAATCTTCCACCGTAAGCGCCGCGCATTACGGTCTTGTTCAGGCCGGATTCAGCTGTTTTCTGGGCGGAAACATCACCGTAAGTCCGCTCACTTTTTTTGACAAGGTGAATTCGGGAACGCCTGTCGTGCTGGAGCTTTCAAGCTGGCAGCTTGCCGATCTCCGCGGCAGAGATGTTCTCCGCCCGAAAATTTCACTGATCACAAAGATAGTTCCGGACCATCAGAACTGGTACGGCGGCATGGAGCCTTATGTTGCGGACAAACGTCTGATCTATGCGGATCAGGCTTCGGATTCATATTCCATTTTTGATTCGGACGGCGATGAGCCGGGAACAGGACCGTCCTGCGGCGGTACCTGGGGAGATTTTTTTGCATCGGAAAGCCGAGCGATGGTACTGCGGTATGGAAAAGCCGGGCTTAAGCATGGTGAATTCGGCGTATGGCAGGAGACTGGCGGAGACGGAACTTTCCGGGGAAAGGTGCTTCTTCCGGGCATGGAGATTCCTGAAGTGATTCTGGATAAACTTGCTGTTCCGGGGGAACACATGAGGACAAATGTGCTGAACGCCGCGCTTATAATGTACCTGATGGGTGTCTCAGCTGAACGGACGGCCGGAATCTGTGCGGAATGGAAAGGAATTCCGCACCGGCTTCAGTTTTTTTACAGCGCCGTGTTTGCCGGCCGCGAATACCGTTTTTTCAATGATTCCGCCGCGACTGTTCCGGAATCGGCTGCGGCTGCGGTGTCTGCATTCGGCCGTCCTGTCTTTCTTATAACAGGAGGCACGGACAAGGGGCTTGATCTTTCACCGCTGACGGACGCGCTTTCCGGAGGAACGGATTCTGTTCTTGGGATTTATCTTCTTGCGGGAACGGCTACGGACAAAATTATTCCTGTACTTTCGGAAAGGGGAATACATTTTGAGGGACCTTTCTCCTCGCTTGAGGAGCTTATGTCGGCAATGAAATATGATTTTTTGGAGGAGAGGAATTTTGCGGGCAAAGAAAAATCCGGCCGGAGCAGCAGCCTTCAGCCGGAAATAGTCGTGTTCTCACCGGGTGCCACTTCATTCGGTATGTTCACGAATGAGTTTGACCGCGGTGAGAAATTCATGGATGCCGTCAGACGCACTTTCCGCTGACGTGGAATCCGTTTATTTCAGCAGATTCGCCGCATCCGGGCGTTTCCATCTCACGGCGACATCGTAAGGGGTGTCTCCGTAGATGTTCTTTATTGTCCTGTCGGTTCCGTAGGCGAGCAGGGTTTTTATGGTCTCTTCCGGAGCTGACTTAGCCGCATAATGAAGGATCGTGTTTCCCTGAATGTCAGCGGACGAGCCTGCGAATTTCACGATTTCGGAAATCATCTGCATGTCTCCGTTTTCAAGTGCGATTGTGACGCTGTTGCTGCCGCGCTTGTCTATGAACTGGAACGGATCCGCCTTGTTCTCAAGGAGAAGCCTTGCGGAGGCGCTGTCCCTGTTCATGACGGCATAGCACAGAGGCGTATAGCCGTCCGAATTTCTTGTGTCGCACGGGTAGCCGCGGTCAACCAGCATCTCAAGCAGAGACTCCGGACATCCCGCTCTGACCGCGATGTGTATCGGAGTGTTGCCGTCACTGTCGGTGACCGTCAGATCATCTCCGAGAATCTCTCTGATTGTCTGAAAATCCTTTTTGAGGACAAGCGAGAACGGTGTGTTTCCTTGCTTGTCGCGTGACATCGGGTTGCCTCCTGCTTCACGTATGAGCGATATGATTTTCCTGTCACCGGAAAGGGCGGCCTCATGGTAGGAATTTCTTCCGTTTATTTCCTGTGTCTGCGGATTCGCTCCGTAGCTGAGCAGGAGTCTTATGATTTCCGGACTTCCGCCGCTTATCGCATCCATAAGAACCGTATATCCGTCCTTGTCGGAACTGTTCGGGTTTGCGCCCTGCATAAGCAGGAATTCAGCTCCCGCCCTGTTGGATGATATGACTGCTTCCGCCAGCGCGGATTTTCCGGCGCTGTTCCTTGCGTCGATGTTGGCTCCGCAGTTTATCAGTTCCTCTGCTGATTTTCTTGCGTCCCACCTTATCGCTACGTGAAGAGGCGTGCTTCCAAGATTGTCCCTCGCATTGATGTCAGCCCCGTTGCCGGCTATTATCCTCACAATCTCCGGATTGTCACTTTTTGCCGCGCTGAACAGAGGTGTCTCTCCGTTCGCATTTACGGCGTTGATGTCGGCTCCCTTTATCAGCAGGGAATTCAATGCGTCGGTATACTGCCATTCGGCGGCGTAGTGGAGCGGCGTGTTTCCGCTTCCGTCCGTCGCATTTATGGTCTTTGATGTTATCAGCCAGTCCTGAATGGTTCCGCCGTATTTTAGCGCGAGTCTCAGCGGAGAGTTGTTGTTTATGTTGGTCGAGAAGATGTCCGCGTTTTTCTCAAGAAGCATTTCTCCGACTTTCTGCCTGTTCTTCAGAATTGTTATGAAAAGCGCGGAGTTTCCGTCACGGTTACGTGTGTTCACGTCATCTGTCAGACTGATTATATACTGGATTTTTGATAGCGGCGCGTCCGTAAGAAGAGCTGTATGGAGCGGCGTGTTTCCTTCCGAATCCTGCGCCGTTATGTTTGATGAATTTACAGTCGCCTCAAAAATCACGTAGTCACCGGCAAGCGCCAGAAGCAGCGGAGAATTTCCGTGGGTATCCTTTGTGTTTATGTCCGCTCCGTTTTTCGTCAGAATCCTCACAGTCTCCGCATCGCCCTGCTGCACCGCTATCTCGACAGGAGTTACACCCTCTTTGTTGCGCGCATTCACATCGGCTCCGTTTTTTATCAGAAATTCCGTCAGTTCAGGTGAAGTGTGCATCATTGTCGTCGTGTGGAGCACTGTATCACCGTACATATCCTTTCTCTTGAGGTCGGCCTTATATGAAATCAGAATTTTGTACAGCTCATCCGCCTTGTCCGCCGGCATAATCAGCATGACCGGAGTTTTTCCGAGGTTGTCGCGGGCGTTCACGTCTGCTCCGGCCGAAAGAATCAGTCTGGCGGTCTCTGTTCTGCCGTATCTGACTGCTTCATGCAGGGGAGTGGAGCCGGAACTGTCCTGTGCCGCAGTTGATGCGCCGTTCTCAAGCAGATATTTTGCAACCGCATTGTATCCGTATATTATGCTGAGATGAAGCGGAGTCTGACCGTCGGCGAACCTGTAGTTCAGGTTTCTTGCGGCTACCGCATCCTGAAAGAACTGAAGTTTTGCCCCGACAGGATCCGCACCTCCGGAAATCAGTGCCGCCGCAATCTGAACCGATTTCTCGTTGTCTATGTCATCAAGAGCAAGATCCAGCGGCGTGTTTCCGTAATTGTCCTTTACGGAGATGGGAATTCCCTTTTTTATGCAGTATTCGATTCCAGTGAGGTTTCCGGTCTGCACAAAATAATGTACGATTGAGCGTCCCTCCACATCACGGATTTCTCCTGATTTCGTCGTGATGAAAATATCGTAATAGACAGGATCCCGTGCAAGTCCCAAATCAAGGGCTGTTATGTTGGCGGAGTTTCTGGAGAAGAGGTTTCCTCCGACGGCTGAGAGCAGTTTTGCCGCATCATAAGCATCGTTCTTTATCGCCACATGGAGCGCCGTGTCTCCGGCGTAGTTCTTAAGCTCGGTGTCCGCGCCTTTTATTATGAAATATGTGACAAGATCAGCATCGTTTGTTTTCGCTGCAAGGTGGAGAACCGTGTTGCCGTCCTCGTCGAGCGCGTTCACATCGTAGGCAAGAATGTATTTGTCCTTTGCTTCTTCTGTCCGTCCCTCTTTTATAAGTTCATGGGGTGTCGGTTCTGCCGCCGGTTTTGACTGGCATCCGGAAAGAACTGCCGCGGCTGACAGCAGTATGAAAATGTTTCTTCTGTTCATTCAAAATTCCCCTCAGAGTGCTTTCTTTAAGTGGCAATGCCGGAAAACACGTTTCTATAGGGAAAATATCGGAATTCCAGGATGGAAATTTAGTTTTATTTTGTGCCGGCTGAATCCGTGCGCTTTCCGTCCGTAGCGGAACTGTCAGCTGTGTCTTTTTTCCTTGCGCATTCGCTGCACAGTCCCCAGAGGCAAAGCTCGTTTTCTTCAAGGATGAATCCCCTTGGAATTACCGAGCGGCAGCTTTTGTTCAGGTTCTTGACAAAACTGCTGTTGAATATGTCATATAGTCCGCCGCAGCATGAGCATTTGAAGTGTATGTGGTCGGTCATGTCGGCGTCAAAACGGAGCTTGTCATCCTCGATATAAATCGAGCGCACAAGTTTTTTCTCTTCAAACAGTTTGAGTGTATTGTAGACGGTTGTCTTGCTGAGCGTGGGATATAAAGGCGCCAGAGATGTGAATACGGTTTCTACATCCGGATGTGATTTTGTTTCCTTCATGAAGGCATATATGGCGATTCTCTGAACGGACGGCCTGATTCCCGCATTCAGAAGGCAGCGGTGGTAGTTTTCTTTCAATCTGTCATCCTTTTAAAATTGTATGCGTTATAATAATGGATTGCTGCCAGTTTGTCAAAAAGGGAATTCCTGAGTTTCATCCGGAATTCCCTTTGTTTTTACTGCATGTAGTTCAGAATCTGTTCTGTCAGCATTGGAATCAGCTGTTTTTTTCTTGATACCACATCCTTAAGATAGTATACATTGTCCTCAAGTTTCGGAAACGTTATATATGGAAGGAATTTCGGCTCGCATACGAAGAGCAGAATGCTTGACAGTTGTGTTATATCCGTGACAAGCAGCGCGCTGAACACCGCCTTCCGGCTGCGTCTCTCTATTTCAAGTTCCGCGAGGAAATCGGATTTCCTGTCAAGAATTTCGGCTGTGTTTCCCACTTCGATCTGGCTTACGGTATACACGTTCTTGTCCTCGGTGTATTCCTTCATGTCCTGCCGTATCACCTCTCCGGCCGCTCTTCCTGTGATTTTGCTTCCGGCCACAAGAATTTCGCGTCCCAGTTCCTTTATGTCAAGATCGGTTATGTTGGAGAGATATTCTGCCACCTCGCGGTCGATGCCGGTTGTTGTCGTTGACTGGAGAATAAGCGTGTCCGAAAGAATTCCGCAAAGAAGAAGTCCGGCGATGTCCTTCGGAATTGAGATTCTGTTCTCCATGTAAAGTCCCGCAATCAGCGTTGCCGTTGAGCCGACCGGCTTGTTTATGAATGTTATCGGATATTTTGTGGAGAGTGTTCCGATTCTGTGGTGGTCAATCACCTCCTGGATTTTGTAATGCTCGATGCCTTCCACCGCCTGAGTGATTTCGTTGTGGTCAACTAGAATCACCTCGACGTTCGGATCATGTATAAGGTCGTGTTCCGAGATTAGGCCGAGAATTCTGTTGTCGTTGTCCACAACCGGAAGACAGCGGCACGGAGAGGCCTTCAGAAGCGGCTGTATTTTGGAGACCGTATCCATTGGATGAACCGGTTTTATGTCCGAATCCGCCATCACGGAGACAGGCGTTGAGTATGCGATCAGCATGGATGTTGGAGACGTGGAGTAGGGGCTGATTATCACGGAGACACCGTTTTTCTCGGCCTTTTCGCGCAGCTCCTTTCTCATGACGTAACCGGATGTTATTATCAGCAGCTTGATTTTTGCCTCTATGCAGATTTCGTGGATGTTCTCGCGGTCGCTTGCAATCACCACGATGTTTTCACTGGCGTGAGCGGCAAGTCTCTGTCTGAACGTGTCAGGTTCGGATGAGCCGACAAGAACCGATGCCTTGAAAATTTCCCCGTCTCCGTTGACTATAAGCGGCTGTGCGTTCAGCGTTTTCTGAATGAGCGGAATGCTTGTCGCTATCGCCGTCTTGCGTTCCGGATTCAGCACGGTCAGAACGTTCTGCGCAAATGCGCTGTAATGCAGCAGCGACACATATTTTCCGTCCGCGTCAACAACCGGCATAACGCGGCTTCCGGAATCCTCCATCTGCCCGATCGCATCCCAGACCGAAATATCCTCCCTTACTGTTCCGGTAAGCGGCGGCATATAGTATTCGACCTTGGGCACAAGATCCGGAAGATATTTGGGGTGCGGAGTGTTGAATTTATTGAAGATGTAATCTGTCTGCGGAGAGAGATGACCGGCGCGGGCTGCGATATAATTGTTCATGCCCATAAGATTTTTTAGCCGGGCGTAGGCGACTGCGGCCACAACGGAATCAGTGTCAGGATTCCTGTGTCCTATAATATAAACTGACTTTTCCATGCGGATAATATTGAAACAAAACGGATTTATTGTCAAATATGTATTGAGCAGTCCGGATCAAAAAAAAGGAACCGGAAATTTGTTCCGGTTCCTTCTGTATGGAATCACATTTGTGTCAGCAGAATTCCGCGATGAAATATTTTTTCTTTCCGCGGCGGAACACTATTATTTCTCCGCCCACAGCCATATCCTTTGTGACCGGCAGGTTCTCGTCCGAGACCGGTTCTCCGTTTATGCTGATTGCGTTCGCCTTTATGAATTCCCTTGCCTCCCTTTTGGATGAGGCTATTTTATTGTTCACAAGCACATCGATTAGAGGCTCATCTCCGTTCATCCTGAACGACGGAACGCTTTTCATTCCTGTTTTTATGTCCTTTGCCGAAAGGCCGGAAAAGTCACCTCTGAAGAGCTTTTCGGAAACGGTGACGGCATTGTCCGCCTCCGCCTTTCCGTGTATGTCCTTGACTACCTCGTATGCGAGCGTCTTCTGTGCGGCACGTGTCTCCGGAGCGGAAAGCTGCTGCTCATAAACAGCCTCAATCTGTTCCTTTGGCAGGAAGGTGAATACCTTGAGATATTCAAGAACCTTTGTGTCGTCGGCGTTTATCAGATACTGGTAGATTTCGTACGGAGACGTCTTGTTTTTTGAAAGCCATAGTGCGTTGCCTTCGCTCTTGCCGAATTTCTTTCCGGTCGCATCAAGAATAAGCGGCATTGTGAACGCGTATGCCGTCCTGTCGAGCTTTTTTCTTATCAGGTCAATTCCTGTGGTTATGTTTCCCCACTGATCCGATCCTTCAACCTGCATTATGCAGTTTTTTGTCTCGTAGAGGTGAAGGAAATCATACCCCTGCAGGAGCATATATGAGAATTCAGCAAACGTTATTCCTGAGTCAAGTCTCCGCCGGATTATGTCCTTGTCGAGCATATAGTTCACGTTTATGTATTTTCCGACATCGCGCAGAAAATCAAGGAATTCATAGCCCTTCATCCAGTCGTAGTTGTCCACAAGCTCCGCCTTTCCTCCGAAAAGCGAATCTATCTGACTCTTTATTCCTGCAATGTTGCTGTTGAGCGTGTCTATGCTTATGATGTCTCGTTCTGCTGTGGGACGCGGATCTCCAATCCGGCCCGTCGCACCTCCGCAAAGAAGCAGAGGATGATGTCCCGCAAGGGAAAGGCGTTTTGCCGTGCAGAGCGATGAATAATGTCCCAGATGAAGGCTGTCGGCCGTGGGATCCGTTCCCCAGTAGAAGGTAAACGGTTTTCCGTCAAGAATTCTCTGTAGCTCAGCCTCTTCTCCTGCAACGTCCTTTATAAGTCCGCGCCACCTCAAGTCCTCATATAAAGTCATTATTTTCTTCCTGATTTATGGATTTTTATTTTTGCAGGCTGTAAGCCTGAAGCCGGAGAATTTATCTCTGCCTGAATATTATCCTTCCGCGGTTCAAATCGTATGGAGAGAGGGCAACCTTGACGCTGTCGCCAGGAACAATTCTGATATAATGTTTTCTCATTTTTCCTGAAAGATGCGCCATTATGATATGACCGTTCTTCAGTTCAACACGGAAAGTCGTGTTCGGAAGAGCTTCCTTGACCACGCCTTCTACTTCAATAGCTTCTTCTTTTGCCATATAACTACCTTTTCTCCAACTGATTTTATGTAATCAGAAAAATATACAAATTCGCTCTGCAAAAAATAAATAAAAAGTTGTTTTTTTGATATTTTGCACTTATATTAATATGTACAAAACATCTTAATTTGTCAACATAGGTATGTTGACGCAATGGGAGCTGAAAATAATGGAACAGTCATTCATCGACGAGATGAAAAATAAACTTGTTGAGCAGAGACAGACGATACTTGAGTCGCTTGCAGGTCAGAGTGATGACATGAAAAATCTTGTTAAGACGATAGAATCCGGAGATGAGGTTGACGCCGCATCTGACGCGATAGACAGAACCCTTCTTACATCTCTTGGAGCACAGGACGCGCGCCGTCTCCAGCTTATAAACAATGCGATAGAAAGAATTTATCAGGGAAAATACGGACGCTGCGTAAAATGCGGCAAGGAGATTCCTGTCGCCCGGCTTGAGGCGATTCCGTATGCGCTCATGTGCATTTCCTGCGCCAGCGAGGAAGAGCGGAGAAACCGTTAGACGATTTTTACCGGATTTATTTTTCCGCCGTCAGGCCATACCGTCTCGGTGTAGCCTGCGCATAATGCGGCTTTTTTTGCGCGGTCAAACGCGCAGTCAAGTCCTTCCGCCGAGTGGGCATCGGAATTAATCATGACAGGAATTCCCGCATCATGTATTATCTTAAGAAATTCATCCGACGGATAGAGAGCATCCATCGCACCGCGCGCTATTGCTCCCGTGTTTATTTCCGCTATAACTCCGGCCGCCGCCGCTGCTTTTGCCGTAAGCCGCAGTTCCTCCCTGTACCAGCTTTCGTTCTCATCAAAAAAATGAAGAATTCCGTTCCTCTTCCTGATTAAATCGGGATGACCCCAGATTTCAAAGTTCCCGTGCGCAAGCATGAATCTCTGAGCCTCAAAATAATCATGGACGGCCTGCTTTCCGTCATTTTTATACAGAATTTCGAGTCCCCGGCTGACACGTTCCGCGCTTGAGTCCACCGAATAATGTCCTTTTTCCGTGACGATGTAATGAACCGATCCGATCAGGAAATCCGGAGAAAGTTCTCTGTAGAATTCCTTGTCCGGAATACAGATTCCCCGCACATAATCCGCCTCGAATCCGCATTTTATGGACATCCGGCCTTCATAGTCCGCCGCGACTTTTCTGATGCTGCTGACGTAGGCCTGATGTTCACGTGGCGCGATATGCCATTTTGCGGCAAACGGAAACATGCTGTGTCCGGAAAATCCCAGCACCGAGAATCCTTTCTCGAATGCGGCTTGCGCCATCCGTTCTGGTGTGTCCTTGCCGTCGCAGAATGTGGTGTGTGTGTGGAAATTTATTTTCTGCATTGAATCCTGTCCCGGCCCGTCATCCGAGGGCGTTTATCGCCTTGCGCAGAAGAACCGCCGGTTTCTGCGGTTTTGCGATGTAGCTTTTTGCTCCGGAGCTTAACGCTCTTATTATTGTGTCCTTCTGCAGGCTCTGCGAATATACCACGACCGGCGGAGAACCTGGCTCCGAGCGGAGAAAATCCAGTATGTCAAAGCCTGTTCCGTCGGAAATCATCACATCCAGAAGAACAAGGCTGAATTTTCCCTCGCTATATTCGGACATGAACGTCTGTCCCGATGTGTATCCTGTGCATTTTGCTCCGGCCGCCGTGAACACCGATGCGCTTTCTTCAAGCGAGGGCGGATCCGCATCTATTATGGCCACATTAAGAACAGTTCCGTCATCCTTCATGTCGGATTTCTCATCGCCGCCGGCATCGGAATGGAATCTTGTCTCCACAGAGCCTGAATTTTCCATATATGACGATGTGAGGATTCTGTCCGTTATTATGTCCGATACGCTTGCCGTCGCCGTCGTCTCGACGAGTTTGTTCAGTATCCGAGGCAGATTGGAACAGACTTCCGTGTCCTTGTATTTCTGGTGTCCGTCGATGAATTCCCGCACAAATGAGCTGAACGAGAGAATTTTCACGTTTTTTGGTTTTACGTGGGGACAGCTCATTATGTTGTCAATAAGGAATTCAAGGTTGTAGCCGTCGATGAATGAAAGCTCAAGATTTGACAGCATGATTATTATTTTGGGTGATTCGATTTCAGCGCCTTCAATCATCTCGCTGAGCTTGTATTTCATCAGTGCGATTTTCTCACGGTTCAGTCCTTTTGCCAGTTCTATAAAAATCATGTCGCCGTTTTTATGTATGTCAAGGACGCACTGAGTTGTGTCAAGTGAAAGCGTGTGATGAAGGACGTTTCCTATTGCCTCAAAAAAAATGTCGAACTGTATCGGCTTGGCAAAATATTTTATCACGCCGTAACGGGCCATTCCTCCTATTGCCGAACGTTCTGCTGAAGGTCCTGTCACTATGACCGGAATGTCCACGGAATTCGGGTCTGCGGCTTTTTTCTCAAGAAATTCCATTTCCGTTATGTTGTCATCGGCCATATCCAGCACAATCAGATTCGGCATGGCGGAAATCATCTTTGTGTAGTAGTCCCTGTTGCCCTGGGTGAGCACAACATCAATCTGATCCGCAGTCAGTTTCTGGCGCAGATATTCCCTGAACAGCGGATGACTGTCTATAATCAGAACCTTTTTCATCGCAAAGGACATCATATCATACTAGGGGCTGTTCTGCAATTAAGCAAAAATCCCTATTCATATTCACGATTTATACTGACGCATTGCCGTTTTTATTGTATAATAGAACGGAATAATTGGCGGCATTTTTTCCCATGCTTATGGCAGTCAGCCGGATCTGGAAATGCCGACATCCCCTTGCAAGGTAAAATCGTGACTGTAGAAAATATTGGCGAGATAAAAGCTGTTGCTTTTGATATTGACGGAACCCTTTACAAAGCCTGGAGACTGAACGTGAGGATGGCCTTTCACTTTCTCCGGCACAATCAGTTTTTTTTGAAATACGGACTGACCCGCAGACGTCTTCACCGGAACGAGGCCTTTGATAATTTCAACGATGTCCAGGCTGCGGATATGGCCGCACGTCTCAGATGTACAAAGGAAGAGGCCCGCAGCCGTCTTGATGCGGTTGTCTACAAGGGACTTGAAAAATATTTCTCAAGAATAAAACCGTGCCGTGATGTAGTCGAGACCGTGCGGAAATTCAAGGAGGCCGGACTGAAAATCGCCCTCCTTTCAGATTTTCCTCCGGAGCAGAAGGGCGATGTCTGGGGAATAAAGCCCTACTGTGATGTGGTGCTGGGAACTGAATTCATCGGGGCGCTCAAGCCTTCTCCTGTTCCGTTCGCACATCTTGCGGACAGACTGGGGCTTCCTCCGGAGCAGATTCTTTATGTCGGCAACAGTTATAAATATGATGTGGTCGGTTCAAAGAGCGCCGGAATGAAGTCCGCCTGGTTCATCTCTCCTTTAAGAAAAATATTCTGCCGGCCTTCGGAAATGGCGGATATTTCATTCTGCTCATATCTGGAACTGCAGAAATTTGTTCTGGGTGAGAACTGAGGCAGTCATAAGAAAAATTCGGAGGCCTCCGGCAGTTCTCTTGTCCGGAGACCGGCATTCATAATTTTGGGTGGAGACATAAAAATTGATCGCAGTACTCATATCCGCAATAATTTCACTTGGAATTTCAATCGTTTTTCGTGAACTGACTAAGGGAAACAACACGATAGACAAGGCGAAACGTTACATGGACAAACGCCAGTCTGATCTTGATGAATATTACAAGAAAATCGTAAAAAGTTTCGAGATGATGGCGACGGACATAGATTCCCGCCAGACTCAGGCGAACGCCGCGGTCAAGGTTCTGTCCCGCTATCAGGAGACGTTTGCTGACGAGGCGAAGAAACTGGAAGGCAGCATGAAGGCCGCAAAGAGCATCGACTCGCAGCTGAACAGTTATTCCAAGGTTCTTGCCGATTTGAATGAGATGACCGCTAATGTCGAGGAGAATCTGCGCCGCGTCCATAAGGAAAGCGGAATTGTGGACACGCTTTTTGCAAGGCTCCGGCAGGAACAGCAGAAGATGGATGCGCTCCAGAAAAGCATTCCTCAGGTTTCCGCGAATTTCACAAAGCATAATGAGGAACAGCTCAAGACGATAGGAGCTGCGCTTCTTGACGAATACAAAAACTGTGCGAAAAAACTTGACTCCGATATTGCCGCAATGCGCTCCGACGCGGAGAAGGCGCTTGATTCAATCAGGCGGAATATTCAGACTGCATACGAAGAGGCTTCCAAAAAGGCAAAATCGCTTGAGGACACGGCGTTTGAGCATCTGAGCCAGCAGTCTCAGATCCGTGCGGAACAGTACATGAAAAAGGTGAAGGAGCAGACCGACTACCTTGACGGCGAGCTTGCGCGCAGAGTTGACGAGGCGCGTGCGGGAATGGAAAGCTCATTCTCCAAAATTTCAGCGCAGATAAAGAGCGGTTCCGATGAGCTTGAGAAGAATTTTGCCGCGCATAACGCCGAGACCGCAAAAAAATGCCGGGATGCGGTCTCCTCCGTCTATGCGGAGACAAAGGAAAGTCTTTCGGCGATGAGCGACAAATTCAGCAGGAATCTGAATTCGCTTTCGGACTCATATTCCGACAAGGTGACTTCGCTCCACGAAAAATATTCAAAGCTGCTTGATTCCATTGCGAACAAGAACAACGGTGTAATCGCCAGAATTTCCGCCCAGTTTGATGAGGATTTCGGAAAAATCAGCGCAAAATACAACGAGCAGATGGATTCCGTCGGTCTGCGCAATACGAATAATTTTGATTCGCTGACCGAAAAATTCAATGCGGATTATCAGAAGCTTGTCGCGATGTACACCAAGGCGTTCGAGGGAATAACCTCCGACAACAGCGCGCGCATCGAGAACCTTAGAACCCAGTTCGATTCCGAATACGGTGACATCACCAGAAAATATGAGCAGGCGATGAGCGGATTTGAGAATTCGAGCGAGTCAAGGATGAATGAATTCGAGCTGAAAATTCAGGATGCGATTTCGTCTCTTGAGAATGACTGCACCGAAAAGCTCAACGGCATGAACGTGATGTACACGAATCAGATTGACGGAATGACCGAAAACTACAGGAACAGGATTGATGAGTTCGAGAATTCCTATGATCCGCGTCTGCGCACAATCGAGACAAAATACGAGGAGCGCACATCGGTTCTGGAGGACACGGTTTCCGCTCTCAGGTTGAAATATGAGGATGCGGAGACTGATTTTGAGAATTCGATTGACGGCCGTTTCAGGGAATTTGAGGACACATACAGCGGACGGCTTGCGGAGCTTCAGTCTTCGCTTGACGAGAGTCTGAGGCGCAGCACCGAGACTTCTGAATTTCTCAGAAAGGATGTGGACGGAAATTCCGGTGCGATTCAGACTGTAAGAATCGAGCTTGACGATGAGCTGAAACGCCTTCAGGAAAAATACATGAACCTGTTCTCCGAGGCGGTGAATTCTGCGGACGAGAAGGAGAAGGCCGCATTCGAGCAGCTTTCCGCCCGCGCGTCCGAAAGTATCGGCAAATATGCAGATTCCGTAAGACGGAAAGTTGCGGAGGTGCAGCAGGAATTTGCCGCGGCCAAACAGAGATATGACGATGACCGGCGCGAATTTGAACGTGAGATGTCGTCCGAATTTGAGAATTTCAGGGGAGATTGCGGTGAGAAAATGGCGGCTCTGAAATCCTCGGTCGAAGAAAGCCTTAGACGGAATTCAGATGATGCCGAAACGCTGCGCCGGGATGTGGACGGAAATGCCGCCGCGATTAGTGACGTAAGGACGGAACTGGAGAATGAGCTTGCTCAGCTTCAGGAACGTTACAACAATCTTTTCTGCAGTGCGGTTGCGGCCGCCGATCAGAAGGAGCGCGCGGTGTTCGACAGGCTTTCCGCAAAGGTCACCGAGAATATCGGAAAATATACGGAAGCCGTAAAGCAGAAACTTGTCGAGGCCCAGCAGACACTTTCTGAAGTCAGACAGGAATATGATGACGAGCGCCGCGATTTTGAGCAGGTGATGAACGAAAAATTCCGTGATTTTGAGGATGAATGTGATTCAAAGCTTGTCGATATAAGGAATTCAATAGAAGACAGCATACGCAGGAACAGCGAGACGGCCGAATTCCTTAAAAAGGATGTGGACGGAAATTCCGGTGCGATTCAGGAAATAAAAGCGGGGCTTGATGAGGAGCTGCGGAAACTGACAGACCGTTACGCTTCTCTGTTTGATCAGGCTGTCGCCTCAGCTGACGAAAAGGAGAAGGCTGCGTTCGAGCGGATGAATCAGAATGCCGGCGAGAACATCGACAGTTATGGAAAAGCGCTGAAGCAGAAAATCTCCGAACTCAAGGATGCGGTTTCCTCGGAGTTGAAGGCTATTGCCGACGAGACGAAAATTTCAGTTGACGGAACACAGGAGGCGGTGAAGGCTGTCCGTTCGGAACTTGACAGCCGGCGTCAGGATTTTGAGAGAATTGTAGCCGATGAGATGAAGTCCGTTCAGGACGGATATGCGCGGAAACTTGAGGACATCCGTGCTGAATGTGATGTGAAGGCCGGTTCCTTGCAGCAGAAGTGTGATGATGTCATTCAGTCCGTGCAGAAAAACTGTGACGGCCAGCTTGATGAAATCAGAAAGGACTGTGATGACAAGATGAATGTCCTGCGTGCCGATTATATGGACCGCTTTGCCGGATTGAAGGCTGACTGCTCGGAAAAAATTGATGCGCTGAACAGCGATTATGCGGGAAGATTCGAGGCGGTTCACGGTGACTGTGACGGAAAACTGGAAGAAATCAGACGGAATTATATAGAAAAGATTGATACTCTTCGTTCGGAATGTGATTCCAGACTGGAAAAAATTCTGACCGGATGTTCTGACAGGATTGATGCGTTCAGTTCGGAGTCTGAGAAAAAAATAACTGAGCTTCAGAATGCCTACACCGGCGCTGTTTCGGAGCTTAAGTCTTCGCTGGATGAAAGTCTCAGGCAGAGCCGGGAGACAACGGAATTCCTTAAAAAAGATGTTGACGGAAATTCCGGTGCAATCCGGGGAATAAAGGCGGAGCTTGACGAGGAGCTCCGCGGACTCCGGGAGAAATATCTTGAGCTTTACAACGATGCCGTAGCCGCGGCCGACCAGAGGGAGAAGGCGGCGTTCGAGCGCATGAACGCGGAGGCCGGCGAGAACATAGAGAAGTACGGGGCGGAGATTTCGGCCCGGATCGGAGAGCTGCGTGCGGATGTGGAGGAGAGCCTGAGGAAAAGCGGAGAGACGGCTGCGGCGTTGCGGACCGGAGTTGAGGGAAACAGCGGCGCAATCGAGGATGTAAAGACGGAGCTTGACGAGAAGATCCGCGGACTCCGGGAGAAATATCTTGAGCTTTACAACGATGCCGTAGCCGCGGCCGACCAGAGGGAGAAGGCGGCTTTTGAACAGATGAACGCGAAGGTCGGAGAGAGCATAGAAAAGTATGGTTCTGCGGTGGCAAAACGGATTGCCGAGATGCAGTCGTCCGTGGAGGAGAGTCTCAGGAAAAACAGCGAGACGGCTACGGCTTTGCGTGCCGACGTTGACGGAAATTCAGATGAGATTCAGAAAGTCCGCGGTGATTTTGACGAGTCTCTCAGACAGCTTTCCGACAAATATATGAGCCTGTTTGACGATGCGCTTGCAAAGGCGGATGAAAAGGAAAAGAACGCATTTGAGCAGTTCAACGCCAAGGCTTCCGAAAGCATAGACAAATACCGGGGAATAATAAGCCAGCAGGTTTCGGCAATGCACAAGTCACTTTCCGAAACCCTTAAGACCATCACCTCGGAGGCTGAAAAATCTATTCACGACGCGCAGGAATCCGTGCGCGCGCTGCAGGATGAATGTGAGTCGGCTTCGATAAAGGCCGCGGAAATACAACCCAAGCTTGAGTCAAAGATAAGGGAAGTGTCACAGAACATTCAGGAATTCCAGAATTCAGCGCAGATCAAGCTTGACAATCTGAGCAGGCTCATAAGTGATTCAATCAAAAATGCGGTCGCCGAAAGCGAAGGCCGCCATCTGAGCGTGCTTGAGGGAATAGACGAGCAGATCGGTTCATATAAAAAGGACATTGAATACAAACTGTCCCAGCTTGAGACTTCCGGTGCGGATGTTGACACGCTGGAAAAAAGTCTGCGGGCGGCCATGCAGGAAGTTCAGGATCGTGTTCTGTCAAGTTTCAGCACTTTCTCTGCGGATCAGCAGCGCCGCCAGAGTGATTTCTCAAAATCCGTGAAGGAGAATGCCTCCTCCATAGAAGCCGAGCTTGATGAAATCCGCAGATCGGTCGATGAGCTGAAGGCTTCGGCTTCGGACAATATAAGCAACCAGCTGAATGATTTTGAGGACACATTCACGAAGAATCTTGCCGTAAAGGGAAATCAGATAGATACCGAGCTTGTCGAATGGAAGCAGCAGTTTGATTCTAAACTCAAGGAATTTGCGAATTCATACGCGGACTCAAGGCGTGCCGCCGAGAACGGTTATCTTGACGAGCTGAAAAACGGCATAGCTGCTCTTCAGGCAAAAACCGCCGAACAGTATTCCAGAATAGGTGATGCCGCCGACGAGACCGGAAAGCGGCTTCAGGCGGACATAGATGAGCTGAAAAACACGATTAATTCTTTCAGGACTGAAGCCGGAAACCGCATAGACGAAATATCGCGCTCATCGGAGGAGCATCTTAAATCCGAGACGGAGAAAAACCTGGGGCTGATGAATTCCCAGCTTGCAAAAATCAAGAGCCAGCTTGAGACGGACATACGTACGTTTGAGGATTCCCTGAAATCAAGACAGGAAACCGGAGTCTCTTCCATCGACGCGGCGCTTGCGGAATTCAATTCGTGGAAGCAGCAGATAAAGCACCAGCTGGATGAGTCCACCTCGCTGTTTTCTGAGGAGCTTGACAGCTTCAAGGCATCTTCCCGAGCTAAAATCGAGGAGTCTGCCCAGAAAATCATGGCTGAGGCGGCCGGTTATTCAGAGAATATCAGGAAGCAGCAGAACGATCTGATGTCGCGGCTTGAGGAGCTTCAGAACAATGCGGATTCATCAATCGGTTCATATCAGGAGCGTTCCGCGGAGATAGAGGAGCGTCTCCGCAAGATGTATGCTGATATGGTTTCCGAGTCGGATGAGCGCATAAAGAGCCAGAATGCCCTGAGCGAGCAGAATCTTTCGTTGTTGCGCCAGGAAATTCAGAACGCATCCGAGCAGAACCGCGCCACGCAGTCGAAATTCGTGCTCAAAATGCAGAATGATGCGAATGATATGCAGAGCCGTATGAGCGAGCTTTCAAAAGAGCTGAACGAAATCAAATCGAACATCCAGCTTTACGAGAAGGCCGACCAGATGAAGCGCCACCTTGAGGACAACATAACTTCCCTGCGGAATTCCATCGAGCGGATTGAGAAATTCAGCGATACTGCCGGACAGCTTTCAGGACAGTATGACGCTATATGCAGGATGAACGAGGATATAGGCCGCCAGCTTGCGTCCGTGGAAAGCCAGAAAAACCGTGTCGTCATGCTGGAGCAGCAGTTCGACAAACTGATGGCTCTGTCCGGTTCGATCGATGAGCGTATAGGTACTTTCCGTGCCACTTCCGATGATCTTCAGACGATGGAAGTTTCCGTGCGCAACTACAAGGACAAGCTTGATCAGGTTTCGCAGCAGTATGAGCGCCTTGAAAAGAAAAATGAGGTTATAGAGCGTGTGCTGAAAGATGTTGACGTGTCATACAATCAGCTGAAGGACATAGAGCAGCGTCTGTCTGACTGTTCACGCAAGACGCAGTCGCTGCCGCTTGAGATAAAGGATGTCCAGAATAATGTTGACAGAATTCTCCAGAGCGCACCGAAAATTTCCGATGCCGTTGGCAAGATAAATTCTCTTGACACGATGATTGATCAGACCGAAAAGCGGATAAATGATATAACGAACGTTCAGAACGGAATCAAGCAGACGGAACTGAATCTGCAGGAGCTTTCGCGTGAGGTCAAGGTAAGGTATGACGGGCTTCATCAGCTGACAAAGGAGGAGGTGTCCAAAAATCAGCGGCCAAAGGATACGGGAATCGCACCGTCCGAGAGGGAGACAATCCGTGCCCTCAAGCGTGACGGGTGGAGCGTGAAGGAGCTTGCCTCAAGATTCAAGCGGACGGAAACGGAGATAGATCTTCTGCTCCAGCTTCCTGACTGATCTGTGCGCAATTCCTTTTCTTTTATTTCATAGATATTGTCCCCGGCCGGACATTGTTTTATACGGTGTCTGTGGTCCGGGGATTTCTTTCGTTTATCTGACAAGAAGGCAGACGGCGGTGGCTTCTACGGCATCTCCCGTTCCGACCGGTCCCATTTTTTCTCCTGTCTTTGCCTTGACAAAAATGCGGTGTTCTTCTGCTCCGAGCGCATCAGCAACTGATTTTATCACTTTGTCCCTATAGGGCAAGAATTTCGGCTTTTCAAGCTTTATCACGCAGTCGATGTTTCCGAGCCGCCATCCGGCATCACGGATTTTTTCCATTACTGAGCGCAGCAGTCCGGCGGAGTCGGCATCCTTCCATCTTATGTCTTCCGGCGGAAAAAAGCTTCCTATGTCGCCAAGTCCTGCCGCTCCGAGCACCGCGTCGGTAACCGCATGGAAGAGCGCGTCGCCGTCCGAATGTCCGTCCTCACCTTTTTCGTAACCGAGATCGATTCCGCCGAGAACGAGTTTTCTTCCAGGTACAAGCCTATGTATGTCGTATCCGATTCCTGTCCGTATTTCTTCCATTTCCGCCCCTGATTTTTTTCTGTAGTCACCGGCGAATGTCAGTTTGATGTTCGCCTCATCGCCTTTTACAACTTTTACGGAACCGCAGTATTTTCCCCATATTTCCGTGTCGTCGGTGTATGAGCAGCCGTCTCCGGCGCATTTTCTGTGCGCATCAAGAAAACGGCGGAATTTGAACACCTGCGGTGTCTGTACTGCCGAGAGGCGGCTGCGCTCAAGGTGCGCCGATATGAATCCGTTTTCATCGGTCTGTTTCTGTGTGTCTACCGGCGTAACTCCGGGAACAGCCGCTCCGATCCCTGCCGCCGTATCGACGGTGAGCAGAACCGTCTGCTCGCTTACAAAAGGTCTCGCTCCGTCATGGACGGCCACAAGTTCCGGAGTCATTTTTTTTTCTGCGATGAATTCGAGAGCGTTTTTTACGGATTCCTGTCTTGTTCCGCCGCCCTCCACAAATTCTGTTCTTATTCCTGTCTTTTCGGAAAGAAACATGAATTCTCCGTCACATTCAAGCGCACGGCGCGCTCCGTCCTGTCCTGCCGGTGGGACAGTTACCACAAGCGCGCAAATTCTATATTTCGGATAAAGTGATTTAAGGAAAATTTTTACGGCGCCGGACAGAACTGTTCCTCTGTCCAGCGGAAGATATTCTTTTTTTATTCCGCCGCCCATTCTTGATGATGAGCCGGCGGCAGTAACGATTACCGCAATGTCAGAATTCGTCGTCATCGAATTCTTCTTCCGAGTCTCGGTCCGAATCTGAGCCGCCGGAATTCTCGTCATCCCTGTCGTTGTCGTTCATGTCGTCTCCGTCATCCGAATCCCTTGAGTCATCTGACTGGTCGTCCATATCATCCATCAGATCGTCATCGGCGTCGTTTTCTATCGTGACGATATGCTTTATTCTCGGCGCGGCTCCCGGCGGTTCAAGTTTTGTGTGAATCATCGTCTCCACTTCTTTTGCCGGTTTTTCTATCGCATAGGAAATTTCGTCCTCAAGAAGCTTTTTCGCCGAATCGTAGAGTTTTCTCTCAAGAATCGGAAGCTCCTTCACCTTGCTGCGGTTGTATAGACAGCGGACTATTGTTGCGATGTCCTTGACCGTTCCTTTTTTCAGAAGGTCAAGATTCATCTGATAGCGCAGTTTCCAGTCTGATGTTATAGGTTCAAATTCATCGGAAAGAAGGTTCAGAGCTTCGTATGCTTCGTCAGCAGACACAATCTGGCGGATTCCAAGATCCTCCGCCTTGTCCACAGGAACCATCACGACCATGTCGGACGCTTCTATGTAGATTTTGTAATAGGGGATTGTCTTGTCCTTGAAAGTTTTATCGAAGATTTCGGTGATTTTGCCCACACCTTGGCTCGGATAGACGACCTTCTGGTCAACATTGAATTTTGTTTCCATATACGGCGGATTATATCATAAAATTCGACAAAATTCAAACGTAAATGAACGAACTCCGACTTACGAATCGGAATGTGTTTACTCCGCGGTGTTTACCTGTTTTCTTTCTCTGTAATTGCTTCTGGCTTGTGTTCCGGGGTCTGGAGAATTTCTCCTGTTGAAAAAAAAATCGCCCTCGGATATTCTTGATCCATGGCAAAATCAGTTTGGCAGAAGGAATTCAATGAGCTTCTGCCGGAAATATCCGCTTCCGGACGGAAACCGCGGCTTCTTCTTCATGCATGCTGCGGTCCGTGCTCGTCGTCGGTGCTGGAGACGCTCGTAAATTTCTTTGAAGTTACGGTTTTATTCTACAATCCGAACATTTATCCGCAGAACGAATACCGCCGCCGTCTTTCCGAGCTTAAGGAATTCTACTTGAAATTTCCCGCCGTGACGGAGAATTCCGTCGCATTTATGGAGGAGGAATATGTTCCGCAGGAATTTTATGATGCCGCAGGAATTTCAGCTGAACCGGAGCTTGCGGATGAGCCTGAGCGCGGAGAACGCTGCCGGAGATGCTATGAATTCCGTCTTGAGCGCACATACAGCCGGGCGGTCAGCGGAAAATTCGATTATTTCTGCACGACTCTTTCTGTAAGTCCCTATAAGGATGCGGACAAGATAAATTCCGCAGGAAAAATGATTGCCGCAAAAAATCCGTCCGGCCCGAAATGGCTTCCGTCCGATTTCAAGAAGAACAACGGTTTTCTGAGGAGCCTTCAGCTGAGTGCGGAATACGGACTTTACCGGCAGGATTACTGCGGCTGCGTCTTTTCCATGAGAAATTCGGCATCAGGAACAGCAGCGTCCCTTCATTGAAAAAATAAGGAATCCGTCCTATAATGGCGGAATGGGTGGAACTTCAAAGTCAAAGAAAATTCCCGACGGTCCGGCTGTATATGACGAGAACAGCATTCAGCATCTTGACGGACTTGAGCACATAAGACTGCGTCCGGGAATGTACATAGGCTCACTTGGCGACGGTTCAGATGAGAACGATGGAATTTACATACTTTTAAAGGAAGGAATCGACAATGCGGTGGATGAATTCTCGCAGGGCGCCGGTTCAAGAATAGAGATCGAGATAAAAGACGGACGTGTAAAAATACGTGATTACGGCCGGGGAATTCCTCTTGGAAAACTTGAGGACTGCGTGAGCAATGTGAACACCGGCGCAAAATACAACAATTCCGTGTTCAAACAGGCAATCGGCATGAACGGCGTCGGAATAAAGGCGACAAACGCGCTTTCCTCATATTTCCGTGCGGCTTCAATCAGGAACGGAAAGATTGCGGTCGTGGAATTCGAGCGCGGAAAAAAAATCTCATCATCCTCAGGAAACGCCAAGCCCGGCTCTAAGGACGGAACTTATCTTGAATTTGTCCCCGACACGGAGCTTTTCGGAAAGTATTCGTTCAATATGGAGATGGTCGAAAAGCGTCTGTGGAATTACGCCTATCTCAATCCCGGACTTGTCCTGTGCTGCAACGGAAAGGATTATGTCAGCCGGAACGGACTTGAGGATCTGCTGACCGATGAGATTGGCGGCGCGGACAGGGAGCTTTATCCGCCGTTCCATCACAAGGACGGTGACATAGAATTTGTTCTTACCCACACTGCGAGCCTTGATAAATTTGTCTATTCATTTGTGAACGGGCAGAGCACCGAGGACGGCGGAACCCATGTGACGGCTTTTCTTGACGGTTTTTCCAAGGGGGTGAACGATTTTTTCAAGAAGGAATATGACCAGAAGGATGTGACCGCCGGACTTTTTGTCGCGCTGAAAATCGGTCTTGACAATCCTATGTTCACAAGCCAGACAAAAAACAAGCTTGGAAATGTTGAGATCCGTGCTCCTGTCATAAAATCGGTTCAGGCCGCGACGGACGACTGGCTCCGCCATAATCCCGATGTGGCGGCCGTAATGGAAGAGAAAATTCTGAAGAACCAGAAGGCCCGCGCGGAGATAAACAATGTGACCGACAGGCAGGTCCGCGAGGCCGCAAAATCCGTGACGCTGAAAATTCCTAAGCTCAAGGACTGCAAATATCATCTGCAGGACGGAGAAAAGGGCGCGTCATCGATGATTTTCATAACTGAAGGAGATTCAGCTACCGGCTCCATGGTAAGCTCAAGGGATGCGTCGTACCAGGCGATATTTTCCCTGCGCGGAAAACCGGAGAATATGTACGGCCGAAGAAAATCCGCACTTTTCGAGAATGAGGCGCTGAAGAATCTTACTTTCAGTCTTGGAATTCAGAAGGATATAGACGGACTTCGCTACGATAAGATTGTAATTGCGACTGATGCCGATAATGACGGATTTCATATCAGAAACCTTGTGATGACGTATTTTCTCCTGTTCTTTGAGGAGCTTGTACTTTCCGGACACGTGTATATTCTTGAGACTCCGCTTTTCCGTGTCAGGAACAAGACAAAGACAGTTTACTGTTACAGCGAGGATTCGCGCGACAGGGAGATAAAGCAGCTCGGAACTTCGGCGGAGGTGACAAGGTTCAAGGGGCTTGGAGAAATCAGTCCTAAGGAATTCGGACAGTTCATCCGTGAGCGCCGGGAAGGTGAGAGTGAGGATGTGGGAATTCATCTTACTCCGGTGAACATCCAGTCTCTGAAGAATGTGCCGGAGGTGCTGAAATTCTATATGGGCAAAAATACGCCGGAACGCAAGGAATTCATCGTACATCATCTTGCCGCAGAAATTGACGCGTAATCCGGCCTGTCACCGGTTCATTCTGTCCTGCCGTCTGAACTGTCTGTGCGGTTTCCGTCAGCTCCGGTTTCTTCATCCGGAAACTGCATGAGCTGTTCGGATTCAATTTTTCTTATATGGGATTCAGTTTCATCTTTGTTCTGAGCCAGTATTACAAGTGAGATTATGATTAGAATCAGAATAATAACAACAAGCATAAGCTTCATCCCTCCATCTGCGAAACTTTTCTTCATTATACATAATATATTGTTCTTTGCAAATAGAATTGACTAGTTTTGAGCCTGTAATCATGATATAATTGCCTCATGGCACAGATAATTCCAGTAGCAAGCGGAAAGGGCGGCGTAGGCAAAAGTCTTCTTTCCGCAAATCTTGCGATTGCATTGGGACAGCAGGGAAAAAGAGTTGTCGTGGCTGACCTTGATTTGGGCGCATCCAATCTTCATCTGGTTATAGGACAGCGGCAGGGCGGCGCAAGCCTCGGTTCATGGTTCACGGAAAAAAGTGACTTTAAGGATATAATCCAACCGACTGACTATCAGAATGTGAGTTTTATCGCCGGTGACAGCCAGATTCCGGATCTGACCTCGCTGAAACATGCCCAGAAAGTTAAGCTCATACGGAACCTGAACAACATAGACACGGATTTTCTGATTCTGGATCTGGGAGCCGGAACCCATCAGTTTATTCTTGATATGTTCCTTCTGTCTCCGCAGGGAATAATAGTTACCGCTCCGGCCGTGACCGCAACGCTCAACGCATATCTGTTTCTTAAGAATGCGGTTTTCAGGCTTCTGTATACGACTTTCAAACGCGGAACTCCCGGCAGGGAACTTCTCGACACGCTCAAGAAGGATTCGGCGTCAATGCAGAAACTGTATATTCCCCAGCTTGTTCAGTCGCTTTCCCGTGCGGATCCTATGACGACGCGCCTGTTCATAAACAGGATGCAGCAGTTCCGGCCAAGGCTTGTGGTGAACATGATTGAGGATCCGAAAGACACGGACAAGGTTCAGAGAATAAAAAAATCATGCAACCAGTATCTTGGACTTGAGATTGAATATCTTGGTGTCATGTTCCGCGACATGCTTCAGGAGAAAGCCCTCTCGTCTCAGCTTCCGATTGTCGTCTATAAGCCCCGTTCCGTTCTTGGTCAGGCCGTCTACAGAATCTCCGACAAGGTGATTGCTTCGGGTACAAGGAAATTCGATGCGGACTTTAATCCGGACAGTTTTTCCGGAGACGGATTTGACGATGCCGCGGACGAGGCTGCGGAGGATTATACGCTGAGACTTTCCGGAATAGACGATATGGTTTCGGGAGGCGTGCTTTCTTCCGGGGAACTTGCCGAAATGGTAAAGACCCAGCAGTACGAGATAACACAGCTCCGCAAGGAGAACCAGCTGCTCAAGACAAAGCTTGTAAAGGCGGCGTCGCAGGGATTTGATGTCCGCTGATTTGTGCGCCGTTTGTTTGCTCAGTATGTCCGGTATATGATTTTCACAAGTTTGCGTTGCAGACTTTATCGACTTTTTACGGGAGAAAAATTTTGCCTTTATATATAAATTATCCGTCCTGGATTCATCCTCAGATTTTTCCGTCCGTTCCGTTTCTGGGACTTCTCCGCTGGTACGGACTTATGTATGTGTTCGCATTTGGAACCGCATATTTCGTGCTCAGAAAAGTCGCACATGAAGGTATGCTGGACTCTGCTGACGGAAAGGTGTCGGATGATGACATTTTCAGTTTTATAGCGACAGGAATTGTGTTCCTTCTTTTGGGAGCACGGATTTTCTCGGCGCTTGTATATGACACGAGCGGACTTTATTTCAAGAAGCCGTGGCTGATTTTCTGGCCGTTCGATGCGTCGGGAAAATTCACCGGTCTTGCGGGAATGTCATATCACGGCGGATTTATCGGCGGTTTTGCGGGAATGATATTCTGGTGCGCGAGGCACAAAAAGCCGCTGTTCAGATGGATTGATGCGATGGTTGTTGCGATTCCTCTCGGATACACATTCGGACGTATCGGAAATTTTATGAACGGAGAGCTTTACGGAAGAATAACCGATGTCCCCTGGGGAATCGTTTTTCCCGGAGCCGAAAGATTTTCCGCCTCGCTTCCCTGGGTACAGGAATTTGCCGCTAAAATAGGAATGGAAATTGACGGAAGCAGACTTGTCAATCTTCCGCGTCATCCTAGCCAGCTTTATGAGGCATTGTTCGAGGGGCTTGTTCTTTGGCTTATTCTTTGGTTCATGCGCAGACACCGGAAATTTGACGGTATGCTTTCGATGATTTACACCGGCGGCTATGGAATTTTCCGTTTTATAATAGAATATTTCCGTGAGCCGGATGCGGATCTTGGCTACAGGATTGCAAAGGATACCGGGGCGCCGATTTATATGAACACATCACTTCTGAATTTTTCGACCGGACAGATTCTCTGTTTTGTAATGATCGCCGGATCGGTGGCAGGTTATGTGGTTCTGTATATGATGAGCCGACGGAAAAAATCGGCATCTGAATAAGAGCCGTGCTGCGGCATTTGCGGAAAGAGCGGCGGTTTCCGGTGAAAACGCCGCTCTTTCTTACTGTTCTTTACCTGTAATCTTTTTTACGGAATCAGACGGTCTTGAATTCGTCTATGTGTTTTTTCATGGACATTACGGCTTTTGTGTTTTCGGCGGCGCATCTGTCCACATCCGCAAGAATCGAATTCAGGTTTTCCGCCGCCTTGGATGTCCTGTGCAGTGCCGCAGAAATCGCTTCTGATGATGTGACGATGTTTTTGGTGTTTTCGTAGACATTGTCGGTGTGCTCGCGCTGTGAGCTTGCCAGCTCCTTTATCAGACCTATTGAATGCACAACATCCTGTGTTGCATCCAGAGTGGTTTTTGTTCCCTCCCGCTGCTCTTCCGCGGACTGCGTTATCTTTCTTACGATTCCGGCAGTCTCATCGATTCCTCTGTCTATCATGGAGAATGCGTTTCCGGCGGCCTTCATCGCCTCGACACCGTTGTTTATCTTGTCCGCCATGTCCTTCATGTATGACTGTATCGTCTGGGCGTTCTTTGCGCTTGTGGTTGCAAGGGAACGGACCTCGCTTGCGACGACCGCGAATCCTTTTCCGGCCTCGCCCGCATGGGCCGCTTCGATTGAGGCGTTCATCGAAAGCAGGTTTGTCTTGCTTGCTATTTCCTGAATCAGTCCGATTGTGTTCTGGACCTCCTCGCTTGACTTCTGGATAAGTGCAATCGCTTCCTGTGCGGATGTTATGGCGCTTGTTCCCTGTCTGCTCGACTCCTTCAGTTTTTCGGAAATTTCGTCCGCGGTTTTTGCTGTGTCGGCGATGGATGTTATGTTCTGCGCCATCATCCCGATTGATTGTGACGCCTTCTGTATTGAGCCGCTCTGGTTCACCACCTGCTGCTCGACTTTCTCCGCATTCTCCTTGAGAATCTGTATGTCCGAATATGTCCGTCCGATAATCTCATTTGTCGTCTTGTCCTCGGCGTCTATTTCGCTGATTGCGGTTTTCATGGATTCCACCGCCTCTAGTGATTTTGACGATGAGCCTGTAAGGACTTCCGCCGATACGGATACTGTTCCTGTCTCGTTTTTTAGGCTTATTATCATGGATGTGAGTTTGTCCATCAGCATGTTCTGGGTGCTTATGAGGTTTCCGATGTCATCTGTTATGCTCAGGTTTATTCTTTTCGAGAGATCGCCTGAATCCTTCAGTTCAGACACGAGTTCCGTAGTGTTCGCTATGCGCTGCCTCATCTCCTTTGTGACTATAAACATAAGGCCGATACATTCCGCGAAAAACAGGACAATGCAGGCCGTCCCGTAAGAAAGATATGTGCGCATCATCTGATTCTGATCGGGAAGGTTGTCCCCGTGAATCAGTCCGTATCCTACGGAGAATGCGTTTACTCCCATGAATATAAGCACGACAGCTGTTACAAGAAGAATTTTCGTCGAGATCGGACGTGCTTTCCTTTTTTCCGTCATCTCCTGCATCGTGTGGATGCCGAGAAGTTCCCGGTATGGGGCAAAAATCATGTCAAAATAATAGATTTCATACATTGTCATCATTATTCCGACACAGGTCGCCTGAACCATTATTATCAGAAACCGCGAGAATTCGTATGGAACTGCGCCGGTCCGGAAGTCAATCACGGAGACAACGAACTGTCCTATTATGAATCCTATCAGGTTCTGAATGATGATTGCGGTCATGACTTTTTTGTATGCGGACGAAACTTTTTTGATTTCGTCCTTTCCCGCGGGCTGCCTCCCGTTCCGGATTTTTCCGGCGATTGCCTCGATCGGACCGAGAACTTTTGCGATATATGCCGATGTCAGTCCCGCAAGCACTATGACGGCAAGAAGTGTGGTAAGAATTCCGGAAAAGAAATCCTCCATCTGTCTGTAGAGAAGGGCAAGGGCGAGCCATCTCAGCGAAAGCGCGCCTATGCAGCCTCCGATGAATCCTGCCGGAATGAATTTTCCGATTATGCCTGTAGCTTTTTTCATATCAACTCCCATAAAAAGTCAATGAGGTGTTCTGTAGAACAACGGGAGTTCTATTTTAGCATAAGGCGGACGGAATTACAAACTAATATTATTAGTTCTAAATTCTTATTACTCTTGAATGGGAGATGACCTCATTGCCTTCTTCCGTGATGAGCACATCGTTCTCAAGTCTGCAGCCGCCTGTTGCCTCGTCATAAAGTCCCGGCTCCAGCGTGACAATCATTCCTGCCTTGAATTTTATGTCCGCAGCGCTCCTTGAGCTTATCCGTGGCTGTTCGTGAATCTCCAGTCCGACGGCGTGTCCCAGTGTATGCGGCATCCTCCGTTTTGCCGCGGCAAATATCGCGTCTGCCCTTTCTGCCGCCTCTTTTACAGGAGTTCCGTCCCTGTAGAGCGGAAGACATTCATCGTATGCTTTCTGGATAAGACTTAGCTGCTTCTCCTGCCCGGCGGTGAGTTCTCCGGACGCAACCGTTACCGTCGTGTCGCTTGTGTAGCCGTTGTAGACGACTCCGAAGTCCAGAATCGAGAGTCCTTTTCCGGGCCAGGGTGCTGCCGTGTAGTTGGGAAAAGCATGTATCGCAAAGCTTCTGGACGGTCCGGCTGCCAGAGTGTCGAATCCTGTGCGCTGGCAGCCGTATTTCCGGCATTCCCTTTCTATCAGCAGGGCGACATCTGTTTCCGTTCTGATTTCTCCGGATTTTATCTGCTCCTCTATCATTCCGATTATGATGTCACCGATCCGCGCCGCTTCTTTTGTGCATTCAATCTCGTATTCGTCTTTGACCATGCGCATTTCTGTGACAAATTCATGAGTTCCGTGCTCGCGGCATCTTACGTCGTATTCAGACAGCGCGTCCACGAATTTCAGGAAACTCGGATACGTCAGATATGGAGGAAGTTCTATTCTTTTTTTTGCCTGCTGCTCCGATGAATTCAGAACGGATTTTACCGCATCCGTGTCGCAGCATCTGAATCTTGTGTATGGAATCATCTTGTCATAGAAGGCCGATTTTTTTGCCAGTATCTCATCCCAAGGAACAAGCACGGTCTGCCCCGAACTGAACAGAATCAGCACTGCATCGGACGGATGACCGGTCAGATAGGGAACCGCCGGATCCCGGTGCGTCTCGCTGTCTATGAATACGGCTGCGGCAAAATTGTACTCCGTAAGATATGCGGCGACTTTTTCCCTGCGGCCTCTGTATATTTCATTCATCTCGTCTTTTGTTCTTTCCGTCATTTTTAAGTTCCTTCCTCTTTTTTATTTTTTCTTGTGACTTCTGATTTTTCCTGCAAGCGCGCCCAGCGCCGGATCTTTTGTGGCAGCCAGAAGAGATATTCCTATGGCCGCAAAAACAACTGCCGAGACCGCTGCCGGTGCTCCATCTGCGATGAGTCTGCTTTTTCCGCTGAAAAGTCCGGTCAGATGCGGTCTGAGGAAAAAGCACGGAACTGCCGCCAGTGCGGAAAACAGCGTTATTCTTGCGATGTACAGCAGCGTTTCCCTGAGAATCTTTGCCGTGTTCATGGAATTCATTTTTCCCATAAAAATGAAGAGGAACACCGTGTTTATCATGCTTGCAAGTGAAAGCGCGAGCGCGATTCCGTTTCCGCCCATAGGAACAGCGAGCACGAGCGCAAGCAGAATATTTGCGCCGAAGCTGATTATTCCGGCGGTTGTCGGAAGTTTTGTGTTTCCCTGGGCATAGAATGCCGGAGAAATTATCCTGTTCACCGCTATAAAGAAAAGTCCGGCGATGTGCCATCTGAATTCTCCAAGCGTCAGAAGAACCGACTCCTCGTTGAATTTTTTTGATTTATATAGAAGAGAAATAAGCTCTTTTCCATTCACAAGTGAGTAGAAGGTGACGGGAATCGTTATCACCGTGATGATTCTGATTGCCTGAACCAGCATTATGTTGAATTTTTCCCATTCCCGGCGAGCGGCAAGGCCTGAAAGGTCTGGAAGAATTACGGTTCCGATTGATACCGCGAAAATTCCCAGAATCAGTTCCTGGAGCCGCATCGAATACTGTAGGCTTGCGGCGATTCCCTCTCCGGCTTTGTTTGCCAGCGCGGTGGATACGACGTCATTCAGCTGGTATGCGGCCATTCCGATTACTGTCGGACCGATCAGGGCAAGTACTTTCTTTGTTCCTGGATTCGAGAATGTTTTTTTCAGTCCGGTAAAAGAAACTTTCCATCCGGTCTTCAGGACAAACGGGAGCTGAAAAAGCGCCTGGACTGTTCCTCCGAGCACAACTCCTATCGCCATGGCGCGGGCGGGATTTTCCATGTGCGGGGCAAGAATGTATGTCGCCGCTATTACCGTTCCGTTAAAAAGCACGGGAGTGAAGCCTGACGGTGAGAATATTCCGCAGCCGTTCAGAATTCCCTGGAAGAACGCCGCAACCGAAATCAGCAGAAGGTAGGGAAACATTATTCTTGTAAGCACGGTGATTTCGTTTTTCTTTGCGAGCCAGGCCGCGAATTCCGCCGCATATCCGGCTGAGGCGGCATCCGGACGGCTGCAGAAGAGCGGCGTCAGAAGTGGTGTTATCGCTATTCCTATTACGACGGTGCAGGCCGCCGCAAATGAGACAAGGGTGAATGTCGCCGCAAGAAATTCCTGAGTCTCTTTCCTGTTCCTGTCGGAACCGCCTTTTTCGAGATATGCCTTGAATGTCGGAATGAATGCCACCGAGATGCTGTTCTCGGCGAAAAGGCGGCGGAGAAGGTTCGGAATCATAAATGAAGTTGTGAATGCGTCCGCATACATCGTTGTTCCGAGGAAAGATGCCTTCGTCATCTCGCGGACAAGCCCCATTATTCGCGAAGCGAATGTCATTACGGACAGCAGAATTCCGGATTTCAGCAGGGAACCGCCGTTCTTTTTCCTGTCGTCATTTTTATTCATGCAGGTCAGCATAATTAAGTTGCAGATTTTATTCAACTGATTTATAATGGGTATCTCCAAAAAGTCATTTCTGAGCTTCGTGCGTATATATTTCTGTCCGTGCGGAAATTCTGTTCGTCATGTCACGGGAGGTAAAATCAAATGGGTGTGCGTCCGGTCCTGTTCTCAAAGGTTGGAAAAACGAGGATTGTTCCTATCGGGCTTAAAATTCTTTTTATTTTTATATGTCTGATACTTCTTTCCAATTTTACTACGAATTTCATATCGATTCAGCTTTCGCAGAGACAGATAATCAGGCTGAACAACAAGATAATGGTGGAGCAGCTGAAGGAGCTCTACAACAATTCCTCGAATCAATATCAGATTTATTCCTATTCAAAAAACAAATATGAGACGACCGTCGCGCTGCGCAAGGTTGCCGCCGCGGGTTTCTCCAATCCCAACAGCATAGCTATCGGCGTGACCAGATTCGGCTCAATCACCTTTATGGCCTGCAACAATCAGAACACGTATTGGGACCGCTTCATTGATTCACATGCGCTGAAGGAGCTGAACAGGCGGCTCGCTGACGGAATAAACGAAGGCTCCCTGTCGTTCAGGACTTTTGACGGCGAGTATTTCGGCGTCTACAAATATCAGGCGGACTGGGACTACTATCTTATACGCGCGGAACTGCGCTCCGACCTGAACAGAAATTCCACCCTTGTCTACCTGTATGCCGGCGTTCTTATAATCGTGCTCACGATAATGTTCCTTATAGTCGGATTCATAATACTTAACCGTGAATTCATGACGATAAGGACATTCACGCAGGATCTGTACGAGATGCAGAAAAAGCAGAAACTGGAGCTGATAGACCTTTCATCCGCGCCGAATGACGACATCACCTATCTTGCCGCGTCATTTAATGCGCTTTCGTCATCGGTGAACAATCTTCTGGGAACATTCCAGAAATTCGTCTCAAAGGATGTCGTCGCAAAGGCTTATTCGGAGCACGGAATCGCGCTTGAGGGAACGCAGCGCGAGCTTGCGATTCTTTTTTCGGACATAAAAAGTTTCACCTATAGAACAGAGACGCTGGGAAATGACATAATAGACTTGCTCAATGTCCATTATAACCGTGTCATCCATAATGTCCACGAGAACAGCGGTGTCGTCGGCTCCATAATCGGAGACGCGATTCTTGCGATTTACGGAACGCTTGATTCGCGTATGTCAAAATCGTACAACGCTGTCAGGGCCGCATGGGACATAACGAGGGTTACCGCCGGACTCAGGGCGGCGATGATTCAGCGGCGCAAGGAGATTGAGGAGACAAGAACTCTGACCGAGTCGGAGGAAAATGTCTATCAGGCTGTCCTTATTGATGTCGGTGTCGGAATTGACGGAGGAAATGTCTTCTACGGAAACATCGGCTCACAGGAGCACATGGCTAACACCGTAATCGGAGACAACGTGAATTCCGCCTCAAGGCTTGAGGGACTCACCAGAGTTTATCACCTTCCTGTAATCGTATCTGAATATATAAAAAATGAGGTTGAGAACGAAAGCGCAAGATACAGATTCTTTGAGATTGATACGGTTCAGGTCAAGGGAAAGACGGAAGGAAAGAAGATATATTTTCCGTTTGATACGAACGAGGCGGATCCTGCGACCGGTGACAAATTCATTGTTTTTGAGGACGGACTTGCGGCTTATTACGGAGGCGACTGGAAGACCGCGCGCAGAAAATTCAAGGACTGCGGGCTTGACGTGGCGGAGGTTTTCCTTGAGAGGATGGGACTCAGAAGTGCACCTGAAAATTGGAGTGGAATATGGACAATGACGACAAAATGAATCAGAGCGGAAATCCGGGGCTTCCTGACGACACGCGCCATAACGAAGTTCTGCTTTTCCTGAACACGGAACTGGAACGGATTCAGAAGGAAAGCAGTGCGAGCACATACAATCTTGCGGAGGAATATGCCAGGACGAAAAAGCATAAATCATTCTTCGTTCCTGCCATGCTTCTGGGGTGCTGCTGCGTGGTTTTCGGTATTGTCTGGGGAATGAACAGGATAATCTCAGGGCAGAACAATGAGATAACCGTCAATCTTGAGGATTTTGACGACTTGAATCTGAAAGTTCTGCTTGATTCCGCAACAAAACTTCAGACCAACTACGAGAATGCGGTAAAGAACAAGTCCGTGATAGAAAACAACATGGAGATGGCCATGAAGGAGGCCGAGGGCCGCAGGGAACGTGAACTGTTTCTTCTTGAATCGCTGAATCTTATAAACAAACGCGAGAAGAACAAGAGGCTGAATGAGATAAGAAACACATTCAATGCGGAAATGGAGACCATAAATGCCGAATTCGGGCCGAAACTTGCCGTCGTTGAGAAGGAGATAGAAGAATATCAGGCTCATATATCGCAGTTTGATACGGCAAAACTGGAGGCCGCGCGTGAACAGGAGAAAATTCTTGACAGCGAGAGGCAGCTGCAGGAACTTGAGCGGAAAAAACTTACGGAACAGTATGAGTCAAGAATCGCCGAGCTTGATGGAACAATCTCCGAAATGCAGAAAAATCACAGTTCGGAGATGAAACATGCCGTCACCGAGATAACCGATAAATATACCGCCGAGATTGCCGCACTGGATCCTGTTCTGAATGATTCTCAGGCTGATTCGATAATAGGTGCGATGGATTCTCTTGAGACTCCGGATTATGACAGCGCATCCGTTATTGTTGACAACGGAATAATAGATGAGACGGCCGCCGGTGCGCTCAGCCGCTATCAGGTGATATACGATGATTACCGTTATATGGAAAAAGCTGTCGCCGCAGTTCCGCAGCAGAATTCGATTCCGTTATATGTGAAGGCTTCACGTGCGCTTGTGAATTCGATGGGTGCGGCATTTGCCGATACTACGGTCACGATGCAGGCCGAAAAGGACGGGCTTAGGGAGCAGGTTTCGGAACTTGAGCTTACGATTCAGACTGAACGTGCGGACAACGAGGAGAAGGAGCGTCTCCGCCGGGATGAATTCGAGCAGTGCATAAATGGTCTTCTTGCCGCGGCAAAATCAAGTGCGGCACTTGTCTCCATGAATCCGGATGAGAATTCTGTCGGTGTTTTTGTCGCGCCGCGCGCAAGATACCTTGTTGACGATGAAAACGGAGTTTCCGCCGAGATAAAGGGAACAAAAACCCAGAAAGGACGGGTCGTTCGTTCCGGTGATGACGGTTTTGTCTTTATCACCGACCCGGACAAGGACGGAAATCTTCAGCCCATAGACTTTGAGGATCTGTCGCTCGGAATGACCGTAAAGCTTGTCGAAAGATAAAATTTACCGTCATTATGCAAAAGCCCCGGCCGGAAATAAAGCGAATTGCGTCTTATGATTCCGGTTCCGGGGCTTTTTATTTTACAGCTGATGTTCTGTCAGATCAGAATTTGTATGTTCCGGTGGTTATGGTGCCTCCGTTGCTGTATACATCGAAATTCACTGATTTTTGCGCGGATGAAAGCTCCCTGTAGAAATCGGACAGATTTTTCACTGACTTTCCGTTGACGGCGGTGATTATGTCTCCGCTCTGGAGTCTCAGAGATGCGGCCGGGGAACGTTCCTGTACATTTGCGACGACAATTCCCTGAACTTTCTTGTCCGTCAGTTTGAGCTGCTTGCGTACATCCTCCGTAAGCGGACTTGCGATGAATCCCGGCCAGAGTTTCTGGCTGTCTGTCTCCGCCTCGCTTGCGCGCTCATCTATTTTGACGGTGACATCCTGAATTTTCTGTCCTCCGCGCACTACGCTGAATTTCGCCGTGGTTCCCGCCTGCAGACTGCCCACGTCACGGACAAGCTGGTTCACCGACTTTATATCCTTTCCGTTCAGAGCGGTGATAAAGTCACCGGGTTTGAGTCCGCCTTTGTATGCCGGAGAATTCATGAAAATCTCCGCGGCGAATGCGCCTGTTCCGGAAACCCCAAGCTCCTTCTTGTATTCATCGGTGACATCAAGCAGCGATACACCGACCCATCCGTATTTCACCTTGCCGTCTTTTATGAATGAATCTATCGCATTTTTGATGTTGTTTATCGGAATTGCGAATCCGAGTCCCTGTGAGCCGCCGGACTGGGAAGCTATCCAGGTGTTTATTCCGATGACCTCTCCGTATATGTTCACAAGAGGACCGCCCGAATTTCCCTGGTTTATCGCGGCATCTGTCTGGATAAAGTCATTTATGTTTCCGATTCCTGTTCCTGATCTGCCTGTGGCGCTGATTATTCCCTGGGTCACTGACTGGCTGTAGCCGAGAGGCGCACCCATCGCAAGACAGATGTCGCCGGTCTGGACTTTGTCCGAATCACCGAGTTTCGCCACCGGAATAGACTTGTCCGGCGAGTCGAATGCGACGAGTGCTATGTCCATCCTTTCATCGCTTCCGATGAGTTTTCCTTCAAATTCACGGCCGTCGTTGAGTTTTATGGAAATTTTGGTCGCGCCGCCGGCCACGTGGTTGTTTGTAAGCACATAAAGCGTGTCTCCGGTTCTGCGCACAATCACACCGGAACCGAGCCCCTTCTGCTCATATTCCCGTTTTCCGTTGTCCCTTCCGTTCTGCTGATCAGGAGAACGGAAGAAAAAGAACGGGATATTCTGAAAAGGATCCTCGTATGTCTTTGTCTCGGTCACATCAACTTCGACAACGGACGGAAGCATAGTTCCGCTGACCGCCCGGAATGAATTCTGAAGTGCCTCCACAACCGCAAGTGAATCTCTCGGAACGGCCGGTGTTTCCGCATAGACCGTATCGGCCGTGGCCGGTGAAAGCGCGGTTTCCGCCGAGCCTTTTACGGCCGTTCTTCCGCATGAAAGCGAGACGAGCGCGAATGCCGTCACCGCGGCGGAAGCCATGCCGATTATTCTTTTTGTCCATTTTTTCATTTTGTCACCTCTTGTTTCGGAAATATGTATGAATTTCTGTCTTACTAAAGATAATCACAATCACTGCAAAGTGTTACAAAATTTTCGGCGGTGCTTATAATATTTTGTTTGCTCCAAGATTTACATGGTGTCCGGAAAATGATATTGTAATCAGGATTATGACAGACAAACTTCCATCAGAAAAACTTGATGTCCAGCTGATTGCCCTTGATCTTGACGATACGCTCCTTACGACAACTCTTTCCATAACTCCGGAGACTGTTTCGGCTCTCAGGCGTTCTGCCGCGGTCGGAATATATATTGTCCTTTGTTCCGGACGGACGGAGAATGCGATTCTTCCATATATAAGGAAACTTTCTTTGGCCGGTATGCAGCAGGGGCGGTATCTTATTGCGATGAACGGCTCGTCCATCTTTGATCTGCATAAGCGTGTTCAGGTTTATACGAGAACTGTTCCTCCTGAAATTCTCTCTGAGATTTATGATGAATGTATTGCCCGCGGTCTTCCGGCACAGGTCTACAGTCCTGACACGATATATGCGTCCGCCGACAACCGCTGGACCCGCCTTGACGCGAAGCTCTGCTCGCTTGAGCTTGCGGTTGTTCCTGATTTCCGGGATTTTCTGCAGAAGGGACATCCGAAAATGGTTATTCCCGGAGAACCGGCTGAACTTGCGGAGTTCCAGTCGTATCTGAAGAAAAAATTCGGGGACAGAGCCGTCATATTCATCAGCAAGCCTTATTTTCTTGAGATAATGCCCGCCGGTGCCGGAAAAGGAGAGGCTTTGGAATGGCTTGCATCCCATCTTGAGATTCCAATGGAAAAAACCATGGCATTCGGTGACAGCATGAATGACGAGTCCATGATCCGGAAGGCAGGATTCAGCGTGGCGATGTGCAACGGATGTGAATATATCAAGCGGATTGCCGATTTTGTCACCAGAAAAAGCAACGAGTCTGACGGAATCGCCGATTTTCTGGAGAATTTTGTCCTCTGATTTGGAGAGCGGATTTACTGCGGATTCTGTGGCGATGTCCGGTCTGTGACGGCCGGCTTCCGCCTTATGTCCGGAGCAAGAATCTTCGGTTTTACGCCTAGCCGTTCCGCCAGAAGTTCCGCCTGACAGAGCGCTGCTTTTTCCGCGGCGGAGTTCCTCTGTCTTCTTCTGACCGCACGTATAAGCAGATTCTTCGGCGTATGCTCAATATCTATGAATTCAAGCATCTGCACGGAATATCCTTCCGACTCAAGAAATTCTCCCCTGATAGCATCCGTGGCAAGTGCGGAGAAACGTTCCTTTATAATTCCCCATTTTGTCAGCGGAGCAAACACCTGATCCGGTCCCATGTTTTTGGAAAGCTGCGTGTTCAGCTCGTGCTGGCAGCAGGGAACACTGAGAATCGCCCGGCATTTCTGCCTTACAGCGTAATCAAGTGCATAGTCCGTAGCGGTGTCGCAGGCATGGAGCGTGATGATTATGTCCGGCGGATTGCCTTCCGAATACCCGGCGATGTCGCCTGTCCTGAACACAAGGTTTTTACATCCGAGCTTTTCCGCCGTGCCGTTGCAGTAGTCAATCACATCCTGTTTTAAGTCGAGCCCCTCGATAGTGCACGGAATCTGTTTTATCGTGTTCATGTAATAATGTACGGCAAATGTCAGATATGATTTTCCGCATCCGAAATCGGCTATTCTCAGCGGCCTTTTCCCTTCTTCTGCGGCTATCTGCGCCTGTACTTCGGGAATTATGTCGTCCAGAAATTCAAGAAATCTGTTCACCTGTCTGAATTTATCCTGTTTTTTTGCGATGACTTTTCCGCTGTCGGTCATCACTCCAAGCAGGACAAGAAACGGAGCGGGCTTTCCTTCCTTTATTATATGATTTTTCTCCTTTACTGGTGCGGCAGGAATTCCGTGTGGTGATTTCTTGAACAGCCTGGAAATTTTCCCCTTTCTGTTCGCCATCACCGAAGTCTCTCCGTCATCTGTGATTATATTGCAGTTTTTGAATGTGGTTCCGCCGTGCCTTCGGATGAATTCCTCCGCCTCGTCTGATGAAAGGTGGCTGTGGAAAACCTGTTTTTCGGTGAACATCTCCATGATATAAGTTTTTTCTGCCGCGGATGATGTGTCCGTCTTTATTTTTATTTTTGTGTACGGACGGCCGAATTCCCCGGCGACATCCTTTCCGGGTTTTGAGAATGTGGCGGATATTATCATAATGGTGATAGTATACTATTTTTTTCAAAACTGATATACTTTCCGCCATGGCTAAATGCATTGTGTTTGTTAATCAGAAGGGCGGTGTCGGAAAGACGACGTCTGCAATCAATATCGGGGCATACATAGCTCTTGCAGGAAAAAAAGTTCTTCTTGTGGATTTTGACTCTCAGGGCAATATGTCGAGCGGAGTGGGTGTCTCAAAGGACAAACCGACTGTTTACGAGCTTATCGCCGACATGGTGAAACCGAAGGAAGCTGTAAAGCATACGCCAGTAAGGAACCTTGATGCGATAAGCGCGTCGATAGATCTTTCGGGAGCCGCGATTGAGCTTGTTGATCAGGAGAACCGGGAATTCTTCCTTAAAAACGCGCTTGCTCCTCTGAATGATGAATATGATTTTATACTTATAGACTGTCCGCCTTCGCTTGGAATTCTTACGCTTAACGGTCTTGCCGCCGCGGATTCCGTTCTTGTCCCGATGCAGTGTGAATATTTCGCGCTGGAGGGAATAACGCTTCTTCTTCAGACTGTCGAGAGGGTTCAGAAGGAGATAAATCCTTCGCTTACAATCGGCGGAATTTTCTTTACGATGTACGATGCGCGCACAAGACTTGCCCAGGATGTGGTGAAGCAGGTCAAGTCATATTTCAAGGATGTGGTGTTCAATACGATAATTCCGCGCAACGTCCGTCTTTCCGAGGCGCCGTCTCACGGACTTCCGGTCTGCATGTATGATCCCGACTGTATCGGAGCAAAAAGTTATTCGAAGCTTGCCGAAGAGGTGATCCGACGTGGCTAAAGGCGGACTTGGCAAGGGACTTGACGCGCTGTTATTGGAGAATGCGTCCCATCAGAGTTATATCCGCCAGGAACCGGCGCCGTCCGGAGATGCGCCTGCGGTGAATCCGTCGCTTCCCGCTTGTATTGAGGTTCACGATGACGGAAGCCTGTGGATAGATCCCGCGCTGCTCAGACCGAATCCGCGTCAGCCGCGTTCCGAATTCAACCAGAAAAAACTTGAGGAACTTGCGGATTCCGTAAAAAGCAAGGGCGTTCTGATTCCGATAATAATCGAGCAGGCCGGAGATAATGAATTCTATATAATTGCCGGTGAACGCAGGACAAGGGCCGCAAGAATGGCCGGTCTGGAGAAGGTTCCTGTTCAGCTCAGAAAATATGACGAGCAGGAGAAGCTTGAGGTCGCGCTGATAGAAAACATACAGCGTGCGGATCTGAATCCCATAGAGGAGGCCACGGCTTACTACAATCTTATACAGATGGGAGATTTGAGTCAGGATGAGGTAGCGGAGCGTGTCGGCAAAAACCGTTCGACCGTTGCGAATGCCCTCAGGCTTCTCAAATTGCCGGAGGATATACAGAAATCCGTCGCATCCGGGCAGCTCTCGTCGGGACACGCCCGCGCCCTTCTTATGGTGAAGAATGACGCCGATATGAGGATTCTGTTCGGCAAAATTCTCGGCAGCGGGCTTTCGGTACGCGAGGCGGAGCAGCTTGCGGATTCCTACAACAGCGGCGGCCGCGCCTCCTCCAAAAAAAAGGAGAAAAAGACGGTAAGAAAAGATCCGGATGTGGCGAATTTCGAGCAGGAAGTGCGGAATCTGCTCGGTGTCCGCTCGGTGTCTCTTAAAGGTGACATGGAGAAGGGGATGCTCCAGATTGAATACGCAAGCCGCCGTGATTTTGAGCGTATATATGAATTCCTGATGAGGAAATAGCTGTCATCAGAGTTTTCTCTCTCCGCCTTCCTTCAGCACTGCCTTTAAAGAAACCATGAACATCACGTTTATATAGTCATATATGTTTCCGCAGAATTTTCCGCTCCGGCATTGCTGAATCTCCGTGTCTTCATCCACATACCTTATCAGAAGTGACGCTATCAGCTCCGTATAGTTTGCAATCAGGAATTTTCTGAATTCCGCGCTTATCTCAAGCTTTTCCTCGGAAAGAATTTTTTCTATCACGATGTCTATTATCCTGTTGAATTCCTTTCCGAATATATGCTTGAGGTACATGCTGTCAATCTGGTGGTAGGCAAAACTGCACAGTTCCCTGTTGCTGTCTATGTAGTTCATCGTAAAATCAACGGCGTGCTGCAGGTCCGTAAGGAAATCCATTTTTTCCGAAATTGCAAGCGCTTCCCGGCTGAAAGTCCATTGAAGTAGCGCGCTTATGTTCGGAAAGTGATAATAGAATGTGTTTCTGTTCATACCGCAGTCATCGGCAATCATATTTACGGTGATATGCCTGCCTCCGGTTTTTACGATGAGCCTTTTGAGGCTTTCGGACAGCGCGAGTTTTGTCTGCTCGGAATGGAGTTCCGTCTTCTTCATGTTTTCAATAATAACCGTCCGAATTCCTTTAGTCAAATGTCTGAAATTGTCTATTGTCAAAAATTTACGTATTTATTAAATTCGTCATTGTAACATAGAGAATATGGATATGAAGAAAAAACATGGAAAACTTTTCAGGGCGGCGGTTTTTGTTCTTATCGCCATCCTATTTTTGGGACTTATTGTTCTTGTGACAAGAAAACGCGCCGTGGCACCGGAGACGGAGAAAATTCCTCCGGTCGTCGTGCGGACACCGGAATACGGAACTCTGGCGGAATCGGTGACGATAAGCGGTTATGTCGAGGCCAAGGCGATGATTCCGGTTGTGCCTTTTGTGGCCGGAACAATAATGGAATATCCGGTGAAGGCCGGCGATTTTATAAAGAAGGATTCGCTTGTAGCCCGGATTGACGACGCTCCGTTCAGGCAGCAGATGCTTCAGGCGCAGGCCGCTTATTTTGCGGCCAAAAGCACTTTTGACCGGGTTGAAAGCCTCTTCAAGTCCGGGGCTTCCACCCAGCAGAATTATGATTCCGCAAAAGCCCAGTGTGATGCGGCCAAGGCGCAGTATGATCTTGCCAAGCTCCAGATGGATTACACTATGGTGAAGGCTCCTGTCTCAGGCACAATACTGATTGCTGATTCCGCCGTCGGAGGAATAGGAACTACGACGCAGCCTGTTGCGGTAATGGCGGATCTGACGGATCTGGTTGTACGCCTCAAAGTTCCGGAGAAGTATTTTGACCTTTTCCAGATGAATCTGGAAAATCTTTCCGTTCAGGTTATAAGACCCGGAGAAAGCGGACTTTATGGAGATGCGGTAACCTCCGCTTCTATAGAAAACATCGCGCCGTACATATCACCCGAATCGAAGAATTTTCAGCTTGTATGCCGGCTTGATTCTCCGGGCGAGCGTTTCCGTCCCGGAATGTTCGTTAAGGTGAAGGTCTCTTATTCCGTTCATGAGAATGTTCCGTTGCTTCCGATGCAGACGCTGAAGCTTGACGGAACCTGCTATATCTACGACGGAACGGACGGCACTGTAAAATTCATAGATCCGGGCAGAACAGTTTCTGACGGAAATAACTTCATTGTGCCGGAGGAATATGCCGGCGCCAGCTTTGTTGTGGACGGTCAGCATTCTGTGTTTGACGGACAGAAAGTGAAGCTTGTTTCCGGAGATGATTTTGAAGCTCTCTGAATTTTCTGTAAAACATCCTGTCGTCATAACGATGTGCCTGATTGCCCTTGCGGTGTTCGGATTTTATTCCGTCTCAGGAATGACAACTGAATTCATGGCGGACATATCCATGCCGCAGGCGATTGTATACACGGTTTATCCGGGAGCAAGCGCGGAGGATGTGGAGACCGACATAACAAAAATTCTTGAGGATTCGTTCGTCACGCTTCCTCATTTCAAGAGCGTGGACAGCGCATCGTACAATTCGCTCAGCCTGATAACAATAACCTATCTTGACGGATATGACGCCTACGACCAGCTGGAGGAACTGCGCAACCGTATCTCCGAGCTTCAGGATGATCTTCCGGACGGAATTCAGGGGGAGCCGCGTGCGATTGTCGGCGGAGTGTCGATGCTTCCTGTAATATCTTTTTCGGTTTCGGCAGGAGAGGATGCGGCGCGTGTTTCTGAATTTATAAAGGACGAGCTTACTCCGGCTCTTACGCGGATCGACGGAGTTTCGAGCATTGAGGTTGATGGAAACCGTGAGCTCAGGGTGAATGTCAAGCTGAATGTTGATTCGCTCACATCAAAGGGAATTTCCGTCGCGACCGTGTATAAAATCCTGAACTACGGAAACGTCACGCTTCCTCTCGGTTCCGCGGATTACGAGAACCGTGCCATTCAGGTGCGCTATTCCGGCGGATTCTCATCCGTCGATGACATAAGGAATCTTCCTGTCGGCATGGCGGACAAAACGATAATTCATCTTGGTGATGTTGCCGAGGTTACGATGGATTATCCGGAGCCTGAATATTATGTCACGGACGGAACAAATCCCATCACCGTTGTAAGCGTGATGAAAAGAAGCGACGGCGACACGGTAAAAATCGCAAAGCAGGTGAAGAAAGTTCTTGCCGGCTACGAGAATGAAAGCGGAGGCGCAGTCTTGTTCCATATAGTGTCAGACGACAGCCGGCAGGTCAGCGCGTCAATGAAAACCGTAATCGAGTCAGGAGTGATGGGCGTTGTTTTTGCTGTTCTTGTAATCCTGCTTTTTATGGCGGACTGGCGTGCGACGCTGACAATCGGTGTCTCAATTCCTCTGTGTATTCTGTTCGCGTTCATCGGACTGAGACTTTGCGGAATAACGATAAACCTCATGAGTCTTTCGGGACTTGTCATTTCGCTGGGAATGGTTGTGGACGGCTCGTCCGTAATGCTGGATCAGATTTACCGCTACTACAAGCTGCGTGATCCTTCTTCCGGAACAAAACTTTACACGGTGAACCAGTCAATCTATAAAGGCTGGGATGAGGTTGCCGCATCTATTTTTGCCAGCGCCGCGACCACGATAGTCGTGTTTATTCCGATTGCGCTTCTTACGGGACTTATTGGAAAAATTCTGCATACCGTGGCCGTAACGATAATAATGTCCATTTTCGCATCATTTCTTGTCGCTCTGATTGTAGTTCCGTATCTTCTCAAGATTCTGCTTGCGGAGGACGGACCGAAAATCAGGGAGAAGCCGCGCAAATTTGATGTATTCATAGGAAAATTCGAGTCAAAATACAAACAGATTCTTGTCGCGGCTCTTAACAACCGTGCCCTCGTCGTGTTTTCGGCTGTTCTGCTGTTCGTATTCTCTGTGTTCACCGCGACAAGGCTCGGAATCGCATTCATCCCCTCAACCGACTCAAGCGAATTCTACGTGTCGTTCGATTTTCCTATAGGAACCACAATCGAGCAGACCCGCGGAAAGATGGCCGTGGCGGAGAATCTGCTTTACAGATATGTTCCCGAAGTACAGTCAGCCGTGTTTTACGAGGGAAGAAGCAACAGCAAGGGTGTCATGAGCATGAGCTCGCCGGAATGTGCCTATGCCCATGTGATTCTTGTTCCTGTTGCTGAACGGAAGCGCGGAGTCCACGAGATTATGCTCCAGATGCAGGAGCTTTATTCCTCGGCGATTCCTGATGCGGCGGTAAGTGTGGAGAACGGCGGATTCGACAAGCTTGTAGGATATGTCTCAGGCGGTGGCGGATACGGTCTTACGCTTATATCGGAGGACATGGAGCTTCTTTATAAGACCGCCTCCGAAATCCGCTCGTTCCTTGAGAGTGATCCGGATGTCGTGACCGCAAAACTGGACACTGATTTTGACACGACGACAATGGTGATAGATATGTCCCAGGAATATCTGAGCTCGCTCGGAATTTCCAGCTATGAGGCCGGAGTAACTTCGGCAATCCTTTTTCAGGGAATGGACGCCGGGCGCTACAAGGATTCGGATACGGACAAGCGCTATGATATACGTGTGTTCTCCGACATAACGGACAGGAATATTTCCGTTGATGACATAGCTGACATTCATATAATCACCGAGAACGGCCGGAACGTCTCGTTCGCCAATCTTTCGGACATAAGGGTGGAGAAGAGCATTTCGCAGATAAACCATTCCGACCGTGCAAAGACGATAACAGTCTCCGCGTCACTTGTGAGCGAGGATACGGCCGGAGTGACACGCCGCGTGAATGAATATATCGCCGCACATCCGTTGCCGTCCGGAGTTGACAGCAAGGCGGGAGGAATTGTCGCACTCGTAAGTGATATGATTGCACCGATGGTCACTGCGCTTTTGATTGCGGTTTTTCTTGTATACATGGTGATGGTCATGCAGTTCGAGAAATTCCGCCAGCCGCTTCTGATTATGGTGACGATACCTTTCTGTTTTATCGGAGTTGTCGCCGGACTTCTGATATTCGGTTCCACGATGAACCTGCTTGCGATGCTGGGACTTATCTCGCTTGCCGGAGTGGTTGTGAACAACGGAATCATCCTTGTGGATTATATAAATCAGCTCAGAAACTCCCGGCGGGAGGAGATTGCGCGGAAACGGGGAACTCAGGACCGGGACGGAAACTGGCATGTGGAACTTTCCGATGACGAGGAGAACGGAATTCTTCTTGAATGTGTGACGGACGGTTCCGCCAGCCGCATAAAGCCGATTTTCATAACTACGCTTACCACGCTTCTTGGTGATGTGCCGATGGCTGTATCGACCGGAGAAGGTGCGGAGATTTATGCGCCGATGGGTCAGGCTATTGTCGGCGGACTGCTCACGTCAACTCTGATAACGCTTATAATAATTCCTGTAATCTATTATATGAGCGAGAAAAAGCGCGGAAAACGTGGAATTCTTGCCGTAAAGCCGGAAAAATCTTTTGGAGGTAAAAAATGATACACAGACTTTCAGTTGCCGCCGGAGCTGCGGCCATCATGCTGCTTTTTTCGGGATGCTATTCCGTCTTTTCCGGCGGAACCGGAGGTATGGTCGTAGATTCCGAGAGCACTGATTCTCCCAAAAGCGGAATCGCCAATGTCGAGGTCTACGCCTATACAGATGAGAATTCCCGCAATTCGGACTATGAGTCCTGGATCGAGGGGACGGTCTTTTCTCCGTCCGGCAGCTACTACAACCACACATCCACCGGAAGCGACGGCTCCTTCACTATAAGCCGCCTTGTATGGAAGAACAACACACCTGAATTCGGAAAGGATGCGGATGTCACGAAAATATATCTGCTTTTCTATCACGAGAATTACGGGCTTACAAAAGGCGCAACTGTGATAGTGTCGGACAGCACTTCTGACACTATCTATCAGGAACTGACCGCCGTAAGAAAGACAACCTCCCTGAACATAAGTTTTGTGGATGTCGCGACTGATTCCGTCACGTCAAACAGTATTTATGTTACGGTCGCGGTGCCCCAGTCAACTGACACGCTGACTGCTCCGGATAAAATATACAGGCAGACAATCAGCGGAAGCGGTTCTGTCTCAATAAGCTATCCGAGGTGGAGAAATTCAGACGACCGCGCGTCCGAGAAGGAGATTGAACCGGAAGTCCGCATAAGCTACTATCAGAGCGGGGACGAGATCACCTGGAAGGCGTGCAGCAACGCCGACAATGACGCTGCGGACTATTCATTTCTGGCGGACGGAACGGAGATAAAAAAGACCGTGAGAAACCAGTCCTATGATATAAGGCTTTACGGAAAACCGACAAAACTTTCTGTTCCGTCGTTCAGCGGACAGTATGTGAATTCCGGGGATGAAAAGGACGACGGTCTTGTGATTGCGCTGGAACTGACAGGCTCCTATGATGGCGCCGCGGCCGTTGACTGCGGAACGACGACAACCGAATCCCAGGCAAAGGGTACGACCGAACAGGAAAAGCACGGCGTTTTCTCCGGACTCGGCAGCGGATATTACTGGAAGGACACGGACTACAAGGGAAAATATGCGGAGGCTTCCGTAAAATTCTTTCTGGGAACAGGGGACGGCAGAACGGAGCTTAAGCAGATGGATATCAGAAGTGACAGTTCGTCATATAACGTGCAGCTTCCGTAACATCATGAACCGGAGCGTATTATGAAGAAAATTTTGCCAGCGGCCGTCCTGTTTTTTTCGGTGCCGCTTGTTTTTGCCCGGCAGCCTGAGGATTCTTCTTCCGGGCAGGGCACAAGATACGGATATGCGGAGATAAGGCAGGCTGTCGTCCAGAACAACCCCGATATTCTCAAGCTTCAGGAGGAATACAACCGCAGTCTTATCGATGTGCGTGATGCCTGGGGCGAACTTGGTCCGACTGTTGATATGCAGATTTCCGGAACCTACATGATGAATCCTCCTGTAGGTCCGCTGTCGTTCAATGTGGACGACATAATAAATTCTGTCCAGTGGCCGGCCGGAATCAAACCTGTTTCGTCGGGGCAGTATGTCCGGGTGTACGACGGAATGGAAAATACGCTGTACAATCTGTCGCTTTCGGCGACGCAGCCGCTGTTCACCTGGGGAAAAATTCCCAATGCCATAAAACTGTACCGCCAGATAGCCGGAATTAAGGAGCTTCAGCTTTCCGACGAGATTGACAGGATGGACACGGAGCTTGAGACGCGCCTGATGTCGCTGAGCCATCTCTACAGAATTCTTGACATTCTTGAGGAGGAGCAGACTTATGCGGACAAGATGGTGACCTACAGCGAGGATGCGGAGAAATCAGGAATGTTGCTTCACCAGGATGTTGTGGACGCACGTATAAAGGCCAAGGAACTGGAGATTGCGCGCCAGGATCTGAATGAGCAGATTGCGGATCAGCTGCTTGAGCTTCAGCGCATGAGCGGAATCGACGGGCTTGCGCGGGATACGATAGATTATTCTTTTGACGGTAATATTGTCTCAAGAATAATGGCGTTTGACCGCACGGAATCCGAGGAGAAGGCGCTTTCCGGAGAGAGGACTTCGCTTAAAATGGTCACAAGGCTTGTGGATGTGAACCGTACCGCCGAGAAAATCGCAAGGGGAAGCGTGAACTGGAAGCCTGATTTTGCGCTTCAGATAAGTGCCGGCTACGGCGGATCAAGGGTTCCTCTTTTTGAGCCGAACTGGTACAGAAAAGATGACTACACGCTGAATTTTTCTCTTGGAATAAAGACTACCGTATGGGACGGCGGAAAAAAGGTGAATGATGTGGCCCGCAAAATCAGCGAGTCCAATACGGCGGAACTTGAGCAGAGCGGCGCGCGTTCTACAATAAGGCAGACACTGATGTCCCAGTGGAACACCGCAGATGTCTGCACGATGAAGATAGAATATCAGGATCTGAAAATAGAGGCCGCGGACTCAAAAATAGCACAGCAGCAGCTGCTTTTTGACAGCGGTTACGGCTCGGAGACGGATCTGCTTTCCGCAAAAATAGACCGCTGCAATGAGCGTATCGAGCGCGAGAAGCAGTCCCTCAGCAGGGCCGCCGCCTGTCTTACAATCAGCTATCTCTGCGGAATTCCTGTCCGGTAAGCCGCACGGAAGTTTTGTCACCGCAATTAAAGCTCAAGGTCGGCGGTGACGGCATCCGTAGCCTTTATCAGATCCTGTGGCGCGATTGTTATCTGAATGCCGCGCTGCCCTCCGCTTATGCAGATTCTGTCATAAAGAAGGGCTGTCTCATCTATGAATGTCCTGAATTTTTTTCTCATTCCGATGGGACTGCATCCGCCGCGGATATATCCTGTAAGTTTCAGCAGTTCATCAGGATGGACGGGATTTATCTCCTGGCATCCGGCGACATTCCGGGCCTTTTTCAGATTTATCTCCGACTCCGCATTCTGGCAGAAAACACAGATTTCCTTTGTGTCTGTTCTCATTACGATTGTCTTGAACACGCAGCCCGGATCCACACCGAGTTTTCCGGCAAGCCGGACAGCTGCTCCCTTCGCAAGCTCGTGCTCTCCGTCGTCATCATATTCTTTCGCCTCGTAAGGAATTTTCAGGCTGTCAAGAATACGCATCGCATTTGTCTTTTTCATGCGGACATGATAGCGGATTCATGCGCAGGATTCCATCCCCGGATGCCGGAAAAAATTACCTTGAATTTTATCTGCGTTCGGCATGTCTTCGGCGTTTCTCCATGTACTGTTCCTTGTCGGCCTTCATCAGAAGAAGTTCAAGATTGGAGTTGCCTTCTCCGAATTCCACGGCTCCTAGGCTTATTGATATTTCAAAGGGAAGCTTTTTTTCCTCTGATACTTTCTGGCAGTTGGACAGGACTTTCTTTCTGATTTTTGAGAATTCCGCAAACGAGGTTCCCGTGATTACAGCGGCGAATTCATCACCGCTTAGTCTTCCGACCACATCGCTGGCGCGTAGCGACTGCGTCAGAATTTCCGCCTGTGCGATTATCGCCTCATCGCCCATTCTGTGTCCGTATGTGTCGTTGATTTTTTTCAGGTTGTCCATATCGCCGAAGAATACGATTCCTCTTGTTCCCATCTCGATTGCGAAATTTATCGCCTTCTGTCCCATGTTCAGAAAACCGCGCCGGTTCAGGATTTTTGTCAGCTCGTCCGTCTTTGACTGTACTTTGAGCGTTGAATTCTTCTTGTGCAGCACCTCGTTCTCAAGAGAGAGCCTTTCGTTCTCCTCAAGTTTTTTTGTGTATTCGTAAGACTGACAGATGGAATTTGAGAAAATCTTCAGGTAAAGGCTGTAGAGCATCGGGCTTTCACAGTCCGAACTGCACAGAACATAACCGTACTGCTTGTCTCCGAAAAACAGCGGCTGCATTATATATGCGCCGAAATCACTTGCGAATGTCTCGTCGGGCAGAATCTGTTCCATCGGATTGAACACCTTGCCGGAATTTATCTCCCGGAGCTTGTTGTATTCAAGCGCGACGGCAAGACGTGCCTTTGTGGGAAGAATCAGGGAACCGTTCTTTGTGATTTCGACCGGCTCCTTGTAGAGACAGACCGCAAGCGCCGAGATTTTTGCCAAGAACATCATGACCTCAAGTTTTTCGTAAAGCTCGTCCAGAGTATCGGTTCCCTGCGTAAGGTCAAGCAGATGATAGATGTTCGTCATCCGCTGGTTGTCGCGGATATATGTGTCCGTGGAAATCTGTGCCTTGAGTTTTGTGTTCCGCCGGTAGTTTTTTGGACGGCATCCGCACGAATTTCTGTATACAGGAGCGGATTCTATTTCCGTTATGTCAGGAATCTTCTCTCCGTTCAGCGCTTTGTAGGCAAGCTCAGCGGCTTTCTTTCCCTGAAGTGAAATCTGCTGATCTATTGTAGAAAGCGTTATGTCCGACATCCTCGCCTGAAAAATGTTGTCATAGCCGAAAATTTTTACATCATCAGGTATGCTTATTCCTGCTTCCGTGAGCGCGCTCATCGCTCCGAAAGCCATCATATCATTCGCCGCAAGAAGAGCGTCAAAATTCAGGTCTTCCTTTGATTTTATTTTTTCCGATATTTCTTTATGAGCCGATGAGAACGTGAAGCTTCCATTGAACACAAGCTCCTCGATGAACGGAAGTCCGTTTTCCGAAAGCGCGTTTCTGAATGAGGAGAATCTTTCCTCCGCCTCCTGCGCTCCTGTCCGGACTGCCGATATGTATGCGATTCTGCTGCATCCGTGCTTTTCCCTGAGATGCGCGATGACCTCTCTGTATGCGCTCTCCGAGGTTGTGTGGGTACTGTGGCAGTCCGGGAAATTCAGTCTGTAGCCTATTGATATGATTTTTTTAACGGAAAGCGGTCTGAGCATTTCCGCAAGCTTGTCCGGCGGAATGGACGAACAGAATGTCGCCGATACGATTATGACTACCGAAATATCCTTGGATTCTATTATTTTTGTCGTTGTCCAGTAATGTTCGGCAAATGCCGAGTCCGGAGAAAGAGGATTTCCTACATGACAGAGTATTATGTTCGCGTCTTTTCCCTTGAAATAGGAGGCGATTCCTTCAAGCACCTCAAGGGTATATGCCACAGACAGATCCTGAACTAAGACAGCGATATTCCTCTTCATTGTTTTGTCCCTGCTTTCAGTCTACAGTTATGACCGATGCGCTTCTGCCGTCATCCGTGTATGCCTTGCGCGGATTCGTGTTGTCCAGAAGCGGAGTCAGACCTGCGTAATATGTATAATAGTATTTTCCGGCCGGCAGCGGAAGCTCCAGCTCATAAAGCCCCGGCCTGGTCTCGTTCATCTGATATATCCACGGATCCCAGTTCGTGAAATTTCCGGCAAGACGGAGATTGAGGCCGGGTTCGCCTTTGTAGATGAAACGGACGGAATCATTCGCTGTTGTCTCCGTCTGAATTCTTATGTTTCCGGGCGCATATACTTTTGAGAAGTACAGATTTGTGTCGTCATCGTATTCCTTCTCCGGATTCAGCGGATCAGCCGTCCATAATCCGTCGATTACAAGGCGGTATTTCAATTCCGAGATTCTGTGCTGCCGCTCGTAGCAGTAGAAAAGATATTCGCGTTTTTTCTCACCGCTGTCGTCTGTCCTGGAAAACACCTTGAACGGATGTACAGTTGAGAAATTCTCAAAGTCAAATGCGATTCCGACATAGCGGTGGCTTTTGTCAGCCGTAAAGATTATGTAGTCGTCCGTCACAACCGGTGCGGACGGTTTTTCTATCTCATGTATGAGCCTGTCAAGTTCAAACGGCTGGTAATTCACTGTCTCTGCGGCCGCTGCGGAATATGCCGCCAGACAGAAAAGTACGGCGGCCGCGGCCAGAAATCTGTCAATCCTCATACATCTTTTATCGGAACAAAAGGAACAAAGTTTATAACAGGAAATTCCAAAAGATGAATTTTCCGCTGAAGCCTTACGTCGATTTCTCTTTTTGCTTTGAGTACATTCTGAACAATATTCCGGCCGCCTTGAACACTCCCGCAAAACCGTTCGCAATTACAGCTATGCAGATAATGAATCCGAACGGAATTATGTAGGATACGCCGAGCATACAGAATGCGATGACAATCTGTAGAATTTTGGAAAAAAGCATTGACCATACTGATTTCTTTGAATATTCAGGCTGCTGACCGGACGACCAGCTGTAAGTGCTGCGCTCATAATTCTGGTTCTGTGCGCCGCCAGAAAACCATCTCCAGAATTCATCCTCATTGCCTTCCTGAAACGGAGATGAATATGTGTACTGATACTGTCTTGAATTCTGTGAGTACCGGGAGGACGAGCTGTCCGAATATCCTGTAAAATCGTAGCTTCGGCGTTTCTGTTCATCTCCGAGCGTGTCGTAGGCCATGGTTATTTCCTTGAATTTTTCTTCGGCCTCTTTGTTTCCGGGATTTCTGTCAGGATGATATTTGAACGCAAGATTTCTGTATGCCTTTTTTATCTCTTCCGCAGTGGCTGTCTTGCTGACACCGAGTATCTCGTAGTAGTCTTTCATATTCTATAAAATACCGATTCTGAAAAAATGATACAAGTCAAAAATAAAATAACGGACATTTAATGAAATTCTCCGGAACCGTGCGGCGGATTCGCATGGAGCCTCCGTTCATTTTCCTCCACTGGACTTATTCTACGGCTGAATCTATACTGTTGCACATGAAAGTTACTGGAATTCTTTTTGTCTGCCACGGAAATATATGCCGCTCGCCGATGGCAGAATTCGTGATGAAAAAACTTGTCAATGATGCCGGTGTCGGATCTGAGTTCAGGATTGATTCGGCCGCAACCAGCACGGAGGAGCTTGGCAACGGAATTCATCCGGGCGCTGAAAAAAAACTCCGCGCCGAGGGTGTTCCTGTCGGAATCCACCGGGCAAGGCAGATAACTTCCGCCGACTATGAAAGTTACGATTTTCTGATCGGAATGGATGTTGAGAATCTGTATTATATGGAAAAAAAATGGAACAATGACCCGGACGGTAAGGTCTCGCTTCTTCTTTCGTTCGCCGGAAAGGACAGGGACATAGCCGATCCGTGGTATACCGGAAATTTCGACAGGACTTATGATGACGTTCTGGAGGGATGTTCGGCCCTTCTCAAAAAAATTCTTGGCGGCGGAAACGGAAATGGCTGAGGAGTGGTTCGAAAAGCCTGAATTCTGGCGGAATTTTGGTCCTGTCATGTTTGATGCGGGACGCTGGGCTGAGGCGCCTGATGTTGCCGGTTATGTCTGTTCAATCGCCGGTCTGAGAAAAGGTGATGCCGTTCTTGATGCGGGCTGCGGTCTGGGAAGGATTTCGGTCGAGCTTGCCGCACGGGGAATGTCCGTGACCGGTGTTGATCTGATTCAGGAGGAACTTGATGCCGCCGCGGAATCCGCCGCCGCCGAAGGAGTCTCTGTTGAATTTGTGCGTGATGATCTGCGGAAGTTCGTGCGTCCTGAAAAATTCAGCTGTGCGGTCAGTCTGTTCACCTCGTTCGGCTACTGTGCGGATATTTCCGATGATTTGCTTATACTCAAAAACATAGCCGCCTCTCTTGAACCGGGCGGAAAATTCATACTTGAATGTACAGGCCGCGAGACTGCGGTGATGTATTTTACGGAAGGCGAATGGTTCCGCCGCGCCGGAATGACGGTTCTGACTCAGTTTGAGGTTGTGGGCGCATGGGAAGGCCTGCGTTCAAAATGGATTCTTATAAATGACAGCGGAGAGCGCATCGAGCACGAATTTGTCCAGAGGCTTTATTCCGCCGCCGAACTGCGCGGACTTCTTGTGTCGGAAGCCGGATTTGCTCATGCGGATGTTTACGGAGACTTTGACCTTTCTCCGTACGACAACAATGCTCGGACAATGGTCATAGTCGCCGAAAAATAAGGCCGGTTCAGCATTGCGGAACTGACGGATTCCAACGCGGAGCATCCGGGGCATAGTTCATTTCCGGAAGAAATGTGCTTTCCTTTAGGTGTAAATTCCGTTGTGGAATTTATGCCGTTTAGGGTGTATAATGGAAAACTCTTCCGCATCTGAATTTTCAGATTAACCGTATATTTTCAGTTGCGGCATGGCAGAGAAGCGGTGCCGGAATATGGAGTCATCCGCGGCTCGTCGCTATGCGGAGTTTTATTGGGAGGAAAAATGCCGATTACCGATTATCTTGAGAAAAACGCACATCTTTATGCGGATGATTCCGCGCTTGTGGAGCTGAATCCGGAAGTAAAGGAGACGATGAGAATCACCTGGAAGGATTATGATCTTACCCAGCCCGAACCCTATATGCCGTACCGCCGGGAAATTTCCTGGCATGTGTTCAATGAGAAGGCGAACAGGTGCGCGCATTATCTGCTTGAGCGCGGAGTCAGAAAGGGCGACAAGGTCGGAATTCTTCTGATGAACTGTCTTGAGTGGCTGCCGGTTTATTTCGGAATTCTTAAAATCGGTGCGCTGGCCGTTCCGCTGAATTTCAGATATGCGCCGGACGAGATTTCGTATTGTCTGAAGCTGGCCGATATAAGCGTCCTGTTTTTCGGACCTGAATTTATCGGACGCATGGAGGAGATTGCCGACAGCATAATCGCGCACAGGCTGCTGATTTATGTGGGCGAGGGAATATGTCCGACATTCGCGGAGAATTATTTTATGTCGGTGATGAACTATTCCTCCTCAAATCCCGGAATTCAGATTTCCGATGATGATGAGGCCGCGATTTATTTTTCATCCGGCACAACCGGTTTTCCCAAGGCGATACTTCACCGTCACCGCGCGCTGATGCATTCCGCCGCGGTTGAGCAGAATCACCATGGCCAGACAAAAGATGACACGTTCCTGTGCATTCCGCCTCTTTATCACACCGGAGCAAAAATGCACTGGTTCGGCTCCCTTGTCTCAGGCGGAAAGGCGGTTCTTCTCCGCGGAACAAAACCTGAAGTCATACTGAAGGCTGTATCTGACGAGCGCTGCACGATTGTCTGGCTGCTTGTTCCTTGGGCTCAGGACATAATCGACGCGCTGGATTGCGGGGATATTTCTCTTGATGGGTACAGGACTTCCCAGTGGCGTCTGATGCACATAGGCGCGCAGCCTGTTCCTAAAAAACTGATAGAAGACTGGAAGCGCTATTTTCCGTCACATCAGTACGACACGAATTACGGACTTTCCGAGTCGATCGGACCGGGTTGCGTTCATCTTGGAATTGAGAACACCTCAAAAATAGGCGCGATCGGAATTCCCGGCTACGGATGGAAAGTCAGAATTGTCGATGAGCACAGAAAGGATGTTCCGCGCGGTTCTGTCGGGGAACTTGCGGTTTCCGGTCCCGGCGTGATGGTCTGCTACTACAAGAATCCTAAAGCCACAGATGAGGTTCTTGATTCGGACGGATGGCTTTACACCGGAGACATGGCGATGATGGATCCGGACGGATTCATCTACCTTGTGGACAGGAAGAAGGATGTCATAATCACCGGCGGAGAGAATATCTATCCTGTCCAGATTGAGGATTTCCTGCACAGAATGGAATGCATAAAGGATGTGGCTGTCATCGGTCTTGCGGATAAAAGGCTCGGAGAAATAACTGCCGCCGTAATCGAGCTCAAGCCGGGTGCCTCATGCACGGAGGAGGAGGTGAATTCGTTCTGTCTTGAGCTGCCTAAGTACAAGCGGCCAAGAAAAATAATTTTTGCTCCTGTTCCCAGAAACGCCACCGGAAAAATAGAGAAGCCCAAACTCCGTGAGATGTACAGCAAGGAAAACCCGTTTGCGGTCTGCTGAGTGTGCTTCTAAAGGCAGCTGATTACGGCTTCGGCCGCGGCTGCCGCGCTGTTCCGGGGAAGCGATGAATAGTTCACCACGAATTTGTCCGATGTTTTCCCGGTTGAATTCCTGAAATATGCGGAAAGCGGAATCATCCTTATTCCTTTCCGCTCAAGTCTTTCTGAAAATTCCTTTTCCGTTATTCCTGAATTTATCCGCATTATAAAATGAAGTCCGGAATTCTCTTCCGAGATTGTTATTTTTTCTCCGGCCTGCGCAAACACCCGGAGCATCTCGTCCCGCTGGAACTGATAGAGCCTTCTCATCCTGTTTATGTGCTTCTCGAAAAAACCGCCAGAGATGAACTGCTCAAGCGTCAGCTGCTCAAAGGTCGGAACAGTACATGAATAGAATCCCAGTTTTTTCCTGAATTTCTCCGCCAGTTGCGGCGGAAGCACCATGTAGCTTATGCGTACCGTAGAACTAAGCGATTTTGTGAATGTGTTCATGTAGATTACGTGACCTTCCGAATCCATGCTCTGCAGCGCGGGAATCGGGCGTCCGCTGAAACGGAATTCACTGTCGTAGTCGTCTTCTATTATATACCGTGTCGGCGCGCGGGCCGCCCATTCGAGCAGCTCATATCTGCGGCTGACCGGCATTACGGTTCCTGTCGGAAAATGATGGGACGGCGATATGTGGATTATATCAGTCTGTTTCTGCTCAAGTTCCCGAATCCGGACACCGTTTTTGTCCATGCTTATAAAATCATGTTCCAGTCCATAAGCGCTGTAAATCAGGGCTGTCTTGCTGTAACCGGGATCCTCGCTTCCGTAACGTCTCTCGAATCCGAGCAGCTGGATTATCAGACCGTAAAGATATTCTGTTCCGGCTCCCAAGAAAATTCTTTCTGGCGGAACGTTTATTCCGCGGAAGTCAAGCAGATGGCGTGACAGCGCTCCGCGGAGTCCGGTTGAGCCGCCTGGAGGAGAATTTGCCATCAGTTCCGTCCGCCGTTCCGTAAGAACCGAGCGCATGAGCTTTGCCCAGACTGAGAACGGAAAGTTTGCGGGATTGGTGCGGTTTTCCGCAAGATCGAATTCATATTTTCTGCCGCCCTCTCCGGATTCCTGCGGAGAATCCGTTTTTCTTACAGGATTTCCGGCTGTGCCCTTTTCTTCTGAACCGACGGATTTCCTGGTGGCGATGACCAGCGGACTCAGGAAATGCGTTTTTTCCGGATTCCTTATTTCGGCGACAAAAAATCCCCGGCGCGCCTCCGCTGTTATGTAGCCTTCCGCAGCAAGCTGGGAGTATGCGGTCTCAACGGTGATTACGCTTACTCCGAGATTAGCCGCAAAAGTCCTTTTTGACGGAAGTTTCTGTCCGGCGTGGAGTTTTCCGGAAATTATGTCATCCTTTATCCGGCTGTAGAGAAATCCGTAGAGCGGCCTCGGCGTGCCGGAATCAATCGGGTAGGTCAACATCGGAGCTGTTTATTATGTTCCAGACCGCGCGCCATGCTGCGGACTTTGCCTCAGCTGACGGAAGTGCGGCCGAAAGATACATCTGCGGTCCGTCTGATGCCGCAAGCCAGTAGCGCACGTCGTCAGCCTGTTTGTCCGGAATCCGGCAGTTTTTCTGGACGGGTGCAAGTCCGGAGTCAATCGCAAGGGCGGTCTGTCCGGAAGAGGCGAGCCGTCTTATGATTTCCGCCGTCCTTCTGTCTTTTTTTACCGCCGCCGCACATATCATCGCCGCAGGAAATTTTCTTGCCACCGTAAGCTCGGTTCCGGGACAGTATACGGACTTGAAATTTTCAAGGGCGCTTCTGTCCATTGTCCTGTGTTCCGAAAGTTTTATGAATGATGCGGCCGGCAGATTCTGATCCATGAAGAATTTCATGTCGCTGAGCGGAAAGTCACGGATGTTTTCCGGAATCAGTTTTTCTTTGCGCATAAGGCGGATGATTCCGGCTGTTTTTCTGAATGCGGTGTTTTTTTCCGCAAATTCATAGACTTTTCCTGTAACGGCCGTATTTTCGGACTGATTTCTGTTTTTTTTGTCTTCCGTAAAAGCGTTGTGGAACTGGCGCTGGATTTCCGCAAGGGCCTGATAGCCCGACGTGGCTTCTGTAATCATTCCGAAGATGTTCAGGAATTCCGAATGGTTCCTTCCAGGAAAAACAAGCGGAACCGACACACGGAGCTTTGATTTTTCCGCAAATGAGATAAAGTCATCCCATACATTCATGCTGTCAATTCCGGATGACACGAAGACAGGATAATTGATGTCCACCTGATAAAAATCGTAGAGCAGCGGCACGAACGGAACCGTTCCACCGGACGATGGAACGGAATTTACGGTTGTCGTAGGCATTCCGTCAAGAACGGATGCCGGAAGTCCTGATATTTTTCTGTCCGAGCGGAACATCGCCTCGGAGTCGTAATCCAATGAGGCAAAAATGATTCCGGTTTTTCTCCAGATTTTTTTCTGTGCCGAAAGCGGAACGGAGGAATCAAGCGTTACTGTTCTGAATTCCTTTTTTCCGTTCTCATTTTGAATTTGCTGAATCTGTTTTGTGATTGCGGTCTGTGTTCTTGCGTCAATATTATAGAAAGAAACTGAAGGTTTCCGGAGAATTCTGCATAAAACAGCGGCTGCAGCTGCCGCCGCAACAACTGCGGCTCCGGCAATGATGAATTTCCGGGCCGTCTGAATCCTGCGTTTTCTGTTTGTGTTTTCGGCGATTTTTTTCATGACGGGATTCATTTTATCCCAGATTCGTTCATAAGTACACAAAAAATTTGCGGAATTCCTGATGGGGGTGTATAATTGAAGCCGGAAAGTCTCTGCCGTGCGGCTGCGGCTTATCCGTAGCTTCTGCAGGCGGACTCCGCCTCTCAACTGATTTATTTTTTACCGTATTTGTGCCGATATATAGAGAGGCGGGTTTTTCTGTTTCTGAAGCCCTTTTTATTTCTGCTGAAAATTTCTTGTTAAGAAATTCATTCTGCAGTGTCCCCATTATAATAAAATTTTTGAGAGTGTCGAGCAATGAAAAAAATCAGTTTCAGAAGAATCATGCTTTTTGCGGTTCCGTTCCTTTCGCTTATGGGCTGTGAGATTGGACTTGGAGAATCGGTGGATACCGAACCGCCTAAAGTCTCGGTGACAGCTCCGAGCGCGGACTACATAATCCGCGACAAGTTCACGATGAGCGGAACATGGTCCGATGACGGCGCGCTGAGCGGAATAGGCATTGTTCTAAAAAATTCATCGACACATGATGTTTATCCGGCGGAAGGTTCTTTCAGCGCCACCGTGAATGAGGACAAAACCTGGACCTGCGAGATAAATCCTCTGGCCGGCGAAAGAATTCCGGACGGCTCCTACGAGGCCACCGTAACCGCGACCGACACATATAACCACATAACTACGGCTACAAGATCATTTTCAATAGACAACACTCCGCCTCTTCTGTCGCTTACGCGTCCCTCAACAAAAACCGGCTCTGGCAGCGTGGATTCCTACGGCCAGGACTTTTCGATTACAGGTAGCGCCGCTGACAGCAGCGATGTCGATTCGATTGAGGTGAGAATTTACAGTGCTGATGACAATCAGCTTAAAAAGACGGTGGTTCTGAACAACGTTCCTCCTACAATTGACCTTTCCGTGGCTAAGTGGGGCGACGGCTCCTACGAGGAGATTTACGGAAATGACAAGAACGGAGGCACAAAGAATTTCTGGTGCGAGATTGTTGCCTACGACTCGGCGCGCAGACTGCCTGCCCAGGACGGTGACAGGGGAAACTGCGCCGAATATTTCTACCTTAACAATGACATCTATTCTTCGGTGATACAGTCCGTAAAACTGACAAACGCCTACTATATTCTTAACGGAACTTACTCAGTTACCGATCAGAACCGCGATACGGTTGAGAGCGTCAAAAAGGAGCTTGCCGATTCATCCAAGCAGATAAGAAAGGCTGTCTTCTCGCTGAATCCGCTGAACAATCCGACCTATGAGCTTTCCGGTTACAAGGGACTTGATGATCTGAAGAAAATCGAAGGCGCGAGTGCGGAGAAGGGATGGCTGAACGATTCTTCCTGCGAGCTGATGAACAACACCAAGCAGACGGTGAATATTTCAGCCGGTCTGGATCAGGTTCCGCTGAATTCCGACACGCTGGGAATTTATCTTGTGGAATGTGACAGAAACGGAATTCCGGTGGAAAGTGCGCAGAAAATCACGCTTCTTGCCCCCTGGAAGGACAAGGACGGAAAAACCGTGACGGAACTTTCCGACGAGGAGAAGGCCGCGCGTTCCGCAAAAATAACTCCGGTCGGCTCCTACGCCTACAAGACCGTCGTGACAATCGGAAACACCGTTTCTTCTGAACTTAAATCAGGAAAATACTACATTGTCGATGTCGTCTGCTACGACCAGAACGGAAACGAGGTTGACAATGTCGGCAACGAATATGCGTTCCGTCTTGTGGCAACCGCCGCGGCTCCTGTGGTAAAGATTGACGGCGACAAGAGCTTCTACACTAACAGGGAATTCACTGTTGAGGGAACTGCAACCGTAAGTCAGGACGACCTTGAGATTGAGCTTTTCGCATATATCGACTCCGCGGAAAACAATGAGCCGTTCGCGACCAGCGGCGACGGAACAATCGCTTTTGACAGGACGAGCGGAAAATTCTCCCTGAATGTGCAGGAGAGGGTGTTTACCGGAAAATCCAGTTTCTCGGTGATTGTTCAGGCCGGAATAAAGTCTCTTGACGGAAACCGCGGAACAGATCAGGTTCAGGTGAATTTTGACGGCACGCCTCCTGAGGTCGGCGAGCTTTCTGTTGTTCCGGTGAATGAGGACGGCGAGAGCGTGAACGGAACTGTCACCGTAAAGTCCAACGTGACCGACAATGGAATAATCAGCAAGGTTTGGTACACCCTGACTCCGGAAGGCGGAACGGAAAGTGAAAGAAAGGCTGTCGATAATATAAGTTCCGCCGGTTTTCAGGTTGACACGACAGAACTCTCCGACAAGAAGAAACTTACCGTAACGGTTTATTCGACGGACATTGCCGGCAACGAGGGAAAAAACACAAGAACCATTAAGGTTGACCAGAGCAGCGACTCTCCGGTGCTTGAGCTTTCAAATGCCGATTATTCTATAGATTCTGTGGCCGGAATAAAGGATTCGAATAAAAACATATTCGGAACGGACAACAACCACACTGTTCTTGGAACTGTCTCGGACGACGACGGAATCGATACGGTTACAGTCACTTATCAGAAGGTGGACGACCTTTCCGTTGCAAAACCTGAGTGGAATGATTCCGCGGCTTCCGGACAGGTCACCTTCAGCGCGGGCGGTTCCACGACCTACAGCCTTAAATACGACGCGCTGCCTAAAACCGAGGGCGGCTATCTTGTAAAAATCGGGATAAAGGACTCAAAACAGGAGACTGAATTCTGCGACAGCGCTTACGGACCGTTCCTTGTCGCAGTGGACAACGGCGCTCCAAAACTTTCAGTAAATACTGTGAGCGGAGCATATCAGGCGGCCGATGCGGAAATTACTGTAAGCGGAACGGTTGACGACGCGTCCGCAACGGTGAGGCTTTACGGCAACGAGGAATGTTCCGGCGAAGGAACGGAAGTTGCTGTCGGAACTGAGCCTGGTGCGGACGGACTTTATTCCTGGAGCACAAAAATCCGTACCGGAACAGAAGGTGATACTGTCTGGTTCAGGGCTGAGGATTATTTCGGTCAGGTCTCAAAGCAAAAATTCTCCTACATTGTTGACATCAAGCCTCCGACGTTCACCATAACTTCCGTGAACGGCGAGGAGAAGGAATTCGGCAAGGATTCACCGGCCGTCACAAAGTACGGAAAAAGGGAGGGTTATTTTACAATCCGCGGAGCTGTCGAGGACAAGGGCGGTTCGGGTCTGGGCGAGTCGTTCTATTATAAACTTGCCGAATCAGAGCCTGAGAAAAATGATAAAGGCGCGTACATCCGGGACGACAGCTGGTTGAAAGGAACGATAACTCCATCTTCCGGAACGGATGGAAGCACATCATACGCATGGGACGCTCCGATTGACTGGACGAAGGGAACTTTTGATGAGAATGTGAGATACACGTTCTATATGCTCATTGAGGATAATGCCGGAAACGCCTCGGTCGCGGCGGAAAATCCGAGCGCAAAAATCACGATAATCCTTGATTCTGTCGCGCCGGTCATAAAATCTTTTAAAAAGACAGATCCGAAGAAAATCGAGCTCCGGACCGCCGATGACGGAAGCGGAATCAGTGAGGTCAGATTCTACAGGAACGGAAATGTCCTTGTCAAAACGCCTGCCGTAACGGAAGAAACCGAGACTATCGGAGAAGGCGAGACCGCCGTCACAAAGACATGGAAAGTCTACACTTTCACGCTGGAGAATGACGGTGCTGATAAGAGCGGATGGGACGTTCAGGAAGGCGAGAACCGCTTTAAGGCGGATATTACGGACAGTGCCGGAAATTCGGTCACAACACCTGAAATCACGATAAATAATTCTGCGCCGCTTCTGAGCGTGGAGACGGATGCGGATTCAAACAGCAAGAGCAGGAACGGATTCCTCTATTCAAACAGGGATATAAAAATATCGGTTACGGTAAAGGACGGAAACAGGCTTAACTCTCTGACCTGGAAAGATGGTGACGGCACGGAAAATTCCGTTCAGATTGAGCAGAATGACGGCGAGCAGAAACCTGAGGTCATTATAACCAAACCTGACGCGGATTCGGCTGAGATAACGCGCACGTTCACGGCGAAAAACGTGTACGGTCTGAGCTCGACAGCGCAAGTCAAGTACGTGTTCGATGTTACCGCTCCGGTTTTCCGGACAGACTATAAAGCTGGCGGAACAACGTTGAATTCAACGTTCGGCGTGAGCGGAAAACAGAAGAATTTTACGGACCAGGATTTTGCGGACACCTGGTTCGGCTCGGAAAATCTCGTGATTGACGGAATTTTTGCTGAGAGCGGAAGCGGAATCTCCGAGCTGAAATATGAGCTTACGGATGCAGAAAACGGCAGTGTCAGCGGTACGGTTGCGGCTACGGACAAAGGCGATTATGAGACGTTCAAGACAACGATAAGCGGATTCAGGGACGGCGAGACGAACAGGCTTGTGTTCTGGGCTGCGGACAACGCCGGAAATGTATCAGATAAATATGAATATCTTGTGAAGGTTGACACCGCAAGACCTGTTCTGGAGGAGAACTCACTTTCTGTTGACGGAAAATCCGAGGGAATCGAGAGAATTCTCAGCAATGCGGCCGCACCTATCACCGTGGGCGGAACTGTAACCGACACAGGAAGCGGAATCTCCGGTGTTGTCGTTTCCGTCGGTGGAAAGACCTTCGACATAACGGCTAGTCTTTCAGATTCTGAGCCTGCCGCCGCCGGAAGCAAGAAATTTGCGGCTGTGATTGGAACAGATAAAATCACCCAGAGCGGAACAGTCTATGCAAGAATCACGGACAATGCCGGAAACGTCCTTGAGACAAACCTTTTTGCGCTGACGGTGGACAAGACGCCGCCGACCGCAAAGATAAATTCTCCGACGGACGCCGATCTGGACAAGAACGGCATTCAGGTGAACGGAACGCTGAAGCTTACAGGAATCGCGGAGGACAACTATTCACTCAAGGGAGTGAGCAGGCTTCTTTACTCCACCTCAAAAGATGCTGATGTTTCAAGCTGGTCAGACCTTAAAGACAGGATGGGAGATACTTTTGCCGTTGAGGGAGCGGCGAGCTGGACGGCATCAGGCTTTGACACGACAAAACTTGCGGACGGAACATATTATCTGAAGGCGGAAGTGACCGACGAGGCCGGAAACACCGGATATTCGGAGGCTCTTGCGCTTGACGTTGACCAGAATTCCGACCGTCCGGTGATAAAAATCACAAGCCTTGAGGAGGCGGGGCAGACTGTCCAGAACAGCATTGTTCAGGGAACGGTGACCGATGACGACGGAATTGCTGAATTCTACTATTCAACTGATTCCTCTGATTTAGGAAAGCCTTACGGAACGGAAGGCTCGAACTGGAAACCGCTTGAAGTTTCGGGCGGTGCCTGGAGAATCGAATTTGAAAAAGGAAGCCACAGTCTCCTGTTCTGTGTAGAGGATTCTGCGGGCAAGGAATTCGTCACCGGCGGAAATACGGCGCTTGACCGTCCTTATGTCGCGCTCGGCTCAAATGCGAAAGAGGACAGTTCCGCTGCGATTGCATTCTCCGTTGACCTCAGCGCGCCTGTCATTGACTCAATGAGCTATGCGGCTGCGTCCTCGGAGACGGTTCCGGCGGAATCGGACAAAGTCTGGACTTCCGATGGCGTGCCCAGTCTCGGAAAAAATATGCCGTATCTCTTTGTGAAAGTCGGGCTGACGGAGGATGTCGGAATGAATCTTTCGGAATCAGACGACATCTCGGTTACAATCGACGGAATCGGAGTTGAGTTTGCGTCCGGCGGAAAAGTTGAGCGCACGGAAGTCAGTTCTTCCGAAAGCGGAACTCAGTATTCTTACACAATCGGCGCGCTGGATTTCTCGGAGAAGGCGTTAGAGGGCACAAAGACGGTCACCGTAACGGCAAAGGACAAATCCGGACGGACTTCATCAAAAACATTCAATATTACGGTGGACAACGCCGCACCTGAGGTTTCGCTCACATACCCTGCCGCAGATGCGGATGCGGTTACAGGCAAGGTCACTCTGATGGGAACTGCGAGCGACACGACGGGAATCAGGAGCATTGAATGGCTTATTCCGGATTCCTCACAGTTGGGCATGGAATCCAAGGATGAGGCGCAGGGATGGAAGTCTCTGACTGTCGCAGGAAGCCTGTTCGCCCAGTGGAAAATTCCTTTTGAAAGCTCCTCATTTGATGAGCCGACGGATGCGGAGGTGATGAGCCTGATTCATTTTGCGTCCGCAAAATCTGACGGTGACGGAAATTCGACAAAACTCAAGTATGCCGTCAGAAAGATCAAAAACGAAAAAGACAAATACGTTCAGGCGGATGTGTCCGACACGGAAATTTTTGTTCCGGTGTACTTCTGGACTGAGGACATCGCCGGCAACACGGAATTGAGCCGCCATTATGTGAAGGTGAATCCGGACGGCGGAATTCCGACGGTTGAAATCACTTCGCATGACAAGGACGGAGCCAAAAACAGCGAGACGGTTAACCTGACAGGAACGGCTACGGACGACGAGGGAATTGACAAGGTTAAAATCACAAAGATTGAATATACGGAAGACGACATAGCCGATTCTGCCGCGCTTACGGGCCTCAACTGGACGGAATTGACAGATACCACGGTTTCCGGTTTTGTAGTCGAGGGAAAGGGAACTGCGGAAGATGGCGGAATAATTCTCTGCGAAGGAAAGACAAGCTGGAAGGCTTCGTTCGATGTCTCAAAAATATCGGGGAATGTGAGCGGAGTCCGTGTCACGGTGGAGGCATTTGACACGAACGGAACTTCGAGCGCGAAAGAAAAATTGAACGGAAAATCCGCCGTCTGCCAGAGAATAATTCTTGTGGACAAGGGCGCGCCCAAGCGCGAGAGCGCGTCGATTGTCGGATTCGCTTCAGAGCCGGCGGGCGTTGATGCCGTTCCTGTCTGGGAAAAATCATATTCGGCCGGAATGTATTTCAGCGGAAAAAAGGCAGACCGCTGGTATCTGAAGCTTGTCATTACGGATGACGCGAGTGTGAACGGAATTTCCGTAAAGAATTCAACAGGGAACGCCCTTTCTGAAATCGACACGATAAAATCCTCCGCCGGAATTGAAAGCGGAAAAGGCACAAAGAGGTACACGGTTCTTGTTCCGATAAATGTAAGCACCGAGGGAAAAGTCTATGCCACGGTCACGATGGACGACGGACAGCACACCGATGTGACGGAGAATTTCTCGTTCAACATAGACAACACTGCGCCGGCTCTCTACGGCACGGACGGAAGTTCAACGGAAACTATGAATCATTCCGACAGTCTGCGGCTCACAAGCCTTGGAAAGAATGTGGGCACGGAGAACGTTGTGGAGAATTCCGACGGATACTACACGTTCGGCGATGAGCTTGACGAGAGCGGTTCCGGACTTGCCTATGTCGCATTCTACTTCAAGAAGGCGGCTGCCGGCACGTCAAAGGCGCGCGTCTACAGCCCGATGTACGGCCGCGATTCAGGGCATGACAACAAGGTGGAGCTTGCGGATTCAAGCGCGGAAAATTCCGTCTATATAAATGAAGACGGGCTTCCGGCTCTTGTAAAGACCGTGACAGTCGGCACTGACGGTGACGGAAAATCAACCGTGACGTTCAGCGGACTGGGCGAAAACCTGAACATAAAGACACCCGGCGCGACCTCGTTCGGACTTGTGAAAATCGGCGGGGCATACCACAAGATAGCTTCGATTGAAGGCGATGTGGCGGTTCTTGCCGACGAGGTGGACTCAAAATATACGTCCGCGGAATTCATATATGCGATGCTTGTTGACCACCAGATTACGGAAGGCTTTGCTTCTGACGGAACCATCTCGAACGACGACGGCGACGGACTTGTGGAGATGGTCAAACAGACAGGCTCAAAGTACAGGTGGACGGCAAGTCTGTATTCGGACAACATTCCGGACGGACCGGCGGAAATTCATGTCGTGGCGTTTGACGAGGCCGGAAACATAAATTCAGGCTATGTAAAGACGAGCGTGCAGAACAACAGACCGCGGCTGGCAAGGCTTTATCTTGCCACCGACCTGAACGGAAACGGAAAATTCGACTATTACAACGAGAATTCCGCAGGACCGGTTCTCAGCACCGACAGCGAGAAGGCGACCGCAAACGGAACTGAATACGGCGAGCTGAGCTTCTATTCGCTGCTTGCGGCGGACGGAAAGGTTCAGGGAAACGCAGTGCTCTCTCCGAACAGATGCGGCTTTGTGGCCTCTGACAAGATGCTCGTGCTTACGGAGATTGTGGGCGGAAACGGAGAACTCAAATATGCCTACACGGTTTCCGGTGACAATGCGGAATCCTCTGCGGTCGGAATCACGACGAAAAATGCTGACGGATCGAATCTTCTTGAGCTGAAGTCAACGGCGGCCGATCTGGAGATTGCCGACAAGGACGGTACTGCCGGAACAATCGCGGAACTTCTGAACGAGAAAATTCTTGTTGACAAAACACACACGCTCACCGCGGAAGCAGGCGGAATTTCCGGCGCATATCACGGATTCATAATCGAAAAGAAGACGCTTGAAAACTACGAGAGCTGGAAAGGTGACGACAAGAACTACCGCTGGTTCGGAATCACGTATTGGGATTCGACGGAGGAGACGGTTCAGGGCGAGAGTTCGCTATACGCGCTCCTGAAAATTCCTGTTGTCGTGAATGTGGTGGACGACATCAAACCGGAGGCTACGGTCAGACCGTTCTGGTGGAACAGCAAGGATGATTCAAGTTTTGTATATGATGAGAACGGACAGCCGCTCGGACACATAGATCTGCCGGGCGCGGTGGGCGAGAAACCGGGAGTCTCCGGCCGTGTCTACATTGACGGAACCGCGTCCGACGAGACAAGGCTCGGAAAACTCTATCTGACCGAGCCGGACGGAACGGAATATCAGATTGCCGAGTACAAGGAAGGTGAATGGATTACAGATTCTGCGACATGGAAAAACATAAAGTCCGTCAGCGTGGAGACCGTGACCGAACCCAGCCAGAAGGGGCACAGGGTGAATTTCCGCGTCGAGGTTGACATGACGCCTTACGGAGTCGCGACCGGAAAGACTGTCGATGTTTCTGCCGGGGATGCCGCCGCGACAGCGAACAAGTCTGACGGCTCAAGCGTGCAGACAACGGAGGAGGCTCCTACACCGCACTACGAGATGGATTTTGTTCCGTACATAAAGAGCATTTATCCGGCAGTTTCTGGAAGTGCGAACCGCTCAAGGCTCGGAAAATTCCCGGTACGTGCCGGCGAATCCATGATTATTGAGGGAATGAACTTTGCTTCTGGCGCAAGCTACGAGGTCAACTTCTACAAGTCAAAGACAGACGCGGATGGAAAAACTGTTGTCGGTGATGCTGTTGCCGCTGAACAGAAAACCGGAACAATTTCAACAGCCGGACAAATAACTGTAGACGCGCCGCAGTATTCACGCTGGGTGGAAGTCGTAGTTGGCGGAGTCGCGACAAGGAACAACACCAACGTGAACAGCGGCTGCAACATCGAGGAAGGTTACGTCGCAGGCGCAAAGAACGAAGCAAATGAAATTGACAACGGTTTCTCAAAAGCAAATAAATCCGGAACAAATTTCTGGACCGACGACAGATACATCAGCGTCTGGAATGTAGGAACGGTGTTTGACGGAAGCATAAATCCTCACAGCGGACTTGTAAAGAAAATCCGGAAGGAGGACAGCATAAATTCTGGCGGAACGGTTGGTCTGAAAAAGAAAGGAAGTGAGATTCTGCCTACCGGTGATATGACCGACGGCTATTTGGGCTTCATATCATCTGATGATATGCGTGTTTATGTGTACGAAGGTACGACACAGAATATAGCTATGTCCCCGACATCGGATGTTTCACTTTTCACGGCTCCTGTGGATGCGGTTGACATGGTTGTGCTTGGAGGACTTCCGTATTACGTTTTGCAGACAAACTATGTCGGAAACGTGAATGCAAACTGTTGGGGACCTGGACTTATGCTAGCCCGTGAGGGATTTGCTTACGAAAAAGGCACATACGAGGGAACGACAGGATTGGGTGAATCCTCGTTAAAGTGGATTATAGAACGTCAGGGAAGTAATAATTCTGCGACCGGACGCAATTCTTCCGACGGTTACGACAGCATTCTCTATCAGTTCAAGAATCCTCGCATTGCAGGCTGGCATACGGATTCTCCGCCTAAAGCTGACAAGACAAATTATGACAGCAACAATCAGCGCGAGCAGCTTGATTACGTTTATGTGAGCTATTATGACAGTTATGCAAAATGCCTTAAATTCGCGGCATTCCGTTCAGGAAGAGATGTTTCCAACGGCAAAATCTCAACGGTAAACACTACAGTGAACAACCAGTGGGGCGGAGGAAATGCTGGAGACAATGAGCTTGTCGCGGAAATCCGTTCTGCCGACGGCAACATGAAGACCGGTGCGACGGTTGTTGCAGGTTACGACACTACGCAGAACAACCCGACTAAGTTTACAGAAAAGGCGGGCGAGTGGAGCGACATTGTTGTTGACGCCACAGGCGGTTCTCCAATTCCTGTGATTGTTTATTACAACGAGACTAACAAATGCCTTGAAGTTGCGCGCGGAAATAGCAAATTCCCTAAGTCCAAGAATTATAATGCTGTTTCCGTAACGGAACTTTCTGGCGCGGACGCTTGGACAAAAACTAAAGAAATCCGGCCGGGTAATTCAAAGGCGGATTTCGGTCGGTACGTAAGCTGTGCGATTGATTCTTCCGGCAATCTTCATGTTGCAGCTCAGAATGCGACAAATTCAACCCTGTATTACCTCTATCTTAAAAAGAGTGGAGAGACTTATTCGGTTGCAAAGAGTGTTCTTCTTGATTCTTCCAGCGGTTCCGGCCTTTGGACTGATATTGAGCTTACAAATCCGAGCGGAACGAATCTTGCGGCAATCCGCCCTGTTGTTTCATACATAAATTCCAGCTATGTAGGAACAAAATCAGGAATGAAAGCGGCATATATATCAGACGGAGCGGAAGATGATGTTAAATTTGATGTCATGACAGCTCCTTCTGAATGGGCTGCCGGCAATCAGCGGACTTCCGTTATGGCAGATGTCTATGAGAAGTCGGGAGGAGGAAAAGCTCAGCTCGCCGTCGGATTCAACTCCGATATGTTTGCCGTGGACTTCCTGCGCGGCGAGGAATAGAAGCGGATTTTTGGAGAGGTATTTTCCGCGTTAGCGATTGGAAGTGCGGCGGTTGAGCCTGCGAAATCCCGCTTTTGAATGGAGTGGCACGCAGTGCACACGGAACACTGGAAAGCGCGGCCTCGGACGGAACTTTTGTTTCCGGCCGGGGCAACGCCCATTTTGCTTCTGATAATTCTGAATTTTATGATATAATCCGCAGCATGGCTTTTTCTCTTCAATGGACTGATTATCCTGAGCCGGCGGACGATGACGGCTGGTTGGACAGGTTTGAGCTGTTTCCGGACCGGACGCAAGATGTTTTTCCGTCTGACTGTGAATCCATGTCCGGCAGCATTTTTATCGGGGGCGACAATTATCCTGTGCTGAAGAAAATTCTCCCGGTGTTCAGGGAACGTGTCGATGTGATTTATATTGATCCGCCTTACAACACCGGAAATTCATTTACCTACCGTGACAGCCGTTTTGACGGAGCCGACCGTCACAGTGAATGGCTAAGTTTTATGGACCGGCGGCTGAGGGCTGCGCGTCCTTTTCTCCGCAAATCCGGCTGCATTTTCATTTCAATCGGACAGGATGAGCTTTATGTGCTGAAGATTCTCTGCGACGGAATTTTCGGAGAGGATAATTTTGTGAACGATTTCTCCTGGCTTCACGGAAAGGGAAAAAAGGACCGCTGGTCGCGGACGATGCAGCAGCATACCCTGTGTTATGCCAAGGACAAAAAATATCTGCGTCCGTTTTCCGAGACAGAAATTTCCGACTGGGCCAAGTCGAATCAGGACGGAGATCCGCGCGGCAACTGGTTTTCGGGAAGCATTTCGTTTTCGGAGGGACGCTCGAACCGGCGCCACAGGAATTTCTACAGAATTGTGTCTCCGTCCGGTGTTGTCTGGGAGCGGCAGTGGCTTGTCTCCGAAGATGAGATGAAGAGGCTGATGGACGACGGCCGGATTTTCTGGGGAACTGCGCCGGAATTCCGCGGGGTTCCGAGAATCAAGATTTTTAACGGTGACAGATCGGAGGTTATTCCGCGGAATATAATCGACTGCTCCGGTAGCACGCGTGCTGCCCAGCGCCATCTTGACAGCCTGCTCGGTTCCGGTCACGTATTCGACAATCCTAAACCTGTAGGGCTTCTGCGCCGTCTGATTTCAATTACCGGAGCCGGCGGCAATGCTGTTATAATGGATTTTTTTGCCGGAAGCGGAACGACATTCGAGGCCGTAGCGGAACTGAATTCGGCGGACGGCGGCACAAGACGCTGCATTCTTGTGCAGAATGATGAGCCTGCGTCGGGAGTATCCGGTTTTGATACAATAACGGATATATGCCGCGCCAGAATCAGGCGTGTTTCGGAGCTGAATCCGTCCGGCGCGGGCGTGACGTCGTTTTTCCGGCTGGAGCACCGCGGCTGATATTTTTCCGCAGCTTTCCGGCCTGAAATTTATCAGTATCCGTCTGACATCTCGCGGTTCGCGTCTTTCTGACACAGCTCGTTGTAGACGAGGCTTCTTTTCCGCAGATCTTCCTTCAGTTCCTTGGGGAACGGCATGTTGCGCCAGAATATTCCCCGGACTTCCTTGTCGAGCCGCTGGACGCCGACAGATTCCTTTGTCATCCAGAGAATGTAGTCCTCAATGAAGAATTCCTTCAGATCTCCCTTCAGTTTGAGCCGCTCGGCATGTTGGTAATACTGTCCCGTGAGACCTTCCTCCATCCAATAGTAGGAGGCTTTCTCCTTTGCGACCTGCCACCTCAAATCGGCAACGGCAGTAAGCACGGCCGTTTTCAGATCGCGCGGATACATCGGAACAACAATTCTTCCGCGGCTTGTGACCCTGTTGTATCTGTCGAACGGTTCCCAGCAGAATCCCCGGTCTCCATATGTCGGAACAAGCAGGACATACGGAACGATTCTGTGCGCGACGTTCTTGTGGATTCTGCAGAATACGCCCGGATCAATCGACTCGATCCATCTCATCACGTCAAGCACATTTTCCCGAGTTCCTGTGCCTTTTTCGGTGCAGTGGAAAAATTCCCGCGTAAAAATCGGGAACTGGTTTCCCTGCCGTCCGACTGTCATTTTTGCCATCTGCCTGATTGTCTCAAATTCCGTCTTTACGGCGGCGGAATCCGCATGGACTTCCTGCTCCGGAGAATCGGTTATCTTGTTCTGGACATTCTCGAACACGGATTTTGACTCGCGGTAGTCGTCCAGCGCCTTTGAAAGCTCCTTGTCTGTTTTGGACAGCTTGTGGAGCAGATCCGTTATTTCGGAGAAAATTTTCCGCTGGGTGTCGGAAAGGGGCATTGTGTGCGGCTCAAGGCCCATTATCGGCTGATGGTCACAGATTGTGTCAATCCTGTTTTTCAGCTCTATTTCCGTCATGGCGCGCTCGTTTTCCTTTATGTTCAGAAGGTTCTCCGCACTCTGTAACTTTCCTGAATTTTTTGACTGAAGCTGTAGAAGTCTGGACTGCTCCTCTTTTGCCGCCTCTTCTCCGCTGAGATTTTTCTTTGCGGGTCTTGCCTCGTCGGTCATGGAATTGTTCATTCTTCCGGCCGAAATTTCCTTGAACCATTCGTCCACATACATGACCGGTTCGTTCAGCCGGTTTTCATAGATGATTTTTGAGAAGAATTCTTTCTGTTCCGGTTTGAACAATGAAGGAAGCAGAATTCCGAACCTCACGAGCATTCTTTTGGGCATCGGGGTGTTCAGATCGCTCATCTTCATTACCATTCCGCGCAGAAGTTCCCAGTAGGCCGGAATTATCTGCTGCCTGTAAACCGCCCTGTCTTTCGGATCGCGGCAGGTAAGGTATTTTGACAGCACCTGATGAACGCGCTGTGCGGACGCATTTTCTCCGGTCAGTGCGACCTTGTAGTAGTTCGGCTGGTCGTATATGTCCGAGCCGGTATCGTTCAGGAATTTATCAACCGGTGCGAATTCCCGGCGGCTCAGATCCACGTCATGTATCGATTTTATCTCATGTGCAGCCGACGGCGAGTCTTTTTTCATAATGTCCGCGGATTGAATTTTGTCGGGCATCTCGTTGATGTCATCCAGAGAAATCTGCGCCTCCGACTCCGAAAGGAGCGCCGCAATTTCCGGATCAAGTTCTGTGTTGCTCATACGGAAAATTATATCATGTAGGATTTGTATTCGCAACACAGATTACTGAACGTGAATGTTTTTTGGTGTCAAAAATGATTTTCTTCTATATAATGTTGTCATGGAAATAAAAATCATCGCAGCCGTGGTGTCTGTTCTTGCTGTCGCCGCTTTTGCTGTTTCGGTTCCTTTCAGAATCAGAATGTTCGTGCGGAAATACGGTTCTCCTGTACGTAAAGCCGTACCCGGAAAACAGAAAGCAATTCCTGTAGTCCTGATTCTATGTGCTGCCGTGTCGGCCGCCGCCTGGTTTTCGCCTGTCTCGCCCGTCATGTCGGTTGTTATATGTCTGTGCGGAATCATCGGTGCCGGAATTTTATCGGCTGAGCTTGTCCGTTCCGGAGTCTGCGGCGTGTACGGAAAATGTGTCGTAGCTCCCGGCGGAACTGTCCTTTATTCTGATGTAGTGAGTTTTCCGCCGCAAGATTCTTCTTCCGTGCTTTTTGTGGTGACTTCGGGACATGGGCAGATAGGACTTTCGTTCTCGTCGGCGGATGAATGTTCCTCCGTTTTGTCGGAAATTCTCCGTATACGGCCGGAATTTGCTTCTGAATAAAAATGGCCGCCGGATTGGTGGCGGCCGTATATATGAACGGACCTGAGGTATTGCCTCTTCGGACCGAAAAAAAACGGGAAACTCCAAAAAGTTTCCCGTAAGAGGCATGGATTGGAGTTGAACCAACGAATGACGGTTTTGCAGACCGTTCCCTTACCGTTTGGGTACCATGCCGAAAGTGATATAACTATAGCAGATAAAAATGTTTTTGTCTATAGCAAATCCGCTGTTTCTCCTTAAATCTGCTTGCGTGCCTATGCGGACTGATGATATTATATTACGGATAGCAAGGATTTTTATGAAGGATTATGCTTTATGTTTCAGTTCCAGCAGTGACAGCGGAGAGTCATTTGCCGCTAATCTTGAGCAGATTCAGCAGAAAGCGGACGGAAGGGCTCCGCTGCTTGTCATATTCTTTTCGGGACTGGAGAATTTTGAATTCTATTCGCGGAAATTTCATGACACTTTTCCAGGCTCCACGGTATTGGGAGCCACATCAAGCATAGAGTTCTGTTCGTGCGGAACAGGAGAACATTCGCTCTCATCGGTCGCGTTTTTCAGCGGAATAGAGGCCAGCGCCGGAATTCTCCACAATATCCGCCGTTTTCCGATGCATGACGTGAACAACGTCCGCGCCGCTTTTGACAGCCTTGATGATACCCGGAACACAATCTGTCTGGAATTCACTTCCGCATTCGCCAATACGGAAGAACTTGTACTTGACACTTTTTCGGCTGTTCTGCGGAACACAGGAATTCCTGTCTGCGGATCTACGGCCGGAGCGGAGCCGGGATGCACGGATACTCTTGTCAGTCTTGACGGAGAAATTTCTGATGACGCGTGCGTTTTCGTCTTTATCAGAAATCTCGGCGGAAAAATATTCCTTTATCGTGAGAACATCTACCGTCCGACATCCTGTTCATTTCTTGTTACGGATGTTGACTGTGACGAGAGGATTGTATATGAGCTTGATCACCGTCCGGCTGCCGCGGCGCTTTCGGGAAATCTCAACATTCCTGTGGAAAAACTGTCGGAATTTCTTTCGTCGCATCCGTTCGGACGTATGAGCGGACGGGGAATTTATGTCACCGATGTGGCAGACGTTCTTCCTGACGGCGGAATCGCTTTGTATTCCGGAATTTACAATTATTCAAAGCTCGTTCTGCTTGAGCTTGGCGATACGGCGGCAATCTGGAAGAGGACAACCGCTGATGTACATGCCGTAATTCCAAAGCCGTCATTCACTTTTGTGGTGAATTGTCTTAACAGGACGAAAGCTGCGCTAAGCACCGGAAGATTCGATGAATTTGCGGAGGTTCTCAGAACGGAATTCGGAAACTACATCGGAATTTCAGGCTATGGCGAGCAGGCTGATTTTGTGCATTTCAACAGGGCAATGCTTCTTGCTGTATTTGAATAGGTGGACTTAAAGGTAATGAAACGTTTTAACGACGGTCTGATTTTTACAAAGGAAAACTGCGCAGGCTGCAACAAATGCCTTTCTTCTTGTCCTGTGCTTGGGGCGAATGTCTCGGTGTCAGGAAGCGACATAAACACCGTGAAGGTATCGGCAAAACGCTGCATACATTGCGGAAACTGCCTCAGAACCTGTACAAAAGGCGCACGCGCATATTCCGATGACACGGACGGTTTTCTCTCAGCGCTTTCGGCCGGAAAGAAAATTTCGCTGATAGTTTCTCCTCTTTTTACCGCGGCTTTTGGAGACAAGGCCGGCAAAATTCTGTTTTATCTGAAAAAACACGGAATCAGAAGAATTTACAATTCGGCTTATGGCGCGGAGATTTCTCTCTGGGCGCACGTGAATTATCTGCTCGCACCAAAAGTCAGCGACGAGGAGGAACGCGCCTATATCGCGAACATCTGTCCTGTACTTGCGAATTATGCCGGTCAGTGTGCGCCAGAGCTGCTTGATTATATAATTCCCGTGCAGTCTCCGGTCATGAGCACTGCCGTATATGCCAGAAAATATCTCGGCGACAAATCGGAATTCGCATATCTTGGTCCATGTATAAGTGAGAGGGATGAATTTCCGGACGGGGACAGTTCTGTTTCAGTAAGCTACAATCTTACTTTCAGCAGACTTATGTCGAGGCTGCGTGATGTGGAGCTTCCGGAAGGAACTGCGGTTCCGGAACTGGAGACTGACGGTCTTGGTGAGATGATTTCCGTTTCCGGAGGAATGAGGGACTGCGTCTCTCTTTTTGTTCCTGATGATGAATTTCTGGTCAGCTGCACGGGATTTACATACGAGGCTCTTTCAACCATAAAAAAATCGGCGTCATCAGGAAATTCATCTGTCCGGCCTCTGATGATTGATTTTTCGGCCTGTACATACGGCTGTGCGGGCGGAAGCGGTTTCTCCTGTTCCGAAGCCTCATCCGGTCTGATTTTCTGCAGAACGGGAAAGGAATTCCGCCGGAAATTTTCGGAGAACCGGTTCGGAAGTGACCATAAGGAAAATTTCGCGCGTCTCAACCGGATTTTCAGCGGACTCCGCCCCGGTGATTTCAGCAGGAATTTCGAGAACCGTTACCTTCAGCCGCCGGTTATTCCGGACAATGTGTACGATGATATTTTCACCAGAATGCACAAGACGACTCTCCAGAAGCGGACAATCGACTGCGGTTCCTGCGGATACAAGACGTGCCGCCGTATGGTCGAGGCTGTCGCCCTTGGTTACAGCAAGATGGAGAACTGCGTCAACTTCATGCATGATGAGATGGAGAAACTGTATTTTACCGATGTGCAGACCGGACTTCCGAACAGAATTGATTTTGAGCGCAGAACGGCTAAATTTGTGGAGAAGGCCGCCAACAGGAAATATGCTCTTGCGGTGGGAGATATAAACCGGCTCGGCGTGATAAATGACCTTTACGGTTTTGAGACCGGAAATCGTGTCCTCCGTTATATCGGACGCTGGTGCTCCGAATTTTCGGGACAGGACGGTTATGCCGCACGCTTTGGCGGAGGAACTTTTGCTATGTTCTTCCCGTATACAGGAGACAAAATTGCGGAGCTTCACAAGTGCACGGCGTTCGATCTTTCTGAATTCGGAATTGATTTTCCGGTGACCGTGCGCTTCGGCTTATGTCCGTTCGGAACAAGCGGCGATTATACGGCAAAGGATCTGCGCCGCGACCTGAATTTCGCGTCTTTTGCAATGGGCAAGATAACCGATCATACGCACAATACCTGGTGCCTTTACACCGACGAAATGCGCAGAAACATCGCGCGCGAGATGCAGATAACTTCCGTAATGCACAAGGCTCTTGAGAACGGAGAATTTGTCCTTTACTTTCAGCCTCAGTTCAATTATGTTTCAAATTCAATGGTCGGAGCTGAGACGCTTGTCCGGTGGAAAACTGCTTCCGGTGAGATAATTTCTCCGGGAATTTTCATTCCTATTTTCGAGAAAAACGGATTCATAAAGGATCTTGACCGCTACATCTGGAAAAAGGCGTTCGAGATGATGAGGTCATGGCTTGATTCCGGGCGTCATCCTGTGCCTATTTCGGTAAATATTTCCAGAATAAGCACAAAGGACTGCGGTATTGTCGATGTCATAAAAAATCTGAGAAGCCGGTACGGAATTCCCGACAATCTGATTCATTTTGAAATCACCGAGAGCGCATATATGGATGATTCTTCCCAGCTGATAGGAATTCTGAACCAGATACGTTCTCTTGGCTACGAGATTGCGATGGACGATTTCGGCAGCGGCTATTCATCGCTGAACACGCTGAAGGACATTCCGATTGATATTCTGAAGCTTGACATGGGTTTTCTGCGCGGAGAGAACGGCGGTGACAGCCGCGGCGGAAACATAATAAGTTCTGTTGTCCGCATGGCGCAGGATCTTGGACTTAAAACTGTGGCTGAGGGTGTTGAGGAGCCGGAACAGGCGGATTTTCTGAAAAGCGTCGGATGTGACATAATTCAGGGCTATCTTTATTCAAAACCGGTTCCTCCTGAAAAATTCCTTGCGATGATGGACGGTTCCTCACATTCGGATTTTGTGGCGCCTCGTCCCATGAGCGGAATTCTGAACGTGAACAATTTCTTTAATCCGTCCTCCGGCGAGACGTGTATGTTCGAGAATTTTACCGGAGCTGCGGCTGTAATTGACTGTTCCCAGGGAATAATGCAGGAGGTCAGAATAAACAGCAAATTCCTTGATCTGCTGGAGCTTGACTCATCACCGACCGGCGGACTTATGCCTGAATTTTTCAGGTGCATAGATACGGCGGATGCGCTGAATTTCCGCCGCACGGTTGATCTTGCAATCCGCGAAGGTAACGAACAGATCTGTGTCCTATGCTACCGCGGAAGAAAGGATGGAATTCCGATCTGGATAAAGTCTCATATATGGAAAATCGCGACCAACGGAGTGCGCAACACGCTTTACATACTCGCCGACGACATAACGGCCGAAAAGAACAGCGGCGACACGGTGCGCAGCGTAAGCCGGAAAATAGATCTGATTCTTGATTCCGCGCCAATTGCAATCACCGTTTTTTCCGTGGCGGAAAACAAGACAGAAAATAATGCGGTGTTCGGCGGTTTTGACATCAGGACGGTCAGGACAAACAATGCGTTTCTTGAGCAGATGGGATACACCCTTGACGAGGTTCTTTCATGGAATTCGGATAAGGCCGCCGCTCTGGTTCATCCGGATGATATGCCTCATTTTCTGGACAGACTGCGTGCGCTTGTCGGAGAAAAGTCGGGCGGAAGTCAGGTTTCATGTGTCTGCCGCATGAAGACTGGAAGCGGAGAATACCGCAGACTGAATATAGTTGCCGCCGGTGTGCGCGAGGAGGACGGACGGTTCTGGGCAATCGCGAATTTCTACGGAAACGGCATTGCTGACGGTCTGTAGAAATTCTGTCTGCTGCGGAAATTTTTCTACAGGCAATTGAAAAAAAAATCTTCATGTGATAATCTGTCCAAGTTACCTGTGCAACGTGTATTGTTACGGTAATTCTCTGGAGAGTCTCCATAAATCCTTGTGGAGCGCCGAAGGGTTAAGGCTATTCAAGCCGACATCTCAGGCAAAGTGGACAGAGCATAAAAAATGTCCGTTCATCACTCTTTGGAGAGCCTGTTCAGGTAAAACTGGGCGGCTCTTATTTTTTTTCTTGCGAGGACACAAAATGTCTTTTGAAGCAATCCTCAACACTATTGATGATGTCGTATGGGGACTTCCCACCATCATCCTGATTTTTGTCACAGGTCTACTGATGACAATCCGTACCCGCGGAATCCAGTTCACGAAATTCGGCCGCGCCTTTAAGGGAATCTTTAAGGAAAATGAAGGCCACGGCGAGCTTTCGGGATTCAGCGCGCTCTGCACGGCTCTTTCCGCAACAATCGGAACCGGAAACATTGTCGGAGTCGCAACCGCTATTCTTGCAGGCGGACCGGGAGCCCTTTTCTGGATGTGGTTCATGGCGATTCTGGGAACTGCCACAAAGTATGCGGAATGTATGCTTTCAATCAAATACCGCGAGGTCAAGGAAGACGGACACGTTCTGGGCGGACCTTTCTATGTGATTGAGAAGGGAATGGGCAAGAACTGGAAATGGCTTGCGGTTCTTTTCGCGATTTTCGGAACGCTCGTAGGACTTTTCGGAATCGGAACTTTCACTCAGGTGAATGGAATCTGCGGCGCGGTTCAGAACGCTTTTGATCCTAACAAGTCCGCAGTCGCATTCACGCTCGGCGGAAACTCATATTCCTGGGCGACAGTAATCGGCGGCGCGGTAATCACAATTTCCGTAGCCCTTGTTGTAATCGGCGGTTTGAAGAGAATCGCAAAGGTTGCCGAAAAAGTTGTTCCAGCCATGGCGATAATCTACGTGTTCCTCGGACTTTCAGTTCTTATCATGAACGCGACAAAAATTCCTGGAGCTTTCGCGCTCATCTTCAGAGGAGCATTCGGTGCAAACACTGGAATGCAGGCTCTTGCAGGCGCGACTGCCGGAACAATCATCAGAATGGCTATGCAGAAGGGAATCGCGCGCGGAATCTTCTCGAACGAGGCTGGTCTTGGTTCAGCTCCGATTGCGGCTTCAGCGGTTCAGACAAACGAGCCTGTCGAGCAGGGAATGGTAAACATGACTGGAACTATCATCGACACTCTTGTTATCTGCACAATGACAGGACTTTCAATCGTGATTGCGGGCGGCGATGTATGGAACAGCGGACTTTCAGGAGCGGCACTCACTTCGGCTGCGTTCTCAAAAGTTCTCGGCGGCGACCAGCATTCGGTTCAGTTCCTGCTCATGCTCTGCCTTGTGTTCTTCGCGTTCACGACAATCCTCGGCTGGGACTACTATTCAGAAAAATGTCTTGAGTACCTTTCAAACGGAAACATGACGGTCGTAAAAGTCTACAGATGGCTCTACATTCTTGCGGTTGCAATCGGACCTTACATGACGATTTCCGCAGTTTGGACAATCGCCGACATCACGAACGCGCTCATGGCAATCCCGAACTGCATCTCGCTGATTGTTCTCAGCGGCATTGTGGCAAAGGAGACAAAGGCGTATTTCGAGAAATATCCGACTCTCTGATGAAGTAGAAAAGGCGGTTCCGTTTATGAGCCGCCTTTTTGTTTATTTTAAGGCAGAGATTCCCGCATCAAGTGCGGGAATGACATTCAGCCGCGGTGATTATGTATGAGCCGTCGTTCAGAGGCTGGAATTCGAGAATTCCGGCCTTTATCTTGAATCTTATTATTCTTTCCACTGATTCGTCTATTTTTTTTCTGAATTCCGCATCCTTTTTCATCTGTGTGACAAGTATTTTTGCGGGTTCAGCGAATTTTTTCTCAGAAATCATTATGCAGTCTGTTCCGGCTTCCACCGCCATCAGTGCGGCTTTTTGCGGCGGATAACCGTTGTCGGCAAGAGCTCCCATAAAGATGTCGTCCGAGAATACGATTCCTTTGTATCCGAGCTGTCCGCGCAGAGTCTCCGAAATCCATTTTTTTGAAAGACAGGCCGGAACTCCCGGATCCAGTGCCTGTGTCCGCGCATGGGACATGAGAATTCCTGCCGGTTCCCTGCGCATTATTTCCGCAAACGGCCGGATCATTTTTTCAATCTGCGTGTAATCCGCCGTTATTTCCGGAAGTCCTGTGTGAGGATCGGTGTTCGTATTGCCGGGAAAATGTTTCAGAACGGCGCCGATACCGTTGTTTCCGTAGGCGTTCACGGCTGCTGTTCCGTAATTTGTTGTGGTGTCTGTATCACCGAAAGTCCTGCTGCCGAGAAATTTCCTGTTTTCCTGAGCCTCCGCTTCGGCTACCGGCGCCAGATTCAGATGGAATCCCAGACGGCGCATCTGTTCCGCCTTTTTCGAATAGAGCTGATATGCCTGTGAAATATCCATAGTCTCCGCGACTTTTTTCTGAGACGGAAGTGTTTCTCCAAGTTTTCCGAGCCTGTCCACGTAGCCGCCTTCCTGATCTGTCGCCAGAAACGGAGGAATTATTTCTGCGGATATGCAGAATTCTCTTATTGAGCCGGTGAATTCCTTTACTTTCTCCTCCGTATCCGCAATATTGTACGAAAAGAAAATGTATCCTCCCGGAACAAGCGGTTCTCCGGAAGATTTGTCGATTGCGGACATTTTTTCCACCGGAATAAAATTCTCGTTTCCTTCTATATTGATGATGAACATCTGGGCGGCTTTCTGTGCGTCCGACATTGCGCCGATGAATTTCCTGACGGCCTCATCCTGTTCAGAAAGCGCCTTTTGAATCATGGTGTTTGTTTCCGCGGCGTTTCTGCGGACTTGGAATTCGGTCTTGCCGGTCTTTGAGTCTGATCTGCATGAAAAAGCGGCTGCCGCCAGAACGGACAGAATCACGATATGGACATTTTTTTTCATGCGGCGATTATAAGCCGAATAGAAAAAAAAATCAAAAGATGATAAGATAATCCGTTGTCCGCTCTGATTCATGCGGATGATTTATCTTCCGGCGTATTATGGAAAGTTGGTGACATGGAATATTTTAAGCTTCAGATCGGTTGTCTGATTTTTATCCTTTACATAGCATTTGTTTATCTTAGGGGAACTGCCCGCCGTACCGGAGTAAGACGTTCTCTTCATTTTCTGGTTCTTGTGCTGATAAGTGTAGTGAACCTGCTTTTTGACGGTGCCACGGCATATACGGTCAATCATCTTGATTCTGTTCCGCATACCCTGAATCTTGTTCTGCATCTGGTGTTTCTGCTTTCGCTTGACACGCTGATTTTTTATATGTTCCATTATATGCTTTCATTTACAGAATATAGTCATCCTCCGCTTTTCGGCAGGATTTTCGTGTGGCTTCCTTTTGCCGTAAACGTGCTGGTTCTTGTCGTGAATATCAGGAATCTTGAATTCAGGGTCGGAACGGTGACCAATTATTCGATGGGAGTTTCTGTATACACCTGCTACACAACTGCCGCAGTTTATTTTCTCGCTATGCTTGCGGTGTTTTTCCGGCGGAGTAAATATATTGAAAGCAGAAAACGCGTCAGTATATTTACGTTTCTTTTTGTGTTCCTCTGCGTCACGATGTATCAGATGCTGCGGCCGGAAAGCCTTATTTCGTCAATAGGTCCTGTAATGTTTGTCCTTGGTGTTTATCTGAACTGCGAGGATCCGGCACTGATCAGGCTTGCGGAATCCACTGCCGCAACGGTGGTTGATTTTTCAACGATGGTCGAGAACCGCGACGACAGCACAGGCGGTCACGTAAAGAGAACTTCCGCTTATGTTACGCTTCTTGCCGATGCGCTTTGGAAGAGGGGATATTACAATGATGTTTTTACCAAAGACTATATGAACGAGCTTGCGCTTGCTGCGCCTCTTCACGATATAGGAAAAATCGGAGTTCCGGATTCTATTCTGCAGAAACCCGGCCGTCTGACCGACACGGAATTCGAGATTATGAAAACTCATGCCGCACGCGGCGGGGAGCTGATTCTTGAGACATTCGGAAAAAGGGAGGATCAGAATTTTGTTAACACCGCTTTTGATGTCGCGCGGCATCATCATGAAAAATGGAACGGAAACGGCTATCCCGACAGACTCCGCGGTGAGGAGATTCCTCTCTGCGCAAGGATAATGGCTGTGGCCGATGTGTTCGATGCGCTTTCTCAGAACCGCTGTTACCGTGCGGCGATGCCTCTTGACCGGTGTTTTGAGATAATCGAGTCAGGCCGCGGAACTGATTTTGATCCGCTTCTTGTCGATGTTTTTCTTGAGATTCGTCCTGAGGTTGAGAACGTCCATGCGAAGGTGAATTCCTAAGCTCTTGTTAGATTCAGGCGATTAGGTATATAATCCGGGTATGAGCAATACCGAAATTCCTGCAAGAAAGGATGTCCCCGAGTCGGACAAATGGAATCTTTCCTCTATATTCAAATCAGATGACGAGTGGGAGAATGCGCTTAAATCATTGCCGTCCCTCACTGAAAATGCGGCTCAGTTCAAGGGTAAAATATCGTCTTCTCCGGAACAGCTTCTTGGCGCGCTCAGAGCCTATGAGCAGGCTCAGCTTGCGATGGAGACAGTTTATCATTATGCCGCGCTCCAACATGAGGCGGATGAGAATGATCCGGTTGCCGCTGACAGATACGGGCGTGCGGTCATGGCATATACGGATATGCAGACGGGACTGAGTTTTTTTGATCCCGAAATTCAGACTATAGATGAGGTAAGGCTGCGTTCCTGGATTCAGAAACCAGAATTCGCGGCATACCGTGTATATATAGAAAAGCTTCTCCGGTTCCGTCCGTATATTCTGTCAGAAAAGGAGGAGAGGCTTCTTTCGCTTGGAATTCAGACCGCGTCAACACCGGAGAATGCGTTCAGTATGCTTACAAACGTTGACATGAACAGGTCGTTCGGAACGGTCAGCGTTGACGGAAAGGAGCTTCCGCTTACGCAGACGACATGGTCGGTTTTTATGGAAAGTCAGGACCGCAATGTCCGCCGCGAGGCATACAAAAAATTCTATGCGAAATTCGAGGAGAATCAGAATACAATCGCCGCGCTGTACGCCGGATCCGTAAATCAGGATGTTTTCACGATGAGGGCGCGCGGATATTCCTCAAGCCTTGAGCAGGCGCTTTACGGTGACAAGGTTCCTCTTTCCGTATATCACAATCTGATTGACTGTGTCCATAAAAATCTCGCTCCGCTTCATGATTATTACAGTCTAAGAAAGAATATCCTTGGGGTTGACGAGCTGCGCCATTATGATGTCTACGTTCCTCTTGTAAAATCGGTGACGACAAGGACAACTTATGATGAGTCGGTTGAAATCTGCCGTAAGGCGCTTTCTCCGCTCGGAAGTGAATACACAGACAGGCTGTGTGCCGGACTGAAAGGCGGTTGGGTTGACCGCTATGAGAACACTGGAAAACACAGCGGTGCCTTTTCCAGCGGTTCGTTTGTCGGGAATCCGTACATATTGCTGAATTATAAGGATGATGTCATCCGGGACGTGTTCACCATGGCGCATGAGGGCGGACATTCCATGCATTCCTGGTATTCCGTCCACAACAATCCGTTTCTTTCTTACGATTATACGATTTTTGAGGCGGAGGTCGCGTCAACGTTCAACGAGGAGCTGGTGTTCGAGTATCTTATGAAAAATGCGGTTGACGAGCAGATGAAACTCTACCTGCTTTCGATGCGCGCATCAGACATAATGGCGACTCTATACCGGCAGACCATGTTTGCGGAATTCGAGCTCAAGGCGCATGGACTTGTTGAGAACGGAACTCCGCTTACGGTCGATGTGCTCCGCAAAATTTATCGGGAACTTCTGGAGCTTTATTTTGGTGCGGAAATGCATTTTGAGGAAAATTCCGACCTTGAAGGGCTTCGGATTCCGCATTTTTACACGGCATTCTACGTGTACAAATATGCGACAGGAATTTCCGCCGCGCTTGCGCTTGCAAAACGTGTCACCTGCGGAGGAGATGCCGAGAGGGAGGATTATTTCAATTTCCTGAAGTCTGGCGGTTCACGTTATCCGATAGAATCATTGCGGATTGCCGGAGTTGATATGGAAAGTCCGGATCCGGTTCAGGCGGCCTGTGATGAATTCAGGAACATTGTTGACAGCCTGAAGAAAAAGCTAAAGAAGGACTGATTTTATGCCGATAATAGAGGCGGGAGAAGGAGCAGGTTTTGGAAAAATCAGAGTTTGAGAATTTTCTTGCAAAAATACCTAAGGCGGAGATACATATCCATATCGAAGCCGTAATAACGCTTGATTCCGTGCGTAAACTTCACAAAAAAAGTACCGGCAGTGATATGACCGTGGAGGAACAGACGGAACTTTTCTCCTATACGGATCTGAACGGATTCATAAAGGCTTTTATTCAGGTTCAGAATCTGTTCCAGTCGGTTGACGACTTTGATCTTGTATTTGATGACCTGGCATCCTATCTTGTGGCTAACGGGATTGTCTATTGCGAGGCTTTTTTTGCTCCTACGGCTTTTCTTAAAAAGGGATTCTCATATCCGGAGATGACGGCTGTTTTTTCAAGGAATATCGCTAAAATCAGGGAAAAATACGGAATTACAGTCAGACTTCTTCTTGATGTGTCGCGCACGTTCGGCTGCGAGAATGCCATGAGCAACTACAAGCTTCTTCTTGATTATCCGTGCGCCGACATAATAGGAATAGGGCTGGGTGGAGCTGAGCAGAAGGGACCGGCAAAGGAGTATGCTCCTGTGTTTGAGCGAGCGCTTGCGGACGGCTTCAGGGCGGTTGCCCATGCAGGTGAGGATGTCGGACCGGAATCAGTCTGGGACACGCTGAATTTCCTCCATGCGCAGCGTATCGGTCATGGAATAACATCCGTTCAGGATGAGAAGCTTGTGGAAAAACTTGCGTCGGAACGGATTCCTCTTGAAGTCTGCATAACAAGCAACACGTTTACCGGAAAAGTTGTCCGCGAGGCCAAGGATCATCCGATAAAATATTTTTTTGACCGCGGAATTCTTGTCACGGTGAATACAGATGATCCTGTATTTTTCAGGACTAATCTTCTTGACGAATTCTGGATCTGCTACAGCGAAGTCGGTTTTCATATGGACGACATAAAACAGCTTGTAAAAAACAGTTTCATCGCATCATTCCTTTCCGAAGACGAAAAAAATGACTGGTGCGCAAAGGTTGATTCCGCGTGGAACTGACTCCCCTTGAGAAATATTACGGAAAATTCAAGGAAGATCACAGGCTGACTACGCGTCACGGAACTGTTGAATTCACGACATCAATGAAGTACATCCACGATTTTATTCCTGCCGGACAGAAGGTAAGAATTCTTGATGTCGGAGCCGGAACAGGCCGATATTCCGTTGCTCTATGTGATGAAGGTCATGATGTGACCGCCGTGGAGCTTGTGCGGCACAATCTGGAAATTCTCCAGTCAAAACACAGACCTGTCAAGACGTGGCAGGGCAATGCCGTCTCGCTTTCATTCCTTGAAGACAGTTCATTCGACATCACGCTTCTTTTCGGTCCCATGTATCATCTCCATGGTGACGGCGACAAACTTATGGCATTTTCCGAGGCACGCCGTGTCACCAGAAAGGGTGGAATTATAATGGTTGCCTATGTCATGAATGAATACAGCGTGATTTCATATTGTTTTACGGAAAACAGGATTTCGGAAATAATCGCGCGCGGCGGGCTTACTGCGGACTATCATACGGTATGTACGGAGAACGATCTGTATGATTACGTCCGTCTGGAGGACATAAACCGTCTGAATTCGGCGGCCGGTCTTGAGAGGATTAAGATTGTTGCTGCGGACGGGCCGTCAGATTATATGAGGCGGACACTCAATGCGATGACGGAGGAGACGTTCTTAAAATTCATGGACTATCATCTTGCGACCTGTGAGCGTCCGGAACTTCTCGGCGCATCCTCCCATCTGCTCGACATTCTGCGGAACTGAGCCGGATTCATTTTTTTAGATATACCATAAGCAGCATGATGTCGGAATTCCGTATGCCGCTGATTCTGTTCGCCTGGCCGAGCGTCACAGGTCTTATTTTCTCAAGTTTAAGCCGTGATTCCGCCGACAGTGAAGGAATTGCACTGTAGTCGAAATCCGCCGGAATGTGAGTGTTCTCCATCCTGTGCATCTTTTCTATGCGCTTGTCCTGTTTTTCTATGTAGTATCTGTATTTGGCGTCGATTCTGGCCGTCTCCCATTCATTGTCCGGATACCCGGGATTCTCCGCATCAGGCTTTTTGAGCAGAAAAGCTTCGATTTCAGCAAGTCGCGCGTATTTTTCCTGAATTCTGTCGAACTGTTCCTTTGTTTTGAGTCCTGCTCTCAGCGCATATTTTGCCAGACGTCTGTCCGCCGTGTCATGCCTGAGCTTGAGCCTGTATTCCGCCCTTGCCGTGAACATCCGGTATGGTTCCTTTGTTCCCAGCGTGACAAGATCGTCAATCAGTACTCCTATATACGCCTCATCCCTTCCCAGAATGACCGGCTCATATTCCGGAATTGCGTTGAAATTTGAGTATCCGTTTTTACGCTGGAAATCCGATATGAATGAATTGAGGGCTGCGGCCTGACGTTCCGATTCCGCCGCGGCTTTTGCGGAATTTTCCGCGGACGGCGAGAATTCCGGCCGGAATGCGCCCGGTTCAATCGATGCGGGGATTCCGTTCATCGTGTCAGGAATTCCTGTGAGCGGTCCGCAGAATTTTATGTGCTGCCTCGCATAAATACCTGCGTTTATGCCGGCCACAAGTCCCTGCCCCGCCGCCTCCTCATATCCGCTCGTTCCGTTTATCTGCCCGGCGTTGAAAAGACCGGCCACACGTTTTGTCTCAAGTGACGGATAAAGCTGCGTTGGCTCAACGTAGTCATATTCAACCGCATATCCGGGCCGGCTCTGCACCGCATTCTCAAATCCAGGCATGGTCCGCATGAACGCATCCTGCACCGGTTCCGGAAGAGATGATGACAGTCCGTTCAGGTAAATCTCATCGGTGTCGAGGCCTTCCGGCTCGACAAAAATCTGGTGCCGGTCACGTTCCGCAAAACGCATGACTTTGTCTTCGATGGACGGACAGTAGCGCGGACCGATTCCGGAAATTTTTCCAGAATATAAAGGTGAGCGTTCTATGTTTTCCCTGATTATTTTGTGTGTCAGGCTGTTCGTATAGACAATATGGCATGGAACCATCGGACGGTCTATTTCCTTGTCGTCAAATGAGAAAGGAATCACGTCCCTGTCACCTTCCTGAATCTCCAGCACCGAAAAATCCACGGTTTTCCGGAGAATTCGGGGCGGAGTTCCGGTCTTGAGCCGTCCTGTTGTGAATCCGAGTCTGTGAAGGCTTTCTGTCAGACCGAATGCACCCTGCTCACCGAGCCTTCCGCATGGCGCGTCATATTCTCCGATGAATATCCGTCCTCCCAAAAATGTTCCGGTTGTAAGAACCAGCGCCCGTACCGGAATTATACGCCCGCGTTCAGTGACAATTCCGGTGACTTTCTGCCTCATACCGCTTTTTGCGGCTTCAGTTCTGAATCCGACGGATCTGTGTTCACCCGGAATCGAGCCTTTTTCCGCCCTGCTGTCCGAATCCGGGGGAAGGGGAGTTGAAGATGCCGTCGTAAGAATGTCTGTAACCGTATCCATAAGGGTGAACAGATTTTCCGTACGTTCGACGGTTTTTCTCGCCAGCTGCGAATATGTTATTTTGTCAGCCTGGGAGCGCGGCGCCTGCACCGCCGGTCCGCGGCTTCTGTTCAGCAGCCTGAACTGAATCATCGAGCGGTCTATCAGTTTTCCCATTTCGCCGCCGAGCGCATCTATCTCCCTGACGATGTTTCCTTTTGCGATTCCTCCGATTGACGGATTGCATGACATCCTGCCGATTGCATCCGGTGTCTGCGTAACAAGAAGCGTCTTCAGTCCGGAACGTGCGCAGGCGAGCGCGGCCTCGATTCCCGCATGTCCTCCGCCGGCGACAGCGACATCAAAATAATCATAAAATCCGGCCATTTTTCAGTCACCTGCCGCAGATAAGTCTGAAAAGCTCATCAGTGTCTGACGCCACGATTTTTGCTCCGTGTTCCTCAAGGAACTTTCTTCCTCTGAAGCCCCAGTCAACACCGATTACATTTAGTCCTGCGTTTGTTCCCGTCTGAAGATCCACATCCGAATCTCCGATGAACACCGTCTCAGCGGGATCCGACTTCATTGCCCGCATTATTTCATAGATGCCGTCCGGTGCGGGTTTTTTGGGAATTCCCGGTCTTCCTCCCGACACAAAATCAAAAAGTCCCGGAAAATAATCACCGCACAGGACTTTTGCCGCGGATTCTGTCTTGTTCGTGTTTACGGCTGTTGCGACTCCGTTGTTCCTCAGTTTCTGCAGAAGCTCCGGAATTCCGGGATAGGGTTTTGTTTTTTCCGCCGAGTGCGCGGCATAGTATTCGCTGAATTCCGCCAGAATTTTCTGCTGTGTTTCTGTTTTTGTTCCGGCAGGAACGGCACGTTCTATAAGTTTTGGAATTCCGTTGCCCACAAAAAATCTGATTTCATCGATTGTGTGCAGGGGCATTCCGTTTTTTTCAAGTATATGATTGCATGAGTCCGTCAGGTCATCCAGCGTATTCAGTATGGTTCCGTCCATATCAAAAATGGCAGTCTTGTATTTCATGGTGATTATTATAATGAATTTATGTATGAATGTGGAGATGGCGGAAAATCCTGTAAATTCCGCAGCTTAATCCGTAATTTACAGGGTTTTGATTTTGCTTTCCCGGACGGCTACCGGAAAAGCATTGTGTGACGGCAGGTGAGATTACGCGGATTATTTTCCGATTTTTATGTTCACATTTACGGATGCCGGCACAGGACGTGTCATATCGGAATCATGTCTTGCCGCGGCCGGACCTCCTATCGGCATTTTTTCCTTTTCAGCGTCAGTCCTTACCGGGAAATTCATCCGTCCGATCCGTTCCGCCGCTATGTTCATCGGCCTCATGGGATTTCCCTTGCCGCCGAAATCCGTTGTCTGGTTTTTCCCGACTACGATTGTTCCTGCCGGCGCGTTTGGCGCAATATTCTCCGCCGCTGTATTTGAATTGGCGTGCTCCTGATTTCCGTCCGGCGGCATATTGTCATCCTGACTGTCATTTTCCTGATTTTTGGCGGAATTCCGGAGCTGGCGCTCATATTGCCTTACGGAATACACGGCCACAGCCCCTTCAAGGCATTTTACGGTTCCTCCGGCTGTCGTTATATAGTCGGTTCCGCGGACGGACGCTACGGCGACAGGATTCCGGACTGTATAGTTCACCTTTTTGTCTTTTGTCGGTGTTATCTTTGACCGGACCGCACCTGTACTCAGATATAAATTCACATTGTCCTTTTTGCCTGAGGAATTCATCTGTTCCAGCGTGACACGTGTTAGAGCGCCCAGCAGCATTACGGAATCTTTGTACTTGATCCGCGCTTCGGACTGGAAGCCCGTACTTATGGTCTCGTCCTCACCAACTGTATCACCGCTTTTCAGCGGAATCCATCCGCCGTTTCTGCTGACCTCAACTTTTCCTTTTGTGAGGGTGACAACCGCCTGATCCGCATCCGCCTTTGCTGCGGCCGCAGTGAAGATAAGCGCTGCGGCCATAATATTGATGAACTGTCTTTTCATAATTCCTCTCTTTTGTTGTTTTTCCGTCTCAGAACGACAGCGCCGCATACAGTTTCGCATAGAATTTGTTGTCATCGCCGCTGTCCTTCAGGTCTATGAATGCGTTTGTGTCAAGTCCGAGCTGAAGGTCACTGAAAATTCCGTAAGAGAATGAAAGTCCAATCTCCACGCCTCCGGATGTCATCAGGTCTTCAGCATACGTCATCACATATTTTCCGGTGAATCCTGCGAACATACGTCCGAGCGCAAAATTGAACGAAATTTTCGGCATAAGCAGGTTGCTTGTCTGCGGTGACGACATTGAGTTAAAGGCCGTGCGCGCCGTAAATCCTATGAAATTCTCAAAAATTCCGTATTTTCCGGACGCATATTCGAGTCCGCATAGAAATGACATGCTTTCCATCGGATAGCAGACTACGCTCACCGCCGTGTAATTCATCAGTCCGCTGAAATTCATGGTTCCGAAACACGTCACCGCCGAATAGTAGAGCGCATCGGCTATCGGACCGCTCATCAGGATATTCGCATAGTATCTGCTGGCGGAATTTCCTTCCGTGTCGATGAATGCATTCAGCTGGACCGCAAGGGTCTGGTTTCCGAAAAGCACAGGAAATTCGGCGGAGGCGCTGAGCGGAATATATGCATCGGCTGTCGTATAGAAATTTCCGTCCTTTGTGTATGTTCCGTTCCTGTCAAGGATGTTGACGTTGAGTCCGTTCAGCAGACCGGTGTAGCCGGCATAGGCTGAGAATATGGCCGACGGAAGCGACAGTTTTGCGGAGAATCCGTCGCAGGTCTGGCTGAAAACCGCTCCTGTTATGTCGCTTACCGGGCAGCGGCCCAAGGCCACCTGAACCGAGCCGGAACCGATGTTTTCCTCGAATGAGAATTTGAACAGGTTCAGGTCAATTATGTTTGTGAAGGCGGTGTTTCCGCTGTATGCGGAGAAGTAATATTTATAGAGGACTTCTCCGCTGAAAAACAGGTTTTTGCTTCTGTTCAGCGCAGTGTTCATCCACAGATACGCTCCGTTGGACTGAACGGCCGTGACTTTTGAGCCGCCGAATCCGGAGGTGTACGCCTCTGTCTCGTTGTTTACGATTCCTCCCCATTCAAGGGCTGCAAGCGGAGCCGCAATAATGGCTGCCGCCGTGATGATTATGCTGATGATTCTTTTCATGTTATTCTCCGATTGCCTCCAGCTTCATGCCGCCATAAGTCATCATGCAGGAAGTTAGTATATTGAGGGCCTCACGGCCGGATACGCTGTCCGCCGGATCAGTCCGGTTCGGGAAAATTCCGTCGGCCTTCATCTGTTTGAACGCATAACGGGGAGAACCGCCTGTCACTCTGTAGAAAACTCCGCCCTTTATGTGCCACATCCGGGAATATATGAATGCGAGATCCGCCATCACCATAGGGGTGGTTTCATATACCATGGACGGAAGCTGCCCGTTTTCGTAAAGAGCGGTGATTGACTGGGCGTAGGTAGCATCATTGTCCACAAGTTTCTGCTGGACGGCTGAAAGGTAGCAGATTTGTCCGAATGTAGCTTCCTTTGTGTCAAGAATTTCTGAAACCACATCCGCGGACTGTGCGCTTATTGCCGCGGAGAACATAATAATCAGAATAAATGGTAGAAACTTTCTCATTCGGCGATTTTACCCTATATTTTATGTGTTGTCTATGAAAAAGGCCGCCTGTATGTAAGGCAGCCTTTCTGTTTGTCAGACCGATATGTCTTACGGCCGGGGAGAATTATTCAAGGCCGTCAATGGAGAACCAGTCGATGTAGAACGGATAGGATGTCTTGAATCCCTTGCCGTTTATCTGAAGTTCAAGAGCATTTGCCTTTCTCGGTTTTGTCACGCGGAAAGTGCCCTTCTTCTCACCGAAGTCGAATGTGCTGTCCGCAAAATTGATTGTGAGGACGTGCCATCCGGCTCCGAGGTCACGTGTGGTGATTTTATCAATGTCGCCTGAAAGATAGGCGATGTTCCAGCTCTGGTCGCGGATCTGAAAGCGGAATTCCGGGACGTCCTTGAGCGACTCGCCGCAGTATTCCTCCGGAATGTAGATTTTCATCTTCCATACGGCATTGTCGATTTTTTTCGGATTTTTTGCCTGCTCGCTGAAATTCTGAATCCATCCGTAGTGCGCGTTCATCTTCATGTCCAGCGCGATGATTTTGTCCTCGCCTCCGACATCAATGGAACTCCATGATTTGGAGAGAATATCCGCCTGCCAGTCGCCGGTTCCGTCCTCATACTGGATTTTTGACCAGAGATCGCCTGTCTTCATGTAGACCTTTCCTCCGTCGGCGCTCCATTTTTCAAGGACGGCGTCTGTCATGTTGTATTTTGCTGAAAGCTCCTCCTCGTCAAATCCCTCAGCGCCGGAAATCACGTCGTCCGGCATGACGTATTCTGCCGGTGCTTCAGCCTGTTTTTCCGCCGGCTTCGCTGAAGCTCCGTCCGACGCGCATCCTGTAATTGCTGCGGCCGCGGCTGCTCCTGCAATCATCATAAGTATCTTTTTCATTTTTTCCTCCATAATATAAATGAAATTTAAACGATATAGATAACAGAATAGAAGCAAAAATTCCGTTTGTCAATTTTTATTTTAATTTTTATTGTAGCCGGAGCTTTCCGGTGTATGCGCGGAATTTTCTCCGTCCGCCTTTCACTCTCCGATGTCAACTATTGTAAAGACTCTTGTTTTTCTGCTTCCGCTTGAATCCATGACGGTCAGCATGTGGGGGCCGTATCTCGGAGTTACCGCCATCTTGTGAATTCTTTTTGTTCTTCCGATGTATTCGCCGTCCAAATCCCAGAACAGCTCCTCGTCGGAATTTCTTGCCGTCGCTTCCATCAGAAACGCTCCGGTGGTGCCGTCAATTTCCACAGGAACCGCAATGTTCGCATTTTGCTGCGGGAACATTATCTCGAACGAATCGTATGTGTAGGAATTGTGCCATGGAACGAACGGCGGAAGTTTTTTATATCCTATTGAATGTTTTGTGTAATAATATTCTGTAAGCGGCGGCAGAACAAAGAATTTTTTCTGTACGGGCATGGAATTCCCGTAGACTCCTGTCATGTCCTCTACAGCCGCCTGAAATTTAAGATCAGGAGTGAGTGTCACAGTCCTGCAGTATGGACATATTGTTCCGTAAGGAGCGTCAGCCGGTTTCATGGCGTTTTTTGTTTTCTGGCAGTCCGGTCCCGCAAGATAACCTGATTCTGCACAGGTCAGGATTTTTTTGAGTTCAGATTCAGGTGCATAGGGCCAGGTTGTCTGCGGCAGAACCGAAAAAATATCGAACATTACAGGAGCGCTTGTGGACACGCTTGTCAGATCCTTTGAGCCTTTTCCTTCCGCATTGCCGATCCATACTCCCACAGTAAATTCCTTTGTTGTTCCTATAGCCCAGGCGTCCCTGTTTCCGCTGGATGTTCCGGTCTTCCATGCGATTTTTTTTGAATTCGCATAGTTCTGCCACATCGCCTCATCATCGGGCCGTATGCCATTCTGCAGAATTTCCAATGTTAGCCATGCCGCGCCTGTGGAAAACGGAGTTTTTTCCTTTTGGAGGCAGGCTTTCTTCATAAGCGAGGAATAGGCGTTTGTGGCCTCGAATAATGTCGTTTCTCCGCCGCCAAGAATAAGCGGAAGCCCGTATTCGTCCGCCGGCCTGTCAAAGGTTGTGAATCCGCATTCCTTGAGATATGACAGGAACGCTGAGATTCCGTATGACTGCAGCTCCTTTACGGCAGGAATGTTCAGCGAGCGTGAGAGCGCCTCTCCCGCAGGAACCGCGCCGGAATACGTGGGAACATTGTTGTCAGGGCGGTAGCTGCCAATTCTTGTAGGTATGTCCGGAACCAGCTGATCCGGCAGCAGCTGTCCTGAGTCAAGCATCGCAGTGAACAGGAACGGCTTCAGAAGGCTTCCGGAGCTTCTTCTTGAGCGGATTATATCGACCGCACTTGTGGTTCTGTTCCGCCCGCCGGAACCGGTGTTTCCGCAGTATGCAAGGATTTTCCCGGTCTGCGTTTCGATTATAATCGCCGCCGCATTGTTGATTCCTTTTTTCGAGAAGTTTTCCGACCAGGATTCAAGAATTCTTGTGACATTTTTCTGGAGTTTTCCGTCCAAAGTGGAATGGAATTTCGTCCGGACTTTCCGTTTGTGCCGGAGATTCTGTTCATTTCTCTTCTGGAATTCAAGGAAATGGGGCGCGGCCGACGGCAGCGGATAAGGTTTTGGGGGCAGAGCCTCATCAAGAGAAAGCTCAAGTGTCTCCCTGCCGATGATATTTTCCTTATACAGCTTGAAAAGAAGCCGGTTGCGTTTTTCAAGCAGAATTTCCCTGTTTGAGCCGGGAAATACAAGACTCGGCTGATTCGGGAGAACTGCCAGGGTGGCGCTTTCCGCCCAGGTGAGATTTTCCGGCGGCCGGTGAAAGTACCGCCAGCTTGCCGCCTCAAGTCCGACGACGTTTCCGCCGAACGGCGCATTTGCCGCGTAAAGGTTCAGAATCTGTTTCTTTGAGCAGCGCAGTTCCAGAAGGACGGAAATCCATGCCTCATGAATTTTCTGCATATAGGTGCGCGGCGGATTTCCCTCAAGGATTCTTACGGTCTGCATCGTGATTGTCGAGCCTCCGGAAACAATCCTTTTCTGTTTTATGTTGGAAACGGAGGCCCTGAAAACCGAGATGAAGTCGATTCCTTTGTGAAAATAGAATCTTTTGTCTTCAAAGGATATGATTGCCTTTTCAAATTTGTACGGAACTTTGCCTCCCTCAAAACGCCACTGTCCGTCCTCCGCAACGCTTGCTCCGATCAGAATTCCGTCCCTGTCGTAAAGGGCGAACGAGTAGGGGACGGTCCTGCCGGAAAACGGCAGCGGCCAGAAGAAAATCCATGCGTAGAAAAGACAGAACACACAGAGAATTTTCGTGTATTCTGTCTTTTTATCTCCCGGGTCAGTTGGCAGAGACATAGATTCCCGGAGTTACGGCGCTGATTTCGTTGTCGTACATGGCCTCCGCATGAATCGCCGGAATGTAGTACAGTCCTCCGTAGGCGACCGTAATGTTGAATTCAAATGTGGCGGATTCGTATGAATCCAGGTTGAAATATGTGCAGACCTTGTCATCGCGTATATCCTGATATGAATATGCTGACGATGTCAGTGCCGTCTCGGTTCCGATTCTGTCGTTGTTCACCTCCCATCCGGTTGCAAGAGGAACCGTAAGCGCAAGGTTTTCAAGACTTTTTCCGGATGAATTTGCGATTTTCACCTTCATCGTGAATGTGTCTCCCAATGCAAGCTTTTCGGGCCGGATGCTTCCGCTTTCGTCCTCGTATGACACGGTCATCTTTATTCCGCTGCTCCATGCTTTTTCTGTTCCCGGAGATGACATTCCTGATACGGCGAGCGTTCCGAACAGAGGCTTGTTTGAACTGTTCGTTATTCTGACTTTCTGTACGGAAGTGTTTGCCGCATCAAGCTCCTGAATTTCGGAGATTCCGCGCATCGTTTTTTCTGTTGTCTGTCCGTTGTTTTCGACAATGTATGCGGCAGGATTCGGACGTGAATCCCTGTAGAATGAAAGCATGGAAATAAGTGACCATGCAGTCTCCTGCGTGCTGAGCCATCCGTCATTTGAAAGAGTTTTTGAGACGTTCTCGGCAATTCTTGCGGCCTGGGAATTGTTTCCCGCAAGGTTGTTCGCAATCAGCGCCTGCGCCGCATTTCTTATTGACGAGCTGAAGCTGCTGCCGGTATAGCGGAAAAAGTTCGGAACCGGATCAGTCTGTTTCAAAAGTTCCTGTGCGGTCTGTTTTCTTCCTGCCAGTGAATATGCCGCCGAGAGGAGAATTCCCTCCTCATTTCCTAGTTTGTCTGTCATCATCCTGTTCATCGCTCCGATGTCGGGCGAACCGGCAAGGGCGAGCACAAAGAGCCTGTAGGCCTGCTCAACCGAAGCCTCGTTGCATTCCGCGGCCGTTGCCTTCAGCCATTCAACAAGAGGTCCGTAGATTTCCGTAGGAATCGTGTAGCCCTGTTTCTTCGCTTCAATAAGGAAGTGGGCCGCATAACATGAGCCCCATTCCGAGGGAGCCGTGCCTCCGGGCCAGTAGGCCATCGCGCCGGAAACCGTCTGATAGTTCGGATAACGCTCAAACACCGACTTTACGTTTGTTTTTACCTTGGTAAGTTTTATTGAATCCAGCTTCATGAAGTCGGACAGATAAAGCTGAGGAAATGCGCCGGACGTTATCTGTTCAATACATCCGTGCGGATAGCCGGTTAGATAATCCAGTCTTGACGCGAGGTTTATCGAAGGCATTGTTGAGATTTCCATTGAAAGCTTTGTGGACGGAATGTCTCCCGCGCTCTGAATTTTCACTTCCGATGTTTTTCCGCGCTTGATTTCAAAGGATTCCGTATATCTGACAGGAATTCCGCGTGACTGTACCGGAATCTCCGTTCTTGCGTGTGACGTAGCCTTTCCGTCGGTGCAGGTGAACGTGAAGTCCGCGTTTCCGGTTTCCGATGTCTTTACCGTGAATTTTACGGTTTTGTTCTGACCGGCCGGAATATCTGCGGAAACCGAATCTTTTGCGGATACTGCGCCCTGAACATCCATATTTATTCTGACGGATGTGTCTTTTCCTGTTCCGTTGAATACCGTGACAGGAACGGAAATCTCCTCGTTTGTTCCGGCTGTTCTCGGAAGTGAAGGCTGAAGCATCAGATCCGCCTTTACCGGAACCGATTTTTCCTTTGTTCCGTAGGAGCCGCTGTCTCCGGCCACAACCATTATACGTACCGCGCCGATATATTCTGGCATCATGAATTCAGTAGCCTTTTTCTCGCCGGCCGCAAGCGTGTACGGACCGAAGAATTTTACTACAGGCGCAAATCTGTTTGAATTCCTGTCAGAATTGTCCGTAATCTCATCGGAGCCGCCGACCGCCAGAAGCGTCTCAAGTTTTCCGCTGTATGCGTTCATCACATAGGAATAAAGATCCCATGATCTTAGTAGGCTTGCCTCTTTCCTGTAGAATTCAGAATGGAGATCCGGCGCATGAAAGCCGGTAAGTCCGAGCAGTCCCTCGTCAACTACCGCAAGCGTGTATGTCATTGGTTTTCCGTTCTTTTCGGAGACTGAAACAACCGTGTTCCTGTTCGGCTCGAATGTTCCGGCTGATGTTATCACCGGTTCAAGGAATGTATCCGGATTCTCAACTATAACAGGAACGATTCCGTATAGCCGTATCGGAAGGCTGTTTGCTGTCTGCAGATGCGGCTGGACAAGCGTCACGTGGACATAGACATTCGGTGCAAGGTTCTGTCTGATCGGAAGTCTGAACACCGTGCTGTCCGCTGTTGTCTCAATCCATTTCTGTTCCATGATATTTCCGCTTTTTTCAACGGTGACCAGCGCGCGCTGACCCGCGGATGACGCGAATGAGATTACTGCCGTGTCTCCGGTGTTGTAGCGTTTTTTGTCGGTAGAGAGCGGAATCATCATTGCGCTTCCGCCGTTTTCCTGCTGAGATCTTCCCGCCCAGCCCGGCCAGTCGATGTATACGACCTGACCCGCCGAATGTCCGCCGTAACTGTCGTTTACAAGAATCAGGTATCTTCCCCAGGAAGGATATTTTACCAGGAAAGTGAACGAGCCTTTTCCGTCCGTGATGTTCACCCTTCCGCTGTCAATCTCCTCGTAGTTTTTTCCGCTGACGTATGTCGCGGCGGTGTATGCGTCCTTTTCCCACCACCATTTCCATCCGATTTTATATATTGTATAGTACACGGATGTATTCTGCACGGGAGTTCCGTCCTCCTCAAGAAGAACCACGTCGGCGGTATGTTTTGTGTCCGTAAGAAGCATGTTCCGGGCTGCGTCGCCTTTAGGCAGTTTGAGTCCGACATATCTTTCATAAGGAGAATAAGTGAACGTCTTTACCGCCGTGCTGAATGCGCCTGACGGCTCGAAAATCCTGCTGGTGAATTTTGCCCTGAGTTTTCCGGGAATATTGTCTCCTGCATAAAGCGTCTTGGAGAAAACCGTCTTTGAGTCGTCTCCGAGATAGCCTTCCCATATAGTCTCCTTTCTTGTGTCTACGAAGGAATCAGGATTTGAGAACGTGTAGTCCTGATAGCCTTCAAAAACAGTCTCCGCTTTGCTGAAGCTTACGGAAACATCGGCTTCGTAGTTGGGAGTCTCAGCTCCGTGAAGCCATTTTCCGGAAAGGGTGAAGGTGTTCTCACCGGAATCAAGCTCCTTTCTGTCCGCGTCAAGTTCAACCGAGAGCCTGTTCGGAACAACTGTCTCGATTCTGAGCGGTTTCGTCCATTCCTTTCCGCCCATGCTGACTTTCGCCGTCCACAGTCCGGTTGTCGAGGATGAGTCCGCTTTTGTCTCTATGGGGAAAAATCCGTTCACCGATTTTGTCAGAAGCCTTGATTCCGTCTTTTTTCCTAGAGGATCTATAAGCTCAAAGGTCAGGGGAATATTCTCCGGAAGCTTTTTCTCCAGATCCTGAAGCACGAACGTAAGGTGAATTTTGTCGCCCGGCCGCCAGACTCCGCGTTCTCCGTAGATGAATCCCTTTACTCCTCCGGCCGCCTTTTCTCCGCCTATGTCAAAATGACTTGAGCTGAGCTCGGTGCTGTTCGACAGCTTGAGATAGGAGCACTGAGATGAATTGCGCGCCGCCACCACGAATATCCTGTCCGCATTGTCAAAAACCGCGCTTCCGTCGGAATTCGTGTTCACCGACTTGATTTTCGCGCCGACATAGTTGTATGCGGTGACTTCCGTTCCCGAGACAGGTTTTGTTGTCTTCAGATTTGACACCGATACATAGAGCCTGTTGTCCTCAGTCCTTTTTGCCGAGACACCAAGATCCGACACGATGATGTTTCTTGAGATCAGGCTGCCGCTGTTGAAATTCGACATATAGAATGCCGGATGGCACGGATCGGCCTTGAATGTCCAGTAATCATTTCTTTCTCTGTAGGAAAGCCCGTCCGCCCAGTCCCAGTTGCTCCTCTCGCCGGGGGCTTCCAGCGGTTCGATCAGGTTGTCCGGCATCCTGTATTCCGAGAAGTCATCGTGTCCGTTGCGGCAGACGTATTTTATGTTGTTCCTTCTGAATGATATTCTGAGCTGGAACATTCCGTCGGGGTATTTTTTTACAAGCTCGCTTATGTCGATTCCGCGTGGTATCATGCGGTTCTTCATCGAGTCGTCCCAGTCAAAGTCCACGGATTTTGTCCAGACCGGTTCTCCGACTTTGTAAAGCTCATAGTCACCGTCCAGCTCGTTCTCCTGGAAGAACTGCGACATATTGAATTCGTGGATTCTGAACGCCTGGATTGTGAGACCGGTGAGGTTTTGTGTCAAGACTGGCACCGATGTCCCCTGTGAAGTCGGAAGAATGTTTCCTTCCTTGATGAAGTTTACAAATGGTATCTCCCATTTCTCGGTAAAGGTGATGTTTCTTGCGCCTGAATATACCGCTCCGGAGGTACTTTTGATTCCCTTTGCGACAAGTATGTTCGATACGTTCTGCCAGTTGGAGTCATTGAAAATCGTAATCACGTTGTTGCGGACGGACGCGTTGAAATCCGTGTTTTTTCTGCCGTCCCTGTCCTTTGCGGTGATGAATGATTTTATGTCCTGCGCCGGATCAATCTTCTGTGAGAAGCTGACAAGAATTTTGTTCGGAACATCGGTGTTCACGTCGATTATCGAGAAGTCGTTTTTTGACGGAATCCGGTAGCTTTTCTTTCCGGAGAAGATTCTGTCCTGATTTCTTGTCAGTCCGAGAGTCGAGCCGCTCCAGCTTACGTAAAAATTCTGTCTGCCATCTTTGTTTCTTATGTCGTTTATCGAGAAATTCCAGAGGTTTGAGCTTTTGTCCTGAAGCCAGTCGATTTTAAGGCGGCTCAGACCGAGTCTCGCCTTCAGTATTTTTTTTGCCTGTCCGGGTGTTATCGGGATGTCCGTAGTTATTTTTCCGCCGAGCGAATATTTTTCCTGGTCAGGATCAAGCATAAGCTCCCCGAATTCCACTTTATAGGATGCGCCGCCTACAACAAAAGGATGTGTGTATTTTCCTGCCGCCGTTTCCTGTCCGAGCAGTTTTCCGCAGTCCGCGGTAAGAACCATGCTGCTGTTTGCTCTGAACGGTTTCTGCGGAGTAAAGACGGCCGTCTTTCCGTCCACTGTCTGCCATGTTCCCTTCTGGACCGGCGAGAATGAAATGGCCTCTTCAGGAAGGCATTTTATGTCGCCGGCAAAAGTCACGGCGATTTTTGAGAGTCTTCCGATGTATGTGGGTGAGACAGCTTCTATGAATTCATCGTTGTCACTGCTGTATGTAATCTGCTTTCCGCTGCAGCCGATAAACATGGCGGGCAATATGATTGAGAGAATGCCCGCCGCAATTCCTGTGATCCGTTTTGTAGTCATGCGGCGATTGTATCAGAAATGCTGTCATTTTGCTATTATTCAGACCTCGGAGCGGATTCTTTCCGTCGTTATTTTTCGGCAAGAATTCTGAGCGCATCCTCCCTTGCCTGCGCCAGAATCCCGCCGTCACGCTCAAGATCCGCGATTCCAAGCTCCAGGCTGCCTGACTGCATTATTCCGTTGAGTTCGCCCGGTCCCCTTGTCTTGAGATCCTGCTCGGCTATGTAGAAACCGTCCGTACTTTCTCTCAGCGCCTTCATTCTTGCGATTCCTGTTTCCGTGATATTCCTGCTGTAAATCAGAAAACAGAAGGACTGTGCGTCTCCGCGTCCTGTACGTCCCCTCAGCTGATGCAGCTGGGCTGTTCCGAACCTGTCGGCCTGTTCTATCACCATGCAGGTGGCATTCGGAACGTCAACACCGACTTCTATGACCGTGGTGGCGGCCAGAACCTGAATCTTTCCGGCGCGGAATCCGTCGAGAATTCTGTTCTGCTCATCCTCCCCGATTTTTGAATGTATAAGCGCGCAGGTGAATTCGGGATAAATCCGTTCCGCAAGAAAACTGAACATCTGTTCCGCCGACTTGAGTTTTGGGGAATTGCCCTCACCGCCGTCATCCGCCGGATTTATCGCCGGATAGACAAAATAGGCCTGATGTCCGAGTCTCAGTTCCGCACGTACGGCTTCATAGGCGTTTTTCTCGTTTCCTTCCCTGATGAGATATGTTTTTACCGGTTTGCGTCCGGCGGGCATAGTCCTTATGACCGAGATGTCGAGGTCACCGAATACTGTAAGCGCAAGCGTCTGCGGAATCGGCGTCGCGCTCATCATAAGAAGGTGCGGCTCAAAGGTGACTCCGTTTTTTCCCGAAATTCTTCCTTTTTCCAGAATCGCCTGGCGCTGCAGGACTCCGAACCTGTGCTGCTCGTCTATCACCGCAAGCTGAAGGTCGTTGTATGCTGTCATCGGGGAGAAAAGGGCGTGCGTGCCCACGACTATGTCGATTTCTCCGGACTTTAGTGCTCTGAGAAGATGCGAGCGTCCGGATGATTTCAGGTTTCCGGTCAGGAAGGCGGTTCTTACTCCCGTGCCGTCAAGCAGCGATGCTATTGTTCCGGCGTGCTGGCGGGCTAGAATTTCGGTCGGAGCCATAACCGCGCACTGGCCTTTCCAGCTGATTACGCGCAGACATACCATCAGGGCGGTAAGCGTCTTTCCTGAGCCTACATCCCCCTGCAGAAGCCTTGCCATGGTGAACGGCGGACGTATTTTGCCCTGCTCAAGGTTTCCGCCGCCGGCTGTGAGGATGGCAGCATTCCGTTCCAGGTATCCCCGGTCAATCTCCGAATCCATCTCCATGATTACGGCGCACTGATCTCCTGTGAGCCTGAACGGAAGCTTTTTCAGAAATTCCTTCTGAAGAGGGGAGAGGGATTTCTCAAATTCACCGTAATCAGGAGCGGAATCAGCCGACTGCCGTTCCTGCCGGATGTAATCTCCGGAGCCGGAATCAGTCCGGAGCTGCGGCACTGTTCCCCGGCGGCGCAGCGAGCGTGAGATTACCGTGTGCTGGAGGTGATAAAGCTCCTCGTATATTATGGTTCTGCGCGCGTCCTCCGCATCCCGCATTGATTTAGGACAGTGGATGAATTCGAGGGCTGTCTGTTTGTGGAGAAGCCCCCGTCTTTCTATGATTTCCGGAGGAATCTCATCGTCGATTCCCCGGCACCATCCGTTCAGCGCGCCGCGGACAGCCTTTCTGAGTGTCTTCTGGGCAAGTCCTTCGGTCAGGGAATAGATCGGATAAATCTTTGAGTCGGAAAGTTCCGCGGCCGCAAAATCAGGAATTCCGTCCGGAGTGAACGGAACTGCTCCCGCATCGATTTTCTCAGCCTCGAATGAAGTGCTCTGCAGTCTTCCGTATTTTGTGGTGAATGTTCCTGTAACCGATATGAATGTTCCCGGCGGAAGAGTCTTCTCAAGAAAATTCCTGTTGAACGCAATCAGTTCCGCCGCTCCGCTTCCGTCGTTTATGAGGAGTTTAAGAGTCCTCATTCTGCCGTAGCCGAACCATTCGTGCGCCGTAACCAGAGCCGCGGTATGAATTTTTCCTCCTGCCGCTGCCTCCGCAATGGAAATCCGTCTTGTCCTGTCCTCGTATGAGCGCGGATAGAATTTAAGCAGCTGGCCTACGGTGAAGATGTTCAGTTTTGCAAGAAGTCCAGCCGTGGACGGTCCTATTCCTGCGACCGATGTGACTGGCGCATTGATTTCTCCGGCCTTCACTTTTTGTTCAGAACGGAAGCTGATGGCACAGTGATACGAGTATGCCCGTCAGAATTCTTCCTGCTACTATAATCACGAAAACCGTGATTATAGATACTAGCAGCGATTTTCTGTAGTCGGCGTTTCTGACGAATGTCGATGAGATTTTGTAGGTTATTTTTCCGAGCATATAGTCAAGCTGCTGCCATGCCGGGCTGTAGGCGGTTTTTCCGCGGTTTGCGAGCAGCACGATGTAGCGCACGGCCATAAGAATCAGGAGCAGCCCCGCAATGGAGGATACAATCTGCCAGAGCATGGTGATTATTGTTCCGAGGATGCCGCCGAGGTAAATTCTTCCGGTTGACGTTATTCCTCCGAGCACGGACGAGAGCGCGGAAAGAATTCCGATTGAGATGATCGGAGAGAAGTCTATGTTTCCGAATCTGAGCCAGTCGAATCTGCTGAAAAAATTCAGGTAAGGGTCGCAGATTGTTGAGATGAATCTTCCGAAGGCGGTGAATTTAGCGCCGGGAAACCAGGTCAGTATTATGTCTATGAAGCACAGAACCGTAAATATCGTGATGAACGCCGACAGGATCTGCAATATCGCTGCAATCATTTTTTTTCCACCTCTTATGAATATGTTTTACCGGCCGGAAGCGCTATTCGCACCATATTTCCTTGACGAACGGCATTTCACTCAGCTGTTTAAGCGTCTCCTGATCCGGAGATACTCTCATCTGTTCATTTGCCTTTACTATGTACGGATTTCCGCCTGTGTCTACATGAAAATATACATGACAATTGCCCGTTTTATCAAATAAAAAATCCTTCATAAGCGCGATGTCCGAATTCGCACCGAAAAGCGGCTCCATCTGGATATGAACGGACTGGATTGAGTGGTTCTCAAGGGCAGCCGCATCTTCTATTGAATCGACAAGCAGTGACGGAGTGTCACGCTGGCCGTCAACTTTTCCCCGCAGCGCATATATTCCGTCGTTCTGGATTTTCGGTTTTAGGGATTCCCAGATTTTCGGGAAAAACGTGCAGTCAATCAGTCCGTCATAGTCGTTCAGCTTGCAGAAAGCCATCTCGTCGCCTTTTTTTGTCCTTATAGTGCGCAGCTCGGTCAACATTCCAAGTGCGGTGTATGATTTTCCTGAATCCTTGAGCTGCCATGGCTTGGCTCCGGAATTCAGCTGGTTCTCCCTGTCAGCCCTGCTTTCCGCGGCGATTCTTGTTATGTTCGACGAGCGCAGCGTCACCGCCCTGTCTATGGCCTTTTTATATTCATCAAGCGGATGTCCGCTGATGTAGCAGCCGATACATTCCTTCTCCATGTTCAGAAGCTCCATTCTCGGAACATCATCGATTTTCTTGAACACGAATTCCGTATATGATGTGTTGCCGTCATCCAGCTCGCCGAACAGGTCTCCCTGACCGCTCATCCTGCTTTCCTGAATGTCGGACGCGTAATCAACAGCCGCGTCGAGGTTTGTCAGAAGCGTCGGACGGTTCTGCTGGAGTCCCTCCTTTTCTCCGGTGTGGTCGAACGCTCCTGTCCGGATAAGGACTTCGATCGAGCGTTTGTTCACCGTTCTCAGGTCGATTCTCAGGCAGAAGTCCATGAATGACTTGAACGGTCCGTTGTTTTTCCGTTCCTCCACGACAGCCTGCGCCGCCGCCTCGCCCATGCCTTTTATTCCCATAAGACCGAATACGATTCTTCCGTCAACGACATCGAACACAATGTCGGAGCGGTTGACATCCGGAGGATCTATTGCAAGTCCCATCGCACGTCCTTCTGCTATGTACTGTGGCAGCTTGTCCGTGGATGTGATTTCGTTTGTGAGGTTTGCGGCGATGAATTCAGCGGGAAAGTGCGCTTTGAGGTAGCCGGTTCTGTAGGCTACGACCGAATAGGCGGCCGCATGGCTCTTGTTGAATCCGTAACCCGCGAACGGAACCATTATCTCAAAAATTTCGGCCGCGTGCTCCTCGGTGAACCCGTTCCTGATTGCGCCCTGGATGAATTCCTTCTTTTTTCCCATAAGGACTTCAGGTTTTTTCTTTCCCATGGCGCGCCGCAGCATGTCCGCTCCTCCCAGCGAGAATCCGGCAATCCGCTGCGCCACCTGCATTACCTGTTCCTGATAAACCATTACGCCGTAGGTTTCTTTCAGAATGTCCTCAAGACACGGATCGGGATAATGGACCGTCTCCGGATGCCATTTTCCTTCGATATATTGCGGAATATAATCAAGCGGACCGGGACGGTAGAGCGCATTCAACGCGACAAGCTCCTCGATTCTGTGCGGCTGCGCCTGGCGGAGAATTTTCTGCATTCCCGGACTTTCAAACTGGAATATGGCGACCGCATCTCCGCGGCAGAAAAGGTCGAATGTCTCCTTGTCGTCAATCGGAATGTCACGTTCCGCCGTGAAATTCTCAAGTCCGGGGCGTTTGTGGATTATCCTCTCCGCATATTTTATCAGGGTAAGCGTTTTGAGTCCCAGATAATCCATCTTGACAAGTCCGCACGGTTCGATTATGTCCATCGTGTACTGCACTGCTACCTTGCCTGTTTTCGCATCCTTGTAGACGGGCGCCCAGTCGGGAAGAATCGATTTTCCGATTACAATTCCGGATGCGTGAAGTCCGGTGTTTTTTATGACGTTCTCCAGCTTGAACGCCAGCTCGAACAGCTTTTTGAAGCGCGGATCATCCTTGAATTTAATCAGCTGTCCGTTGTCGGGATGTTTCTCGTCAGGCTCGGTGAACGCATCCTTCAGCTTGGCCTTGGGATTGTCGGGAATTCCCTTTTTCAGCATGTTCACGTCGTTCAGCGGAATTCCAAGCACGCGTCCCACATCGGCGAGCGCATTTTTGGCTTTGAGTGTTCCGAATGTGATTATGTGTCCGACCTGGGGATCGCCGTATTTGTCGCGTGTATACTGGATCACGTCCTGCCGTCCCTCGAAGCACATATCCACGTCAAAGTCCGGCATTGAGACACGCTCAGGATTCAGGAACCGCTCAAAGATGAGCTTGTATTTGAACGGATCTATGTCGGTGATTGTCATCGCATAGGCTACAAGCGAACCTGCACCGGAGCCGCGCCCCGGTCCGATCGGAATTCCATGGTTTTTTGACCAGTTGATGAAGTCCCAGACAATCAGAAAGTAGCCGGAAAATCCCATCTGGAAGATTATTCCAAGCTCATACATCGCACGTTCAACTATTTCCTTCGTGATTTTTTTGTATCTTATGCGCAGTCCGGTCTCCACAAGATAGAGGACATAGGCGTCCTGTGACACGAATCCGTCCGGAATTTTATACACCGGAAGGCAGTCCTTGAGCTGTTCGGTCTTGTACTGGGGAATAGTGAGGTCGCACATGGAGGCTATTCTCATGCTGTTCTCAATCAGCTCAGGATTGTTCGGAAACAGCATCCTCATCTCATCCTCGGTCTTCATATAGAACGAGTCGTTCGCGAATTTCATCCTGTCAGTGTCGGTTACGAGTTTTTTTGTTCCTATGCAGAGGAGCGCATCCTGGGCTTCAGCGTCGTCACGGTCCGCATAATGGATGTCGTTTGTGACGACCGCCGGAATTCCGAGCTTTTCCGCCAATGCCAGCAGTTTCGGCGCGACATATCTTTCCTCAGGAATCGCGTGATCCTGAATTTCTATGAAATAATTGTCCTTTCCGAAAAGTTTCTGATATTTGAGCGCGAGTTTCTCCGCTCCGTCATCGTCATCCGCCAGCAGAGCCTGCGGAAGTTCTCCGGCAACACATGCGGACAGGCAGATAAGTCCCTCGTGGTATTTTTCCAGAAGCTCAAAGTCGATTCGCGGCTTGTAGTACAATCCTTCGGTATATGCCAGCGATGACAGCCAGCACAGGTTCTTGTATCCTTCCGCATTCTTGCACAGAAGAATAAGGTGATAGTTGTATTTCTTGTGACCCGCGGCTTCGGAATATCTTGTGGGATTCTTCTCCAGGTGGCTTCCTTCCGATACGTAGAATTCCTCTCCGCATATCGGATTTATTCCGTTTATATGGCAGAGCTTCTCGAAATTCAGCACGCCGAACATATTTCCGTGGTCGGTCAGAGCCAGCGCCTTCATGTTCAGCTGCTTGGCCTTTGCTACGAGCTTGTCTATCTTGGAGCAGCCGTCAAGCAGGGAATAGTCGGAATGTACATGAAGATGGACAAAATTTGATACAGGAGTGCCTTCCGGCGCATCGTCGAATTTGTGATATTCAGCCATGCGGCGATTATATCACCGCATGGCCAAAAGCAAAAGACCTACCGGCTGAACCTGAACCACTTGAAGTCGAAATTGCAGCCCGGAAGGAACACGAAGCTTATTTTCTGGCTTCCGCTTACCGGGGAAATATCGAAAGTTTTCTCCTCATAGCCGTCGGTGTGGGCGAATTCAATCACCTGGGTTGAATTCCTTCCGTCATCGCCGAAGAATTTCACGTTTATCGTGTTGTTCTCGGTGTTGGATTTTCCGCAGACTGTCAGCTTTGCCGCGCTTTCCGTTCCGAAGTCCATGTTTCCGAAGTCAAGGCTCACGTTGTTTCCGATTCCCTCGACGTTCTCATCTGTTCTTGTGAACGTGTCGCCCGAAATCACGTCCGCATCCAGTGCGCGCAGTTTTGCCGTCGCCTTGGGAGTCTTGTCAAAGTAAAATCCGTGGAAGTAGAGTTCATGCGGGAATGCGACCGAAACCGTATGCACGCCGAAAAGCCTTTTTTTCATGGTGAAGACGTTCTCGCTGTATGTGTTGTAGATAGACTCGTGTCTGTAGGTGAATTTTCCCAGGCACTCGCCACCGGTTGCCGAAGGTTTTGTTCCTTCTCCTGTTGTTCCGTCGCCCGGCGTTCCGTCCCAGATTTCCACCGGAACTTCAGTCTCGAACGTGAAAATCGGGATGTGGATTGTGTCCGCGCCGTCCTTTCCGAAGTCAACCTTGTCGAATGCGATCCAGGTCGGTCCGATTCCCCTGTTGGAGATTCCTGACTCAAGGCAGACCGGAGCTTTTTCCCTCGTCGCGTCCCATCTGTTCTGGCGGCACGCCTCGATAATTTTGTACGGATTGAGCTTCGGGTTTCCGATTCCGCTTACGCTGAAATTCAGGTCGCTGAGAACTTCGTCAAGCCGGGTACCGTTTCTTGCCGTGCAGCGCAGAATGCATTCGCCGTCGCAGGCCGCCCTTACCGTAGCGGTTTCTGTTCCGCTTCCTTCGCCCTGTTTTTCCAGAACCTCGATGTAGTCGCTGGGAACACATTCCTTCAGAACCGGATTCCAGTTGATTTCCTTGAGCGAGGCGTTTTCCGGAAGCACCCTGCAGGTCACTTTGATTTCCCTGTTTTCCGGGGACATTTTTGTACCGCCCCCGGTGATAATCTCGATTTTTCTTGACGGGATGAAGTCCTTTTCCGGCTTGACCGAAAGGTCAGGAGCTGTTTCCTTCCATTTTTTCCCGTCGAATTTCATGGAGACTGTAGGAAGCTCCCTGCTTGCCGCTGTAATCAGGAATCCGCCATCTGACGCTCCGTCCTTCTTCATTCTGACGATTGCCACAAGCCTGTTTGAAAAAAGCTTTCTGCTGAGCGAATTTCCGCCCTGAGGCGTGTACTCGTCGTAGTCGGTGGAGTCTCCGTTGTCCATTCCCACAAGCTCCGCCCCGCCGCTCACGTTGAACGTGATGTAGTTCCTTGCGTTTTCTACAAGTTCTCCGTCAGCGTCCGCGGTCATTATGTCTATGAAGAAAAGGTCTCCGAAGTCACCTTCTTCCGGCTTCATGATGATTTTTGTCGGATCCCCGAATGAGCGCTTCACGTCTTCCGCCACAGCTTTTCCGTCCGCACTGTATGCGACCGCTTTCAGCTCACCTTTGTGATATTCAATCTGCCAGCGTCCGAACGGCTCCGCATCCTTTTCATGATTTATATTGTGTCTGCCGAGCGATTTTCCGTTGAAGAAAAGCTCCACCGCATCTGCGTTAGTGTAGGCCTTTACATCGATTGTCTGGCCTTCGTTCCAGTCCCAGTACGGAAGAAGATGCACGAACGGCTCCGTCTTTTTGCCCGCCCATTCCGATTTATATAGAAAGAAAGTGTCTTTCGGAAATCCTGCCGTATCAATCTGACCGAAGTACGAGCTTTTTGTGTGGTATGGAGTCGGCTCGCCGATGTAGTCCCAGCCTGTCCAGATGTACTGTCCCGCGCTGTAGCGGTTGTCGCGGTCGCCGGTGATGAGCGTCTGAGTGTTCGCCGCACCCCAGGGAGCGGTGCAGTTTCCGAGCGTCGAGCATTGGCCGTCGCTGAAGGTTACAAGCTTGAGGCTTTCGGGGAAATGGTAGATTCCGCGGCTCTGTACGGTGGAGCCTGTCTCGCTTCCGTAAATCTTCCATTCCGGATATTTTCCGTGATGCTCGTCGTAAAGCCGTTCAAGGTAGTTGTAGCCGACCGTTCCGATGTTCTTCGCACATTCCTGCGCTCCGTCGGTCATCATGTAGTTAGATGCGATTGTTATTTCGGCGTTTCCGTCCGGATCGTGCCTTCTTACGATTTCCGAAAGATTTTTCGTGATTGCAAGTCCGTTTCCCACGTGCGTGTCATAAATTTCGTTTCCGATTGACCACATGATGAGGCTCGGATGGTTTCTGTCCTTGCGTATCCAGGAGACCGCATCGCGCTCATGCCATCCGTTGAACCAGTTTCCGTAGTCGAACGTTGTCTTGGGCTTTTCCCACATGTCGAACGCCTCGTCGTCAATCAGGAGACCAAGCTCGTCGGCAAGATCCATCCAGGCCTTAGGCGGAGGATTATGCGAGCAGCGCACCGAATTCACGCCCATCTCCTTGAGCTTGAGGAACTGCCGCCGCTGGGCGTTCACGTCGAATGCGGCTCCCAATGCTCCGTGGTCGTGGTGCTGGCATGCGCCGAAAATCTTTCTGTGGCGGCCGTTCAGGAAAAATCCGCCGTTGTTCGTGAATTCAAAAGTCCTGAAGCCGAGGTTCTGGCTGACGGAGTCTGTGACATTTCCGTTCTTGTCCAGAAGTTCCGTTTTTACCGTGTAGCAGTAAGGATCGTCAATATCCCAGAGCCGTGGAGATGAGACTGAAAGCTCCTCGTCCGTGCGGGAGAGCGGATCGCAGCCGAGAGACGGCACAACTTTGTGAAGATAGCCCGACTCGTCTGCGTTCAGCGGAAGCGGTGCGGCGGGGAAAACTGATTTTACCAGAATTTCGCCGTTTTTACCGGTGATTGTGTTTATGACCGTATGTCCGTCCAGCTCACCCGCAACCTCCACGGAATTTCTCACCGTCCATTCACCGTCAAGCCTGTTTCTGTCGGCAGGACGGCAGACAAAATATGTTCCGTCGGAGGCAAGGTGAGTCCGCGGCGCGTTTATGAGCGTCACGTCCCTGAAGATTCCCGCTCCGGAATACCACCGCGTGTTCGGAGACTGATATACCGCAATCACAATAATCTCGTTTTCGCCTGTTCTTACCAGTTGAGAAATGTCGAATTCAAAGGTTGCGTAGCCGTATTTCCATTCGCCGGCCTTTTTTCCGTTAATCCAGACTGCGCTGTTCATGTAAACGCCCTCGAAACGGACCGCCGTGTGCCGGTTCTCGGTCTCAGCCTTAGTCAGCGTGAACGTCTTCTTGTAGCATCCGACGCTGTTCTTGTACAAATCTTTTGTATGATGAATCATCCAGTCGTGCGGAATTCTTACCGGCTTGTATCCGGTCTCTTTAGCCGCCGTCAGGAAATCTTCCGGATTAAAAAGTACCGGCTCCTTGTCCTTATACATTTTGTCAGGGTCGAGCGGAATTTCGGAAAATTCCCAACCGTCATTAAAAAGAGTTGTCATATCCGGAAATTATAATATGGAAGTTTGAAAGATAAAAGCGAAAAACGTTGTATAAAAATCTTTATTTTTTGGATTTATTGATTCGTGCGTCAGTGGGCGCTATACCGTCTGATTTCTGCGGATGAGGAACGGAACTTGTTTTTTTGGGAGGAGCAGGGAAAAGCTTAATCCTCCGGAACATACAAAAAAGCCCAGGTTGACTACGGCACAGATTCCGGCCTCATACCGTTGCTTCCTTCCGGATCTGGCGGAGTTTTGAGGCGGCTTCTTGCATAGCACCTGGGCAACGGAAAGAGGGGGATTCGAACCCCCGGTACCTTGTGGGTACGCACGCCTTCCAAGCGTGTACCTTAAACCTCTCGGACATCTTTCCATGGTGAATAAGTATAAAAAAAGCCCATCAAACAGATGAGCTTTATGAGACTAACACGATTCGAACGTGCGACCCCCACCTCCGCAGGGTGGTGCTCTAATCCAGCTGAGCTATAGTCTCAGACAAAACACTGATGAAGGTGTTTGTGTTCGGAGGCGACAGGAGTTGAACCTGCCCGGCCCTTTCGGTACCGACGGATTAGCAATCCGTTGTATTACCGCTCTACCACACCTCCATTGAGTCCGGAGCGAGAGGGATTCGAACCCCCGGTAACTTGCGCTACAACGGTTTTCAAGACCGCCCCAGTACGACCGCTTTGGTATCGCTCCAATTTGTAGGCATCACTTTATATTTTTTCATTGTTTCTGTCAATAGCACGTGGGAAAAATTCTTGACTTGACCGGACTTTGTTCTTAGATTTATTAAAAACACGATTTCCGTTTGTGGCGGAAAAAGCGAGGTGGAAAAATGAGGAAATGGAATTTTCTTATCGGTGGAATTCTTGCGGTTCTGGGTATTCTTCTTATAATATTCCCGCAGGCATGTGTTAAGGTTGTCGTTATTGCGCTCGGACTCGGCTCTATAGCGGATGCGGTATATAATCTGATATATACAAGAAAACTTTTTGCCGACATAGGGCTTGGGCTTCCTGTCGTGATAAAGAGCATCGCCGGAATACTTGTCGGTGTTCTTGCCGTGGTGCTTCCGCTTGCCTTTGCAGGAACAATGTGGACTGTGATGATTTATGTTCTTGCCGTTTATCTTGTGCTGTATTCGCTGACGGGTTTCTACTATTGCGCGAGGCTCCGGAATACAGGAATAGAGCGCAGGAATATCATTCTTGAGAATTTCACCTGTCTCCTTGCCGCCGTTCTTCTTTTTATCATTCCGACTGAAGTTCTCGGTGTGATTGTCATAAGGGTAATCGGTGCCGTTTCTGTTGTTCTTGGAGCCGTGCTGCTTGTTCTTGAATACAGGCTTTCGAGAAACACCGTTACAATAAAGGCCGAGGTGACTGACGACAACTGACCGTTTCTGCATATTTATGCAGAATTCATTGTTTTATTAGTTGAAATTCTGTATACTCACGCTTATATCGGAAGAAGGATTTTGATTTTGCAGATGGTTTCATTCTCCGCGCAAGCGCCTGAATTCAGGGAATGAAGCCGGACTGCGACACTTGCGGAGACGGATGGTTCCGTGCGCGCTCTGTGCCGGAACCGTTCGTTCCCGTGGAACACGAATCCTGAATTCCTTCCGTCATTTCTTTTCATATATAAAGAGGTTTTTCTATGGTTTCATGGTCAAATGCAGATACCCTTTCCTCCTGGAAGAAACTGATGTCCCTGAGAGGAATGGTTTCCGTGGCCGACGAGCTTGCGTCTCCGGAGGCGGCGGATCGCGTCGCATCATATTCTGTTCCGATGGGAGCCGGACTCACATATAACTATGCCGCAAAACAGGTCAATCCCCAGATTTTGAGGACTTTTGCCGAGCTTGCGGATGAGGCCCAGCTTGTCGGCAAATATTCGGAGCTTCTTTCCGGTGCGGTGATAAACACCGGCGAGAAAAGAATGGTCCTTCATCATCTTACGCGGGGACAGCTCGGAAAAGATGTGGTTGCTGACGGATGCAATAAACGTGAATTTTATGTAGCACAGCAGAAGGCGGTGGCCGAATTTGCGGAAAAAATCCATTCCGGCAAAATTCTGAATGAAAACGGAGAGAAATTCACTTCCGTCTGCCAGATAGGAATCGGCGGCTCGGATCTTGGTCCCCGTGCCATGTATCTTGCGCTTGAGAACTGGGCCAAAAAAAACGGAAAATTCATGATGGACGCACATTTTATCTCAAATGTCGATCCTGATGACGCCGCATCGGTTATGAAGTCCCTTGACATGGCGCACACCGTGTTTATTCTTGTCTCAAAAAGCGGAACGACGCTTGAGACTCTTACGAATGAGAATTTTGTGAAGGATTTTCTCAGAAAAGCCGGTCTCAATCCCGCGCGGCATATAATTGCCGTCACCAGTGAGACAAGTCCTCTTGCCCACAACCCTGACTATCTTGCGGCGTTCTATATGGACGATTATATCGGCGGACGTTATTCGTCAACTTCCGCGGTCGGGGGCGCTGTTCTCAGTCTTGCCTTTGGTCCGGATGTCTTTGCGGAATTCCTTGAGGGAGCCGCGGAGGAGGACAGGCTTGCGCTCAATCCGGATGTGGAGAAAAATCCCGCCATGCTTGACGCTCTTATCGGAATTTACGAGAGGAATGTCCAGGGATACCCCGCTACCGCCGTTCTTCCGTACAGTCAGGCGCTCAGCCGTTTTCCTGCCCATCTCCAGCAGCTTGATATGGAGTCAAACGGAAAGTCCGTCAACAGGGACGGAGGAGAAATCGCTTATCCGACAGGACCGGTGATTTTCGGCGAACCGGGAACAAACGGACAGCATTCATTCTATCAGCTGCTTCACCAGGGAACGGACATTGTTCCGCTCCAGTTCATCGCGTTCAGCGAGAATCAGACGGGTGATGATGTCGTGATAGAGGATTCCACAAGTCAGGTCAAACTGTGCGCCAATGTGACCGCGCAGATCGTGGCCTTTGCCTGCGGAAAGCATGATGATGATCCGAACAAGTGCTTTGCCGGAAACAGGCCTTCAAGTCTGATCTACGGAAAACAGCTTGATCCGAAGGCGCTCGGAGCGCTTCTTGCCCACTATGAGAACAAGGTCATGTTCCAGGGGTTTGTCTGGAATGTTAACAGCTTTGATCAGGAAGGCGTTCAGCTTGGAAAAAAACTGGCCAAGACTGTCCTGAGCGGAAAGATGGAAGGTGCTCTCAAGGCATTTTCCGGACTTCTGATAAAATAGATGGCATAAGACGGTGTCAGCGGAAAGTCTGTCTGATTTCTGCCGGCACCGTATATTTTCTGCCCGGAGGCTCAGAATGAAGGAACGCCAGTCCCGGCTTAAGGCCATAAAAACCATAATAAAAGAAAAAAGAATCGGCAGTCAGGATGTGCTTCTCTCCGCCCTGCAGAAGGACGGGTATGATGTTACGCAGGCGACGCTTTCCCGTGACCTCAAGCTTCTGAAGGTAGGCAAGGTTCCGGACGGAGATAACGGCTATCTGTATGCTCTGCCGGATGATGACGGCCGTGATTCGGAGCTGATTTATGTTCAGGATTTTCTGCGCGGGTACATAAGCGTTGACTTCAGCGGAAACATAGTTGTCATAAAGACGTTTCCCGGTCATGCCAACACCGTCTGCAATGCCGTGGACAACCTGAATTTTGAGGATGTCATCGGGACTGTTGCAGGCGACAACTGTCTTTTTGTCTGTCTGCGTGAGGGTGTCCATGGACGGCGCTTTATCGAGACAATGAGAAAAAGAATACCGGGAATTGAAGTATAAAGTTCAAATTGATATATTGTAAATATGTTGTTCACCAGTACCAGAGACAGAAGCCTGTCCGTAAAATTCTCGCAGGCTGTTCTTGACTGTATGCCTCCTGACGGCGGACTTTTTGTTCCGTCATCAATAGAGGATTTGCGCCGCTGGATTTATTATATAGACGGAAGCACTTCGTTCACATCCATTGCGGGCACACTTACATCGGCTTTTATAAAGGACGAATTCAGTCCGATAATATGCGAGCGGATTGCGACATCCGCATTTCCGTTTGAGCCTTCAGTGAGGCAGCTTGATGATAACCTTTTTATGCTTCAGCTTTATCACGGTTACACCGGCTGTCAGAGGGATTTCGGCGTATCGTATCTCTGCTCGTATCTTGAGACCACGCTTGAGATGAGCGGACAGAAGGCCGTTATTCTTGACTTTACACACGGAGGACTCGGAAGCCTTCTTGCAAGGGTTCTTCATGGAAAGAGGAATATAAAGGCCGTCCTCCTTTACAAAAAGGGGACAGTCCGCGGTATAAATGATGAGGATCTTTCTGCGAACGGAGGAAATATCTGTCCTCTTGAGACTGAACTGGACGAGGCGGAATGCCGCCGGATTGTAGGCGAGGTTTTTTCCGACCGTGAATTCGTGCGCAGAAACGGACTTACAGTCGCCAACACATCAAACGTATGCCGTCTGATGGCGCAGGTTTTTTTCTTTCCATATTCATTCTCCAGGATAAAAAGTCTTGTCTCAGGCGATATATATTATGCGCTTGAGGCCGGAAATTACGGTACGATAATGGCAGGCCTTTACAGCTGGCGGTTTGCGCTTCCCCTGAGCGGTTTTTTTCTGCCTGCAACGGACGCTCTCTCGGCGGATGCGGCCGGAAATCCGGTTCTGCTTGATTCATTTGTGGACATAAGAAAACGGAACCGTTCCGATCCGTCACTGCCTGCGAACCTTGAGAGGCTTGAGGCGTTCTTCGAGACGAACAGCATGATGATGAGGAATTTTGTGTTCCCCAACAGAATTTCCGCCGCCGAGACCGATGAGGCTGCGAAGGAGCTGTTCCGGAAATACGGAATTTTTGCGGACAGGAACACAGCCGGTGCCTATGCCGTCATAAAGAGAAATTCCGGCGCGGTCAATGATGAGGACGGTTCATTTGTGCTTGTGGCGCACAATCATCCGGCCCTTTCAGCCGAATACTGCCGGCATACAACCGGCGAGATGCCGGAGATTCCGGACAACATAAAGGAGACGATGATTCCTGCGGTTTCCGGACGGCCGCTTGTGTCAACATCCGGAGAAATACGCTCGGTGGTAGAAGAAATCTGCGGCTCGCGCTGAATATGACTTTTGAATTTTCATTTTGATTTTTTATGGGAGAATACATGAAGAGGACTGGCTCGGAAATAATAATAAGACTGCTTGAGATGTACGGGATTGATACTGTGGCTGGAATTCCCGGAGGTTCAATACTTCCTCTGTACGATGAGCTGAACAGAAGCGGAATCCGTCATATTCTTGTGCGCCATGAGCAGGCGGCAGGATTCATCGCGCAGGGAATTGCCAGAAGCACAGGAAAACCGGCCGTATGTCTTGCCACGAGCGGTCCAGGTGCGATGAACCTTCTTACGGCTATAGCGGATGCCCGCGCTGATTCCGTTCCTGTAATAGCGATAACCGGTCAGGTTAACACGGAGCTCATCGGAACTGATGCCTTTCAGGAAGCCGACACTTTCGGCCTCTCCTTTCCGATAACAAAACACAGCATAATGGTGAAGTCGCCGCTGGAGCTTCTGGAAGCCGTTCCTGAGGCTTTTGCTGTTGCCATGAACGGACGTCCCGGTCCTGTCCTTATTGATGTTCCGAAGGATGTTCAGCTTGCCTCATGTGAATTCAGCGCATGGCCGGACATAAACAATGTGCATCTGCACGACATAAGGTTCCATACTCCTCCGTGCGAATATTCAAGAAAAATGGACGCGATAACGGAAATGCTTGCAAACGCGCGGCGTCCGGTACTTTTCTGCGGCGGCGGCTGCAATTCTCCGGCCGCCTCGGTTGAAATCGGAAAATTTCTTCGGAGCTACAGGATGCCGGTCGTCACAAGTCTTATGGGAATCGGCTGCATACCGGAAAATTCCGAGATGTTCATAGGAATGGTCGGAATGCACGGTTCCTATGCCGCCAACCGCGCGATGCACGACGCCGATCTTGTGATTGCTGCCGGAGTACGTTTTGATGACCGCGCGACAGGTCTTGTCTCCGAATTCTGTCCGGATGCACAGATCGTCCATATTGATGTTGATGCCGCCGAGGTCAACAAGATAATGCGTTCAGAGCTGGCTGTAGTCGCCGATGTGGAGTCGGTTTTTCCGATTCTTGTGCAGCTCTCGTCCGAAAAGCAGTCCGTCTACGGTGCGGCATGGCAGAGTGCGGAGGCAAGAGCCGTCTGGCTTGAGAAAATCGTGAACCTCAAGAAATCCGGATATTCACTTTCCTGCGGCCGTCCTTCCGGTGAGGACGGTGTGAATCCGCGGGAATTCATAAATTCCGTTCCGTCCCTTGCCGGAATCATGGGACTTGACCCGTCCGACATAATCGTCACGACCGATGTGGGACAGCATCAGATGTGGGCCGCGCAGTATTATCCCGTAACCAGGCCGCGTTCTTTTCTTACATCCGGCTCTCTGGGAACAATGGGATTCGGTCTGCCCGCCGCAATCGGAGCTGCGCTTGCAAACCCCGGAAAACGTGTCGTGTGCTTTTCCGGCGACGGATCTATAATGATGAACATACAGGAGCTTGCGACTCTCGCGGAGCTTAATCTTCCTGTTACGGTGATTGTGTTCCGCAACGGAACACTTGGCATGGTCTACCAGCAGCAGAAATATCTTTTCGGAAAGAACTACAGCGCGAGCGTGTTCTCCGCTGTTCCCGATCTTGTTGCGGTCGCCCGAGGCTTCGGCATAGAGGCTGTGGACGCTGACGGTGATCCTGAATGGTACAGAAAGGCGTTTGACCGCACAAGGGAGAACTGCCCCTGCTTTGTGAAGGTGAGCGTCAGCTGCGAGGAGGATGTCCTTCCGTTTGTGCCGGGCGGAAGAGCCAACATAGATTCAATAAGGGAATAAACGGAATTTTAAGGGAAGTCAGCGTGCACGGGAGAATTTTGAATGGTAGTTGTCCCACCATTCGGCTTCCCTTTTCTCCTGCTCTGATTCGCTTTCCTTGAATTCCATGCTGATTTTATCAAGCCTTGAGCTGCATTTTATCACAGCATCGGCAATGCACGGCTCGAAATGCGTTCCGGATGATTTTCTGAATATTTCCACAGCCTGTTCCGTAGGCATCGGATCCTTATAAAGACGCCGGCTTACAAGCGCATCGAACACATCTGCTGCGGCCATCAGTCTTGCGCACAGCGGAATTTCCGTTCCCTTTTTGTGTTCCGGGTAGCCGCTTCCGTCCCATTTCTCGTGGTGATATAGTGCCATCTCCCTTGCGGCGGTGTTGAATGTTCCGTCATCTATTTTCGGAAGAAATTCCAGAAGTTTCGCGCCTTCGGCCGGATGGCACTTCATTATCTCGAATTCCTCTTCCGTGAATTTTCCCGGTTTGTTCAGGATTCCTTCCGGAATATGGATTTTTCCGATGTCATGCAGACACGCCGCCGTGCTGAACGTGCTGATTGTCCTGTCCGTAAGGACGTCGGTGTAATGGCCGGAATTCCTGAGCTCAAGCGCAATCTCGCCAAGATATTTTTTTGTGTGCATTACGTGCCTGCCGGTGAACAGGTCATGGCTTCCGAGAACCTCGCCGACAAACTGGATTATCTTTTCCTGCGTCTCGTGCATCGTCCTGTTTTTTTCTACAAGCTGCGCGTTTATTGAATTTATCTCGGAATTCTTTTTTCTCAGCTGGATCAGCGTCTCGGAATGTGCGGTCATGGACTTTATGAGCTGCATGAGGGGTCTGTGCGTTCTGTTCGCGATTGACATCGTTATCAGCGTCACAAAAATGAATTCCACTGTGTATCCGATTGCGCTGGACAGAAACCACTGGAACGGAGTCTGATCGATGTTCACGTATACATATACATCCTGAATGTTCTTTGAGCGGATATACAGAAGTCCGACAGTAATCATGTAGTTCAGTGCAGTGGTGACGGCTGTCAGCTTTCTGTTGTAGTACAGGCAGCTCAGGAACGGGACGAATCCGTAGGCGATGCTGATGGTTATTGTCGAATTCAGTCCTAGAATTCCGACGAACACGGTCGCGGCGGTAAGTCCGAAATACATTGACACAATCTGAAGCCGTGTCGTCCTGTTAAGAAGAATATCCGCGGCGGAAGTGACCACGCAGAAGAGCATGAGAATGAATGTATATGAATATGGAACCACCCATACTCCGGCCAGTGTGAGTATCAGAAAGGACAGTGGCACAAGGGCAGATGCGCAGAGAATTTTCTCCACGATTCTGTTCACGTTCGTTATGTTCTCTGTAAAAAAAATCTCGTCATCTATAGACATCAAAACCGTCCTATGGCCTGTCTATCCTGATAAAGGCCGTCTCCGTCCGCCAGTCGAATATTGTTTTTTCCGAAGCCGCATCCATCAGTCTTGCGATTTTTCTTATTCCGTTTTCGCCGGCGGCCTCCGTCATCCTCTTTCCGTAGGCGGAGCTGTCCGCATCGAACCATTTTCTGATTTCCTGCGGGCTTATGCGCCGCTTCTCGTTCATTGTCTGTACGGCCGATTTTACATTAAAACCCCTGTTTTTGAAAGTATCTATTATGAATGATGAATTCCAGGCGAAAAGCTCGTTTGTCTCCGCGCTGAAGAATTCCTTTTCGGCGGCGGCCATTTTGTCAAGAATTCCTGCGAACGGAGCCGCACTTTCCGGTGTCAGAATCTGATTCCTTACAAGCGATGAAAGCCGCTGTCCGCCCGACGGGATTTTCTGTGAGATTATCACCGCCCAGCCGTCGGCAAGAGGCTGCTCCTGTGGCGCTGAACCGGGCGCTCCGTCACCGTCATCAGTTCCGGAATCATCATCGCCGCGGAATCGGTCCGGACTGAAAATTTCAAGAAGCGAGTCGGCGAGAGCCTCCACCGATTTTCTGCTTGTGAACGGATCCAGAAAGAAGATTCTGTCAAATACCGCTCCGTTGTACTGGAAATTCAACAGGACGTCACGGAAAACGCCGGGGGAGAGGAAATCGGTCTGAGCCGATTCCGGCCTGAACTGGAGCATCGGCCTGTCCAGTTTTCCGAGTGTGCGTCCGTATTGTTCAAGAACGTCCTTTCCTTTCTGTGTCCTGCATACTCCGCAGGTCACGCCTTCCGGGGTGAGCCGCGCGATTTCCCATAGAAGAAGTCCGCTGTCGGCGTTCCATATAAGGCTGCGGTGATGGCGCGCCGGATTTGCCATGGCGATCATGGTGTCCCGTGTTCTGAGAAGAATTTCTGCCCTGTTTGAGTCAAGACGTTGCCGCCAGAATCTGTCCGCCCTGTCCAGTGCGGACTCGCGGGCGTTGTCCTTTGGGCTGAACGTCAGATTCTCATCTTTCTTTACGCTTCCGGACTTAAAATGTTCGTTTATCCACCATTCGCTTATCGGATTCTGTCCGAATTCGCTTTTTTCCGTGTCGCAGCCGTCTGTTTTGGAATTTTTTGAGCCTGTTGACTCTGTGTCCGTCATGCCGGATGACATGTGATCGGATGATGAATTCTGTTCGAGAATGGCCGCAATCTGGAGCTCCCTTCTTGACAGGACTCCGTCCCTTATTTCGGCCTCATACCCCTGTGTGCTCGGCGTATAGAATACCCTTCCGGCGAGCGTGTCCGGAAGATACTGCTGGGCGACCCAGTGATTCCTGTATGCATGCGGATAAAGATAGCCTGCCCCGTGTCCGAAACCTTCCGCATCGCGTGACGGGTCGCGCAGATGATTGGGAATATCAGCGTCCTCTTTCTCCACGGCTGCAAGCGCATCAAAAAAGGCCATGGAACTGTTTGATTTCGGGGCGGTAGCCAGATACAGCGCCGCATGAGCCAGAAAATACTGACCCTCCGGCATTCCGACCCGGTCAAACGCCTGCGCCGATGAATTCACGACTGAGATTGCGTCCGGATCGGCAAGACCTGTGTCCTCACATGCCGAAATGAGCATCCGCCTGAAAATAAAATGGGGATCTTCCCCGGCGGCAACCATTCTTGCAAGCCAGTACATGGCCGCATCCGGATCCCGTCCGCGCAGACTTTTTATGAACGCGCTTATTATGTCATAGTGATAGTCGCCGTCCCGGTCGTACAGGACAACTTTTTTCTGGATTGACTCCTCCGCTGTTTCCCGGCTGATGAAGATTTTTGTTCCCCATGCAGGAACCGGCGGATTTCCATCGGGATTCCATTTTTCGGGTGTCGTCTCCACGGCAAGCTCAAGCGCATTCAGGAGCGAGCGTGCGTCCCCGTTGGCGGTGTCTATCAGGTGTTCAAGCGCGCCGTCCTCAAATTCAACCTTCCACCGGCCGTAACCGCGTTCCGTGTCGGAAAGGGCCTGTTCCGCGGCCTTCCTCAGGTCTTCATCCGTCAGCGGCTTAAGCTGGAACACCCGCGAGCGGCTTACGAGAGCCTTGTTCACCTCAAAGAATGGATTCTCCGTCGTCGCGCCGATAAGGATTATCGTTCCGTTCTCGACCCAGGGAAGCAGAGCGTCCTGCTGTGATTTGTTCCACCGGTGAACCTCGTCCACAAACAGAATTGTTCTGCGTCCGTAAAGGTTGAAGTGGTCATCGGCCTGTTTTATCGCATTTCTTATGTCGGCGACACCTGTCAGGACGGCATTCAGCGTTATGAAATTCGATTTTGTGTGATTGGCGATGACTCTTGCCAGTGTGGTTTTGCCGGAACCGGGCGGACCGTAGAAAATCACGGATGTAAGCTGGTCGGCCGCAATCGCCCTGCGGAGAAGCCGTCCCTTTCCGACAATATGATCCTGTCCGATGTATTCGTCCAGATTTCTGGGCCGCATTCGTGCCGCAAGCGGTTCCTGTGAATTTCCTGCTGAGCGGAAGAGGGTGTCGGACATTATTCTCTGTTCCAGTTCCCTCTTGAGCTGTAGTACGACCAGAGTCCCATGTTGCCGAATGTGACCGCACTGGAGGAGCCTGAGCCGATGAAGCCGATTGAAGCGTAAATTGCGGAATCTGTCTCGTTTCTGGACGGATCCGTGTTCAGCAGGGTGAATATGAAATATGATGACGAGAGCTGTGATTCCGCATTTGTCTCGAAATTCTTCAGCGAGCTGTCCGGAATTCCTGCTGAATCAAGTGTGGTCCGTGCGATTCCGCCTGATGCGGAGCTTGACTGGGCGGAATAATTGCCGCGTCCTATCAGAATCGAATCCGCGCACGGAGCAAGACAGGTTATGGTCTGTCCGGTTCCGAATCCGGCATCGGTAAAGGTTGTTCCGTCCGTGCTGAATCTCAGCCTGTCTCCCTTTCCGTAATAGACGACCGTCGCATCGGAGGATGATGTCCCGTTCGTTACGGCGGCAAGCGATGCGAAGAAAATCTCTTTTCCGTTGAAAATGACGGCCGAATTTATTGAGCCGCTTCCGCTGTCCGCCGCTGACGGAGAGAATTCCTCCGGTTCGGAAATTCCGTCGAGTCTGTAGTATTTCGCGCTGTCTCCGGAGCCGCTTCTGATATAGACTTTTCTGTTTTCGGATTTCACGGAATTCGTGGAGAACACGTTGAAATCAGATGTATAGTATCCGTTTGATTTTTTTTCGATCTTGAACAGGCTGTTGTCCGCGTTGAGCTCTTTTGCGAGCTGCGTCCATCCTTTCAGTTCTCTGCCTTCCGCGGAATTCCATTTTCCATTCCCGTCGTCCTGAATTTTTTTTGCATAGAGATTTATTTGTGAGGGAGCCGATGTTCCTTCGTCCGTATCCTTTGTATATGATGCGGATACAAGATAGAGCGTGCTGCTGTCGGCAAGAACTTTCAGTATCTGCTCGCCGGTATGGTTCTCCTTGCCGTAATAGTCATATTTGTGCTCGCTGAACGGAAGGTTTTCATAACCGTATGATTCCCATTTTCCGTGGCTCTCGTTTTCCACTGCGGTGGTCTTGTATCTGAGACCTCCGTTTGCTGCCAGGACAATATATTCCGCCTGGTCTGTGCTGTATCTGGCGATTGAATTTATCTGCCCGGAGATTGTCGCCTCTTCAGGCGCGACATCCTGACGTATATTATAGAAGACTTCATTCTGGCAGCCTGATGAAAAAAGCACTGCGGCCGCGGCAAGTATTACTGCTGTTCGTTTCATAAAAAATCCTGTGTAAACTAGAAGTGGTATCTCACGCCGAGCGCCGCTGTAAGGAACAGACCGTTGTCATTCCTGCTGCTGTTGCTGTAGGGCTGCGGAATCCAGATGAATGTGCTTGAAAGTCCGAGCGACCACATATCGTTGAACCGGTAGTATGCGCCGGCCGAGCCTTTAAGCACAAAGGACGGAAAATAATTCATGTTCTGCCATGTCTCATAGCCGATTCCCGCGGTAACCGTAACGGGAATCTCAATCTTTCCGATTTCGGCCTGAGCCATCGCTCCGAACGTAATAGGAAGCATGATCAGAATTTTTCTTCCGAGCGACACGTTGTATGTCGCCGTGACCTCGCCGCCGACCGCAAGCCATCCGTTCAGAAACCTGAAATATCCGATTGTCGCCGCCGCGCCGGGATAAAGCTGGTTCCCGAAATTCAGCGGAAAAAGACCCGTCAGATCGGCCTTCAGGAACTGGTCTCCGGCGCCGTTTGACTCATATACATAGCCGTCGTCATATTCGTCGCCCTGATCCTGTGCATGAACTGCCGCCACGCATAGAATCAGCGTGATGAGAATAAAAAGTCTGCGTTTCATATTGCCTCGTGTGTTTGTTTGTAACAAAATCATATTGTGGAATAGAATTTAATTAAAAAACAGAGTATATTTGATGAATATACAGTTTTTGTCGCTGTTTATCAATCAAAACAGCTGAATTCGGAGTACGTTACATTTCGCCGCCGGCTTGGAGGATATATGGCAGTTGTTATAGACGGAAAACAGATGGCCGCCGAGGTCAGAGCTGATGTTGCGGATAGGGTCGCCGCATTGAAGGATAATGGCATTGTGCCGTGTCTTGCTGTGATTCTTGTCGGCGACGATCCTGCCAGCGTGTCCTACGTGACCGGAAAGCAGAAGGCTCTTGCCGAAGTCGGAATGGCCGACCGTTCGATGCGTCTGCCGGCGAGGGCAACGGAAAAGGAGCTTCTCGCTCTTATCGGTGAGCTTAATATGGATGATTCGGTCCATGGAATTCTTGTTCAGCTTCCTCTTCCGGCCCACATAAATGCCGACAGGGTGATTACCGCCATAGCTCCGGAGAAAGACGTGGACGGTTTTCATCCTGTGAATCTCGGAAATCTTGTTGCCGGACGGCATTCGTTCATACCGTGCACGCCTCATGGAATAATAGTCATGCTCAGAAAGGCCGGAATAAAGACGGACGGTGCGCACGCTGTTGTGATCGGACGTTCAAATATTGTCGGAAAGCCGGCCGCCATTCTTCTTGCCGGCCGGGACATGAACTGCACGGTCACGCTCTGCCATACAGGAACCGTTAATCTGCCGGAGATAACGCATCAGGCTGATATAATTGTGGCCGCCGCCGGAAGACCCGGTACAGTCACCGCCGGCATGGTGAAGGAAGGCGCCGCCGTGATTGATGTCGGTGTGAACAGGATTCCTGATCCGTCTAAAAAAAGCGGATTCCGTCTTGTCGGGGATGTCGATTTTGATGCCGTAAGCGTAAAAGCCTCGTACATAACACCTGTTCCCGGCGGGGTCGGTCCGATGACAATCGCAATGCTTATGGTGAACACTGTCGAGGCAGCCGAACGGATGGCCGGGCAGGAGAGGTGATGCGCGACATCCAGAATGAATTTGACGCCAGGGAGATACCTCTTGAGAAGGTCGGTGTCCGTAATGTGAAATATCCGGTACGGGTTCTTGACCGGGAGAACAGGTTCCAGACAACGTCCGCCTCCGTGGATCTGTTCGTCAATCTTCCCCATAATTTCAAGGGAACCCACATGAGCCGTTTCATCCAGATTTTTCATAAGTATCACCATGACCTTACGATGGTTCATTTTCTTGATATGCTTGATGAGATCAGGAATAACCTTGATGCGCAGAATGCCTACGGCAGAATAGATTTTCCGTATTTCATGGAGAAGAGGGCGCCTGTCTCCAGTTCTCCCGGCATAATGGAATACGGGTGTTCCTACGAAGGCGAGAGCGGCACGGCCCGCCGCCGTTTCTACGTTTCCGTTGAGGTTCCTGTAACGACTCTGTGTCCGTGCTCAAAGGCAATCAGCGATTACGGTGCGCACAACCAGCGCGGAACAGTAAAAGTCAGGCTTCTTTATTCCGATTTTTTCTGGATTGAGGATGTGATAGAAATGATTGAGAGGTGCGCGTCAAGTCCGCTGTATTCGGTGCTCAAGAGAAGCGATGAGAAGGCTGTCACCGAACACGCATACGAGAATCCGCGTTTCGTCGAGGATGTGGTCCGTGAGGTTTATCTCGGTCTGCGTGCTTTTTCTGTCGGTATTCCGTTCCGGTGGTTCAGCGTGGAATGTACGAACAGCGAGAGCATCCATAATCATGATGCTTATGCCTATACTGAATATTCCGCACCCGGATTTACTGAGGAGCATGATTCATGACATATTTTTTTGAGACATACGGATGTCAGATGAACATAGCGGAATCGGCCGCGTTGGAACAGCTTCTGCTTGCCCGCGGATGGACCGGTGCGCCGGATGCGGAGACGGCCGACATGGTGATAATAAACACCTGTTCCGTCCGTGCCACCGCCGAGAACAGAATTTTCGGACGGCTCGGATGGTATTCCGGACTCAAGGCGGTGCGCGCCTGTCTGCCAGGTGCAAAATCCCGCTCGCTTGAGAAGGCCGCTGAATTTGTCCGCGGAGGTCCGCGTCCGCTTACGCTTGTGGTTACAGGCTGCATGGCCGAGCGTCTGCTTGATTCCCTGAAAAACGATTATCCGTGCATTGACTATGTTGTCGGAACGTTCGCCAAGCAGAAATTCGGAGAGGTGATAGATGCGGTCGAGAGCAACGGCACAGCCGAGATTTCGGATTCCGGAACCTATGAATTCGCGCCTCTTTCCTATGAGCCGGGCTCATTCAGCGCGTTTGTTCCCATAATGCACGGCTGCAACAATTTCTGCACGTATTGTATTGTCCCCTACGTCCGCGGACGTGAAATATCCCGTTCTCCCGGTGAGATAATTCATGAGCTTGACGTTCTGTCATCCTACGGAGTGAAGGAGATAACGCTGCTCGGCCAGAATGTCAATTCCTACAGTTCCGGCGGAACGGACTTTGCCGGACTTCTTATGCAGATAGATTCACATCTTGAGGAATCCTCCTCTCCTATAAGATGGGTCAGATTCATGTCAAGCCATCCCAAGGATCTGTCGGACGCGGTGATTGATGCTGTGGCCGGAAGAAAGAGGATCTGCCGGCACATCCATCTGCCGGTCCAGCACGGTTCCTCCGGAATTCTCAGGCGCATGAACAGGCGTTATTCAAGGGAGGATTACATCGCGCTTGTTGACAGAATCAGAAGCAAAATTCCGGATGTCTCTCTGACCACGGACATAATGGTCGGATTTCCGGGCGAGACGGACGATGATCTGGAGCTTACGCTTGATCTGATGAGGGAAATCCGTTACGAGAATGCGTTCATGTACTATTACAATCCCAGGGAAGGAACACCGGCCGCATCTTATGCAGATCAGATTCCGCTTGAGGTCAAGAAGGCGCGTCTTCAGCGGGTGATAGATCTTCAGCTGGCGGTTACAGCCGGGGAGATGGCCCGCAGAACGGGGCAAACCGTGACGGTTCTTGCGGAAAGCGTCAGCAGGGACAATCCTGATGAGCTTCTCGGCAAGACGGAACAGGACGAGAGGGTTGCATTCCGTGCGGACAGGGCGCTTATAGGAAAATTCGTGGATGTACGTATAGATGTTCTGTCCGGAAACACTTTCCGCGGAACGCTTGCGGAGCGGAATTCCATTGTGTGAGGTGAGGAAATGGTTTTTTCTCTTGTGGTTATACTTCTGATTGTGGTGTTTCTGGCCTTTTTCGTAGGCAAGAATCTTTCCAACGTGTGTACGATATGGCTTTTCTCGGATTTCAGCGGAATTCCTGTCTCGGTGCTTGTGTTCATCGCGTTCGGCTGCGGAATCGTGTTTTCGATTCTCTGCATTGTCATCGGAAGGCTGAAAAGGAGCGGAAAGAAAACTGCCGCCGCGCCCGATGCTGTTGCCGTCCGGAAGGAGACAAGGCGGGGCAGGCATGAGAAAAAAGTCCGTATGGTTCCAGCTGAAATGACGGCGGCGGAGGCTCCCGGAGAGGACGCCGCTTCCTCCGGTAAAACTACGGAAGGTGAAAATGAATAGAAAATCGGCGGCGGCGGTGTTTTTTCTGACGGCTGCATCCTTTCTTCATGCTGCCGGAATCAGCGCGAAGGCGGCGGCGGACGGGGCGCTGCGCAAGGCTTCGATTGACGAGGCCGTAGTTTATCTGAAGGACTGTATTCCAAAGGCGGATACGGCTTCGGATCGGCGTTCAATGTATATTTTTCTTGCGGCGCTGCAGGAGAAAAGTTCCCTGTATAATGATGCCTGCGCGTCATATTCCGCGGCGGCGGGAATTTCGGCCGGAAATGCCGATGGAATGCCGAGGAAAAGCAACGAGCAGCTTGTGATTGATGCCGTGAGATGTGCGCTCAGTTCCGGTGATTTTCCGGTCGCCGACAGCTACCTTGAGGCGGTCAGGAATTCAAAGGACGAGACTGTTCAGGCTTATGCGAAGCTTTACGCCCAGTGGAGCGCGCTTTGCCGGGCGGATGATGTCGCCTCTCTGGAGGAGCCGCTCGCCGTTCTGAAGGCATACGCAGGAGTCAAGTCGATGAAGCCCGTACAGCCGGCCATACTTCTTACATTGTGGTATATCACCGGTGAGGAGTCGTATTCCGCGGAGATAAAAAAACGTTTTCCGTCTTCGGTGGAGGCTTCGATTGTAAAGGGCGATGTACAGATGATGCCGTCGCCGTTCTGGTTCTTTGTGCCTAAGGAAGGAGTCGCCGAGCAGGAGACGGATTTTTCCGATGATTCGCTTGATGTGGCGCCTGATACTTCATCTGTGGCGAAGCAACCTGTTCCGTCCGTGAACGGTAAAAAAATCCGGCTTCAGCTGGGACTTTTCAGAACCGAATCCAATGCCGAGCTTCTTTCCGCTGAACTTGCGAAGAAAGGATTTGACTGCTATATCACGGAGGAGACGCGGGCCAGCGGAACCACATATTACATTGTGCTTACCGACGATGATACGTCCGGAACTCAGGCGGAAAAGCTCCGCAGCGCCGGATATGAGTGTTATGCCGTAGACTGAGCCTACAGAATCAGATCGATGTCCAGGTGGAGGGCATTCATCTCATCCGCAAGTTCCCTGCACAATCTTGTGATTCCCGCCGGAATTATTCCCTTCTCCAGCGTCAGTATCAGCAGCTGGTTTATGCTGTACCAGGAGAAAATTCCGGGGAACTGCGCGTCCTTCAGAAATTCAGTGACACGCCTGTTCAGCATCATTATTTTCTTTGGGTCAGGATTCCGGGGCGAGTCAAGGTCCACAAGATTCAGAAGGCACAGCGTCGCATCAAGCGATTCCGATGTGTAGCGTTCGTATGCTATGTAGATTACACGGAATTCTCCGAATTTCAGCCAGGTCTGGATTTCCTCTCCGCTTCTTTTTCTGAGCATTATTTCCGTTGAGAGGTTTGTACATTCCTGCCGTCCTTTCAGCATCTGTTCCCTCTCGTCACGGTGCTCGTGAAAGCGGAATGTGCCGCGTCCGTGGTTTTTGACGTAGAGAAGCGCATGATCCGCCATTGCCGAGAGATTGTCGTAGGTGGACGCGTCTTCCGGGCAGAAGGCGATTCCCACCGAGGCCGTTATGAGCCGTGATCCGTCGGGAATTCTTATTCTTGCTCCTATTGTCGATGCAAGTTCCGTGCAGCGGTCGGAGACGGTTCTTCTTTCCGTCAGTTCGGGAATGAACACGCAGAATTCATCTCCGGAGATATGCGCGATGACGGAATCAGCCGGCATTGTGTCCTGAAGGCATTCCGCGAACGACATGAGAATTCTGTCGCCCTCGCTGCGCGAGAAATTGTCGTTTATGTATTTAAGCCCGTCCATTCCGCACATAAGCATTGCGCCACCTGTTCCGTGGTTCAGGATCTTGCGGACTTTTTTCTGGAATCCCGCCTTGCTGAGAAGGCCTGTCATCGGATCCGTGTCCATCTTCTGCCGGTATTCGGCGATGTTCCGCTTTAGCTTTGTCAGCATCATGACGTTCTCAAGCCGTTTCCGCGCGTAAGCAGGCTCCACTGGTTTGAGCAGAATCTCGGTGCATCCGCTTCTTGCCACGAATTCAGCGTTGTCGTTATCCGTAAGTATGATGAGCGGGACGGATGCGGAAATCCTTGAGTTGTGCAGGAATTCAATCAGTTTTTCAGCCTCAACTCCGGGAATGTCGCTGTCAAGGATTATGCAGTCAAAACATTCGTTTCTCATCGCATTCAGGGCGTCAACTCCGTCGGCCGCCGTTCTGAATTCAAACAAACCTTCGGAGACTTTTCTGAGTTCCTCCACTGAATCTGCGTCTGCGGATGCTGTCAAAATTCTGTTCATGATTGCCGGAATTATACCATAATATAGGCTGTTCATGAAGATATTTTGTTTTGCAATTTTGTATGACTTGTGGTATCATGGATAAAAATAAAAAGTGGAGCACAAAACTGAATTTAATCCTTGAATTTGACGTAGCCGCGTTCTGTATCTTTGTCATACTTTTTTTCTTTTATTACAGACGCCAGAATATGGCGATTTTTCAGAATCACATTTTCATCACGATGATGTGGTTCGCCGCAGCGACAACGGTTCTTGATTTTGTGTCTGCGGTATTTACCCAGACAGGAATGACGGTTCCTGTTCCTCTCGCCTGGACCGCAAACTGTCTGTTCTACACATCACTGAATTCACTGTATCTGATTTATATGCTGTACACCGCAAGCTATACCGGTTTTCTGGATTCAATGGACAGCCGTCAGTTCAGGATATTCAAGGTCGGGGTATCGGTTCCTTTTGCCGCCGTAATCCTGATTATATGGCTCAGTCCGTTTGTTGCGCCGTGGCATACGCTCGCATTCTCGATTGACTCCGCCGGTCAGTATCACCGCGGAACGCTCTGGTTTTACGTTCTTTATGCGATAGCATCCTGCTACCTGATTTTTTCCATGCTTCTTCTTGTGATTTTCAGAAAGAGGCTTTCTCCCGGAAAAATTCTTCTTGTGTCATTCTATGTGATTTTCATTGTGATTGCGATTCTGATTCAGCTTTTCTGGCCGCAGTGTCTTGTCCAGTGCTTCGGTGTGTCGCTTGCGTCGTTGGTGTTCTCGTTCTATCTCCAGAAACCGGAGGAAGTTCTTGACTGCATCACCGGTCTCTTCAATCAGACGGCATTCATAAGGATGGGTTCAAAATATTTCAAGAGCAGAATTCCGTTCCATTGTATAAGCCTGATTCTTGACGACACGGTTTTTCTGGCGAACAGTTTCGGAATAAACAGCCTGAACGCCTTTCTGAGGGAAGTGGGGGCATATCTTAGCCGCTCGTTCAGACATTCGACGCTTTATTATCTTGGGCAGGGACGTTTCTGCGTCACGTGCCGGAACGCCGATATACGCGAGATGGAGCGCATAATCTTTGAGCTGCGCGCGCGTTTTGAGCAGCCGTGGTCATTCGACACGATAGAACTGAAGCTTTACTCAAGGATGTGCGTGATTGAGTGTCCCAAGGATGTGTCCTCCGCGGAGGACGTGCTTGACATAATATCGCTTATATCAGACGACAGCCGCTACAAGCAGGAGCTGATTTATGCGCGCGACATAGATGTAGGTCTGCGCCGCCGGAACATATACATTGAGCATTCGCTCCGCCGCGCGTTCTCCGAACAGAGATTTGATGTCTATTATCAGCCGCTTTATTCCACGCGCGAGAAGCGGCTTATAGGAGCGGAGGCGCTTGTCCGGCTGAAAAATGAGGACGGGGAATTCATATCGCCGGAGGAATTCATCCCGATTGCCGAGAGAACCGGACTTATCCTGAAAATCGGAAAGTATGTGTTCACCTCGGTGTGCCGCACGCTTTCGGAGATAGATCCTGAGGTTTACGGAATCAAGAAAATAGACATAAACCTGTCGGTGGCGCAGTGTATGCAGGATATTCTTGCGGATCAGATTCTCACAATAAGAAGCATATATCAGGTTCCGTCCTCCATAATCAACATGGAGATTACGGAGACGGCTGCGGCTCATACTCCGGACGTGCTGCTCCGTAATATGCAGAATCTTTCTGATGCCGGAATAGAGCTTTCTCTGGACGACTACGGCTCCGGCTATTCGAACATGAACTATATGCTCAGTCTTCCGTTCAGGATGATAAAGATTGACAAGGGAATTGTATGGCGCGCGTTTGAGGAGCAGCGTTCACGCACTGCGCTCACATATACGGTCGCGATGATAAACGCTCTTGGAATGACAGTTCTTGCCGAAGGCGTTGAGACAAAGGAACAGGCCGACTGGCTTACGGCGGTCGGCTGCGATTATCTCCAGGGATTCTATTTTTCAAAACCGCTTCCGAAAGATGAATTCCTGGAGCTTATGCTTCATTCAAATTCCGGAACCGAGCAGGCCTGACGGAATTTTCCGTTTTCCGCTCATTCCGTGGCGCTGTATCCGGCTTCTTTAACCGCTTCCGCCAGCATGCTGAAGGGAACGTTCTCCGACATACGGATTGTCGCTGTTCCTTTTTCGTGGCTGGCGGATGCTCCGGTGACTCCCGGAATTTTCTCAAGCGCGGCTTTTACATGCGCCTCACAGTGTGCGCACATCATTCCCTCAACTTTGATTGTCTTTTCCATGTTTTTTTTCTCCTCGGAGATTTTATCTCCTTCTGAACTTGTGTTCTCTCCGTTTTTTCCGGATTCCGCAGTTCTGCGGCCGGAAACGTTCCTTTGCCTGATGTTAACAAAGTTCAGTCTGAGAGCGTTTGTCACGACGCAGAAACTTGAGAGGCTCATCGCGGCCGCACCGAACATCGGATTCATCTTCCAGCCGAACAGACTGATGAACGCACCGGCAGCAAGCGGAATTCCCGCCGCATTGTAGAAGAATGCCCAGAACAGGTTCTCCTTTATGTTGCGCAGCGTGGCGCGGCTCAGCCTGATTGCCGCCGGAACATCCGTAAGGCTGCTTTTCATAAGAACAACGTCCGCGGCGTCAAGGGCAATGTCTGTTCCCGCTCCGATTGCTATTCCGACATCCGCCCTTGTCAGGGACGGCGCGTCATTTATTCCGTCTCCCACCATCGCCACCTTGGAATTCTTCTGAAGTCTTCGGATTACATTTTCCTTTCCGTCAGGCAGGACCTCCGCGACAATCTCGTCAATTCCGGCCTGCCTTCCTATCGCCTCGGCAGTCCGCCTGTTGTCGCCGGTCAGCATGATTACCTTTATTCCCATTCCGTGAAGCTCTCTGACCGCCTCGGCGCTGTCCTCTTTCAGGACATCGGCGACGGCGATTATTCCGAGGAATTCTCGTGCCCTGGCGAACATCAGCGGTGTTTTTCCCTCCGAGGCAAGAGTCTCCGCCCTTTCCGCCATTTCATTCGGAATGTCTGCTTTTTCAGATATGAAGTTCATGTTTCCGCCGTACAGCATTTCAGTTCCGTCTCTGGCATAAAGTCCGTTTCCCGGAGCTGCCGCGAATTCCGTTACCGGCCGCGCTTTCAGTCCGCGCGCCGCGGCGAATTCCGTGATGGCTCCGGCAAGAGGATGTTCGCTCATTGACTCAAGTGCGAAGGCAGCCGAGACAAGGCTGTCCTCTCCGTCCTGCCGCGCCGGAATCACGTCCGTCACCTTGGGGTCGCCTTTTGTCAGTGTTCCGGTCTTGTCAAGGACTACAGTGCGGATTCTGCCGGTCTCCTCAAGGGATTCCGCCGTCTTAAAGAGAATTCCGTTTCTTGCGGCCTTTCCGTTTCCTACCATTATCGCCACCGGCGTGGCAAGTCCCAGCGCGCATGGGCAGCTTATAACGAGAACCGAAATTCCCCTTGCAAGCGCAAATCCGAACGTCTGACCGAGAAAGAGCCATGCCGCCGTTGTAAGGACGGCAATCGCCATCACCGCCGGAACAAAAATACCCGAAACTCTGTCCGCGGTTCTTGCTATCGGAGCTTTCGAGGCCGAGGCGTCGCCGACCATTCTTATAATCTGTGCAAGGGCCGTGTCCTCGCCGACTTTTTCGGCGCGGCATTTCAGGAATCCGGACAGATTGACTGTCGCCGCCGAAACACCGTCCCCCGTCTTTTTGTCTGCCGGAATGCTTTCTCCGGTAAGTGCGGACTCGTCTACGGCGGATGTTCCTTCCGTCACTGTTCCGTCCGCGGGAATTTTCTGCCCCGGCCGGACAATGAAGATGTCTCCGGGTTTTACGTCAGCTGCCGGAATTTCCGTCTCCTCTCCGTCCCTTATTATTACGGCGGTCTGCGGAGCCAGTTCCATAAGCCCTCGCAGCGCATCCGTCGTCTTTCCTTTTGATTTCGCTTCGAGCATTTTTCCGACCGTAATCAGCGTCAGAATCATCGCTGCCGTCTCAAAATAGAATCCGTGCATACACTCCATCACAAGGCCGTCATTCCCGTTGAGCTGGGCTGATGTCATGACGAACAGCGAATATACGCTGTATACAAAGGAGGCGGCGGAGCCGAGGGCGACAAGCGTATCCATATTCGGCGTGCGCCTTGCAAGTCCCCTGAATCCGTTTATGAAGAATTTCTGGTTTATAACCATAACCGCCGCCGCAAGGAGAAGCTGCACAAGTCCCATCGCGATGTGGTTCCCCTCAAAGAATTCCGGAAGAGGCCAGCCCCACATTGTGTGTCCCATCGAGAAATACATGAGAACGGCAAGAAACACCGCAGATACGGCAAGTCTCGCAGCAAGAACCGGAGTCTCCCTGTCCTCAAGTGCTGTTTTTTCCGTCTGCCCGGCCTGATTTTCCGGATTTTTCCGTCCGTTTTCGGCAGAAGCTCCGTAGCCGGCTTTTTCCACTGCTGATATTATTTCTGAATCCGGGGCGCTTCCTTCCACTGTCATCGAATTTGTCAGCAGATTCACCTGGCATGACGCCACGCCCGGCACTTTACTTACCGCTTTTTCGACATGGGAACTGCACGCCGCACAGCTCATGCCGGTGACTGAATATTTCCTCATATTTGAGTTAGTCTCCTCTAATATGATTAGAATATAATGAGAGCGGGCGCATTGTTCAACTGGAATTTTGTGTCATTTAGGACAGGAAATTCCGTTCTCCGCAAGGAAATTTTTAAGCGAATTTAAAACCCTGTGCTTGTCCGCAGTCCAGAGCGGCGCAATCAGAATCCGCTTGGGACCGTCGCCTGTAAGCCTGTGGACAACCGTTTCCTGCGGAAGAATTCTTATGGCGTCCGCAAGGAGTCCGAAATATTCCTCCATCCCGAGGCAGCTGAATTTTCCGTTCCTGTATTCCTCGGCGAGCGCGGTTCCGTCAAGGACGTGCAGGACGGTGAATTTTATTCCGTCAGTTCCGGCTTTTGTGCAGAAATTCACCGTTTCCATCATGTTTTCTCCTGTCTCGTCCGGAAGCCCAAATATCACGTGTGTCACTATGTGAATTTCCGGAGCGGCGGCTCTGAGCTGTTTTACGGCGGAGAGATATTCACTGTCCGTAAAGCATCTGTTTATGCGTGCTGAGGTATTTTCGTCGGATGTCTGTAGTCCAAGCTCCACGGATACGAATGTTTTTCCGGAAAGCATGGCAAGTTTTCTGATTATCTCAGGGGAAAGGCAGTCAGGGCGTGTCGCAACCGTCACTCCGACAATATCCTGCGCTTCCGCCGCCTCGCAGTATTTTGCGTACAGATTTTCAGGATTGCCATAAGTCGAGGAGAAATTCTGAAAATACGCCATGAATTTTCCGTTCCGGCATTTTTTACGGACAAGATTTTTAGCTTGCTCAATCTGGGCTGTCACTGAAAGATTCCTGTCCGCGGCGAAATCTCCTGAGCCGTTTCCGCTGCAGAACGTGCAGCCTCCGTAACCTTTTGTGCCGTCACGGTTGGGACAGGTGCAGCCTGCATCGACTGAAAGTTTGTAGACCTTGCATCCGAATTTCTGTCTGTAGAATTCCGAGACGGTGTATAATCTGTCGGCCATAGTCACTTCCGTTAAAATAAAAAAGGCTGTCCGTTCCGAACAGCCTTCTGCGGAATAGTAGATTCGAACTACTGACCCCCACGATGTCAACGTGATGCTCTAACCAACTGAGCTAACCCCGCATATAATGTAACGATGATATTATCAGAATTGACGAAGCCTGTCAATAGCAGCGGATTACGGGATTGTATTTTTTTTTCATAGTAAGTAAAATATGCGTCAGAACTGAATTTTACTGCTTTTTGGAGGCATATATATGGAAAAAGAGAATCTTGACTGGTCCAATCTGTCTTTCGGTTACATAAAGACACCCGCAAGGTTTGTGTCTGAATTCAAGGACGGAAAATGGGATGAGGGAAAACTCACCGGTGACGACAAGGTTGTGATAAATGAATGTGCCGGAGTTCTTCAGTATGCGCAGACCTGTTTTGAGGGGCTGAAAGCCTACACCACGGAGGATGGACGTATCGTAACTTTCCGTCCTGACCTCAATGCCGCACGAATGGAGAATTCATGCCGCAGGCTTGAGATGCCCGTTTTTCCAAAAGAGAAATTCGTTCAGGCTGTCCTTGATACGGTAAAAGCAAACGCATCATTTGTTCCTCCTTACGGAACCGGTGCGACGCTTTACGTCCGTCCGTATATGTTCGGCTCAAATGCCGTAATCGGAGTAAAGCCTGCCGATGAATACCAGTTCAGGATTTTTGTCACGCCTGTGGGACCTTACTTCAAGGGCGGAGCAAAACCTATCAGCGTCAGACTTTCGGATATGGACAGGGCCGCGCCTCACGGAACCGGAGACATAAAGGCCGGACTGAATTATGCGATGAGCCTTCACAACATTGTGGATGCGCACAAAAACGGATTCGCCGAGAACATTTATCTTGATCCGGCTACGCACACTTATATAGAAGAGACCGGCGGCGCGAATATAATTTTCGTGACAAAAGACGGAAATCTTGTGACACCTAAATCGGACAGTATTCTTCCGTCCGTAACGCGCCGTTCAATTGTCCAGGTGGCAAAGGATTATCTGAACATAAATGTGGAGGAGCGCAGGATTGCGAAAGATGAGCTTGAATCATTCGCCGAATGTGGCCTCTGCGGAACTGCGGCGGTAATTTCTCCTGTAGGAAAAATCAACGATCACGGAAGGGAGATTGTGTATAACGGCGGAAAGGATGAGATGGGACCTGTCATGAAGAAGGTGTATGACACGCTCACCGGAATTCAGATGGGACGTATCGCCGCTCCTGATGGATGGATTTACGAGGTCAGATAATCTGGCGTAATCATATTGGCATTCAGGCGGCCGCAGTCGGTTTTCCGGTCTGCGGCCTTTTTGTATTTTATGTGCTTGTCCCGGAACACCAAAAAAATGCTCCGCGGCTTGGAATCATGGATTCCGCTTTTATTGCGCTGAATTTTCCTGCGACTCAAGGTACTTGAAAATCTGGTCGATTTCGATTGAGAAGGAGATTATGTCGTTGAAAAGAATCAGGTTCTGCGAGGCGTTGTCCGCAAATTCCTTGAGCTGCTCGATGTTGCGCTTTTTCACGCTCTGAAGGACGGAGTCGATGCTTCTGCGGTTGTGTTCAATCAGCTCAAGCATGTTCTGCGCGCACTGTGAGTTGCTGTCGGTTTCCGCGCTCATCTGGGAGACAATTTCCTTGGATTTTCCTGTTGAGTCCACAAGCGAGGCGAGAAGCTTGGAATTCTGCCGGCTCTGTTCCGAAAGCTGCTCCAGTTTGTCCTGTAATGCGCCGACCATCTTCGCAATCTCATCGGAAGCCTTTTTTGTGTTCTCGGAAAGTTTCTTGACCTCGTTCGCTATGATTCTGAATCCCACGCCCGCGCTTCCGGCATGAGCCGCCTCGATTGACGCGTTGAATGAAAGCAGGTTTGTCCGCTCTGAAATCTCGGAGATGTCGCCCATGTGCTTCATTATTTTATTGATCTGCTCGCCGAAGTTGTCGATGCTGGACTTGAGGCTGTCGTTGTTCCTTGAGACCTTGTCAACGTCCTGGCTGAAATTCTCGAACGCCTCGAAAATCTGTCCGTTGCCTTCCGCGTTCCGCTTGAAATTCTCGATCAGTTCCCCGGCATTTTCGGAAAGCTTTTCGCCCGAATCAGAAAGTTCCCTGAGCGCGGTGTTTTCCTCGTTGCTCGCCCCGGAGCCGTTCGCCATCCTGTCTATGTAGTCCTGAGCCCCGGAGTTTCCCGCCGCGTTTTTGGCACAGCAGTCCATCAGGATTTTCGCAAGTTCCTTTCCGCCGTTTATCGCTGTCATTCTGTCCATGTTATTCTCCGATTATAATGCTGACCAAAGTCTGGTTTGAATTTATCCGTCCGATCTGCTCTCCGTAGCTTGAGAATCCCGCGAAGTCAAGTCCGTGCGAGCCGTAGAGCCTGCATATTTGGTCGCAGATTCCCTGCTGCTGGAAAATTATCGTGCGCAGGATGCAGTTTATAAGGATTATGCAGCCCGGATGCGGAATTTCCTTGAGCGCGGAATTCAGCGATTCCTCGATTTTTTCTTTTATCGGAACAAGCTCCATCAGCTCGACAGTTGAATTCGCTAGCACGCGCGAGTACATGTTTATCGTTCCGTCCGGATTGAAGCCCGCGATTGACGAGATGAAAGTGTGTCCGCCGAAAACTCTTCCGAACGGATTTGTGAGAGCCGCAGAATCTGCCTTGGACTCCAGAATTCCTAAAAGCTCCGCATAACGCCTTCGCGGATTCATTCCGTCAAGCGAGATTATTTTTCTTATGTAAGTGTCCGCCTGTGTGATTTTTGTGCGCTTGCCCGACGGCTTGAAAATGTTTTCCTTCTGGATGAAGAACGGAAGCGGAGTCTTTACAAAAAGAATGGCGGCTCCGTCAGAAACGACTTTTCCGTTGCAGCTTACAAATGTCCGCTTGAATTTAAGGTCGTCTCCGGCTGAACCGCCTGCAATCATGAAGTCATCGTTTTTTATGACCGCATAGAAAAATGAGAGGAGGGCTTCCTCCGCGTTGCAAAGTCCGTTCACGAATGTTATGGCGAACGCGTTTCTGTGCGATGTGGGATCCGCGCATCTTATTCCGATTTTTGCCGCCGCATCCTCAAGCTCCTTTTTATGGACAATCGGAAATTTGTCAACTCCGTCAAATATGACGCCCGAAAATTTTGTCCTGTCGCAGGAAAGCGCGGTCAGAACTATCGAATGGCTTGTGAATCCCTGCTTTGAGATTTCGCCTGAAGTTGTTGTTCCTACAACCTGCGCGCCGCTGAATTTTTCGTGCAGCAATGTTGAAAGAATTTCAAAGTCGTAGTCCGATGACGCGAAGAAAAGCACCGCGTTGTACCGTTCCGGCGGATTTTTCAGATTTCTGACCAACTCCTGCACGGCGTTTTCTGTGTCCGCCTGCCCGCTGAAAACAATTTCCTGTTTCATTATGCGCTCCAATATCTGTATTTTAAGATACCCCATTATAGCACTGTTTTTCTGATGCTGTAAATGCCGGGCGCGGCTGCACGCAGAATGTCGTGGCGGAATATGTTGATTTTTTTTCCATATTAGTGTTAGACTTCCGCAATAAACGCAGTGATGAACACCACATCATTTTCATTGCCGCAGGGCGGCAACGCGGATCTATTCAATCGAGGACGAAATGAAGAGAATTTCATCTGTCATCCTTTCTGCAGTGGCGGCCGTCTGTGTTTTTTCCGGCTGCTCAAAAAAATCATCAGGTCCGGTTTCCGTGGAAATCTGGCACACTTACAACGGAACCCAGCAGGATGCTCTGAGCAAGATTGCGGCCGATTTCAATGCATCGCAGTCTGAATATGAGGTTAAGGTTCTTGCCCAGGATTATTCGGGTTTTGCCGATACTGTCTACAACGCCGTTGCCAACGGTGTGGGCCCCAGCATAATTTTCAATTACGGTTCCACAGCCGTGGACTATGCGAAGGAAGGTCTTGCGGTCGATATTTCAGCATTTATGGCCGAGGATGAGAAGAAGGGCGACACCGTGATGCGCGGAATAATTGATTCGCTTCCGCGGGCGATGCAGGCGGATGTGAAGGGATTTGCGGGCGGCGGAATTTATTATCTTCCGGGCTGCACGACAGGACCTGTTTATTTCTACAACAAGACTCTTTTTGACGAGCTTGGACTGAATCCTCCGAAGGACTGGAAGGAACTTGAGAATGTCGCGAGAACTGTTTATGAGAAGAAGGGAATCGCCGGATTCCATTCTGACGGACTTGTTGACAACATTCAGTCGATGATAATGCAGAGCGGACTCGGATACATCGATACATCGAGCAGGAAAGTACTTTTTGCCGGTGAGAAGCTTGCCGAAATCTATCAGTGGTATGCGGACTGCTGCCGCAAAGGATGGTTTGAATTCAACACCGTCGGGAAATACGCCTCCGAGGATCTTGTCACCGGTGCGATCGCATCTTTCTCCGGTTCCTGCGTCAATGACCAGTATATAAAGATGGACGGTGCCGAGCTCGGAATGGCTCCATGGATTTCATCATCGGACGGGCGCTCGTTCTACACCGCATGGAACCGCGGACCGATTTTTCTGAAGAGAAATGTCAATGCCGACCGCGGCGCCTATGAATTTGTAAAATTCTTCCTGTCACCGGAGAACAACTGCGCCTGGGCCTCCGCAAATTCGGCGCTTTCACCTTACGGCACGACGCAGAAAACGGACGCATATCAGTCGTACATAAAGAATCTTCCTGAGACATCCGCCTTACCCTGCGTTCAGGCGAATCTTGCGGTTTCAGGCTCGTTCCCGAATGTGCACGGCGGTTCGCTTGTCCGCAACATTCTTGTTGAATATCTGAACAATGTCGTTGACGGAAAGATGACCGCTCAGGAGGCTGTGGCCGGAGTTGAGCGCGACTGCAACGCGGCTCTTGCCGAATAGAATGAAAGTAACGCTTGACAAAGTGACAAAAATATTCGGGAAGACAACTGCCGTGAATGATTTTTCGGCGGAACTTCCCGACGGACATCTCATCTGCCTGCTCGGACCGTCCGGCTGCGGAAAATCCACGGTTCTTAATATGCTGTGCGGAATCGCGGATGTGACTTCAGGACGGATTCTGTTTGACGGCAGGGATGTCACGTCTATGCCTCCTGACAGGCGCAATATCGGAATGGTTTTCCAGAACTATGCGCTTTATCCGCATCTTTCCGTTTTGGAGAACATAACGTTTCCTCTTGAGGTGCGCGGAATTCCCCGGAAGGAGCGTATAAGCCGCGCGGAGAAAATCGCGGCTCTTGTTCATGTTGATATGCTTTTGGAGCGTTTTCCGGGTGAGCTGTCCGGCGGTCAGCAGCAGCGTGTCGCCATAGCACGCGCCCTTGTCAAGGAACCGAGCCTTCTTCTTATGGACGAGCCGCTGTCCAATCTTGACGCCCGTCTGCGGCTTGAGATGCGCGAGGAGATCAGGCGGATCCAGCAGGAAACCGGAGTTACAGCCGTCTTTGTCACGCATGACCAGGAGGAGGCGATGGCGGTTTCGGACAGCATAATATTGATGAGAAACGGTTCGTTTGTTCAGGGCGGACTCTGCCAGGAACTTTACGACAACCCGAACTGCGCTTTTGTCGCCGACTTTCTCGGAAATCCTCCTGTAAATAAAATTTCCGGAGGAAGAATTCTCCGTGACGGAGAGACAGATCTGTTCTGTACGGGCAATCTTGAAATTCCGCTTGGATTCAGGCTGGAGGCTTCTGTTCTGCCGGAGCGCAGCGTCACTCTTTCCATACGTCCGGAGTCATTTTTCTGTTCTGCTGACGGATTTCCGGCGGAGGTGGCATCTGTCTCGGTTATGGGAAAGGACCGGATTGTCGGAGTTCATTGCGGTCCGCTTTTTTTTAGGGCGGTACTTCAGAATGACGGTGAGAATCCGCTGCGGGCAGGAGATTCCGTAAAATTCGGACTGCGGAGAAAAGGTGTCTTCATATTCGATTCAGAAACCGGAGAAAGGATTTTATGAACGGAGCTGAGACGGACGGAAGATGGCGAAGAATTTTCTCTCGTGTGGAGCCGTGGCTTTATCTGTCTCCGTTCCTTCTGTTCATAGCCGTGTTTACAGTATATCCGGTGATAAATGTATTTCTCCTTTCGTTCAAGCAGAACTACAGCGCGCTGCGCGGCACTTATGACGGCTGGAGCCTTGAGAATTACAGGGCGGTTCTTTCCGACCCGAAATTCCGTTCAGCCATGGTGAACACGGTTGTGTACGTCGTCTGCGTGGTTCCTCTGAGCACGGCGATTGCCGTCATTGCGGCCTGTCTTCTGAATTCAAAGCTCCGGGGCATAGGAATTTTTCAGACCGCATTCTTCATGCCGATGGTGACGTCGATAACTGCCGTCGGACTTATCTGGCGTTTCATGTTCAACCAGCAGTATGGGGTGATAAATTTTCTGCTCTCAAAATTCGGAGCGGGAAAGATAGGCTGGCTTGTCGATTCACGGTGGTCACTTCCGGCTCTGGTCATTTTTGGAATCTGGAACATCCTTCCGTTCACCATAATCCTGATGCTGTCCGGACTTCAGAATATCGACAGGATGTATTACACGGCCGCAAAAGTTGACGGGGCGGGAAAATCCAGGATTTTCTTCAGAATAACGGTTCCGCTTCTCTCGCCGACGATTTTCCTTGTCCTCATAATGAACACAATCTCATGCTTCAAGGTTTTCAGCGAGCTTTATCCGCTGTTCAACGGAAAACCCGGTCCGTATTACAACCTTTACACGGTGGTGTATTATATACGGTATGCGATGATGGAAAAAAGGAAGTACGGCTATGCCGCCGCCGCCGCGGTTGTCCTTTTTGTCTGCATAATGATTTTTACTCTGTTTCAGCTTGCGCTGCGGAGAAGAATGCGGCGCAGAGGCTTGTGATATGTCAGGACGAAAGATAATATCCGAAATTCCCGTTTATATTGTCCTCACGTTCGGTGCTGCGGTGATGGTTTTTCCTTTTGTGTGGATGGTTCTCAGTTCATTCAAGACATTTCAGGAGGCGATAGCGTTTCCGCCGAAATTGCTGCCGTCGCATTTTTCCTTTGAGAACTACAGGAAGGCGTTCGGAATGGCTCCGTTCGGAAGATATTTTCTGAATTCTGTTCTTGTGATGGCTGTTTCAGTCACCTGCACGACTTTTACGACCGTGCTTGGCGCGTTCGCTTTTTCCAGACTGAATTTTCCGGGCAGGAGTATCGTTTTCTCAGTGCTGCTCAGTCTGATGATGATTCCGTTTGAGATGCTGATAATAACGAACTATACGACCGTCGTGAGGCTGGGACTTTACAATACGCTTCCGGCGCTGGTGCTCCCTTTTGTCAGCAGCATTTTCTACACATATATACTTAAGAATTTTTTTGATACGGTTCCTGACAGTCTGTATTATTCGGCAAGGATTGACGGCGCGTCAAACTGGATGTATCTGTGGCGGATAATGTTTCCTCTTGCTAAGCCTTCTGTCTTCACCATCATACTGCTTGATGCGCTCTCGTCGTGGAATTCATTTATCTGGCCGCTCTATATAACATCCGATCAGCGCTCAAGAACATTGCCTTACGGACTTCAGGTGTTTACGACGGAAGCCGGCTCGATGCAGGAGCTTCTGATGGCGGCCTCCACCGTTATTGTTCTGCCCATGATAATCCTGTTTCTGGCCGCAAGAAAATACATAATCAGCGGAGTCTCAAGGGGCGGTATAAAAGGCTAGTTCCGGACAAAACCGGAGGATGACGGAAAATTTCCGGGCATCCTCCGTCATGCGGTTTTCCGTCCGGAATTCCTATGCTTCCTGCAGCACGTCGCAGAAATATCCGCTTGACGACACCGGCTCGCCGCCTTCACGCAGGTGTCCCGTGTCGCCCAGTCTTTCCACCCTGAAAAACGCCTTTCCGCGGATCCGTTCCTCGGAGTTAAGTACGGTGATGGAAGAGGGAGCCACGAAAAAGCCCTGCCACAGCTGAACCGGTGACAGTCCTGTAAGATGCGCGATAATCGTGAACATCACTCCGAGGTGGCAGAAGAACACCAGCGTGCAGTCCTCGTCCAGATTTTTTTCCGGAACAAGCTGATAGCGTTCCTGCGTGAAATTCGGGTTGTCCTTTTTTCCATCAGTCCTGTACAACATTCCTTCCCGTGTGAATCCGAATTCAGCAAGAAGTCCGTCGATTCCGCGGCACACTTTTCCGTAATTTTCTCCGACGTTTCCGGCTTTCATGTACGGAGTCTCCGTCCATCTGTCCTTGTCGAAGAAGTCTTTTTCAGATGTGTAGAATTCGGGCAGAAGATCCCAACATACGCTGTGCTTTCCGTCCGCAGTGTAATAGTAGAATTCCTGAAGCCAGTTGCGCGTGTCCGCCGTCATGCAAAGCCTTTCCAGCGACGGTCTTGCTGTGGCCTGCGCGCGTCCAAGCGGTGAACAGAAAATTTTTGTTATGCTCCACTTTGCTACGCGTTCAGCAAGCAGTTCCGCCTCACGTCTGCCTTTTTCGGTAAGATTGTCGGCCCTGTAGTCCGGATCGCCGTGCCGGATAAATATCAGCCTCATTTTATTTTACGAATTCCTTTTTGAGGAATGCAAGGTCAAGCTCCGGGTAGAGCACGTGTTTTGAGAGGAGCGCCTGGACACGCCTTTTTCCTTCTGCCTCGGCTTCCGCATCAATCACGAATTTTCCCTTTGCCGGTTTTCCGTCCTTTGTGATTCCAGGTTTTGTTCCTTTCAGCACAAGGTCGATTATGGCGGCGATTTCCTTCATGTCGTCTTTGTCCATTCCGAGCGTAGTGACGGCCGGAGTTCCGACCCTGATTCCGCTTGTCCACCAGGGACCGTTTTTGTCGAACGGAAGTGCGTTGGCGTTCAGCGTGACTCCGCACTGGAACATCGCAGCCTCAGCCTGTTTTCCTGTAAGCCCGAAAGTCGAGGTGTCTATGAGCATAAGATGATTGTCGGTTCCGCCGGTCTGGAGTCTCATTCCGAGTCTGATACATTCGTCAGCCAGAGCCTTTGCGTTGTCGGCTATATTTCTGGCATAGTCACGGTAGGCCTGTGTCCCGGCCTCCCTGAATGCGACCGCCTTTGCCGCCATTATATGCGGAAGCGGACCTCCAAGCACCATCGGGCAGCCTTTGTTCACGCTGTCCGCAAGCCATTCCCGGCAAAGAACTATTGCGCCGCGCGGACCGCGCAGAGTCTTGTGTGTCGTCGTAGTGACAATATCCGCCCATCTTACGGGATCGTAGTCTCCTGTAAGAACCTTTCCCGCCACAAGTCCGGCAAAATGCGCCATATCGACCATAAGTACGGCTCCGCATTTGTCGGCTATCGCCCTGAACCGGCGAAAGTCGATTTTTCTCGGATAGGCGGAGAATCCTGCAAGCAGAATGAGAGGTTTTACTTCCATCGCCTGTTTTTCTATCGCATCGTAATCAAGAAGACCTGTCTCGCGGTCAACTGTATACGGATGGCTCTCGAACATTTTTGCGGACACGTTCATCCTGTAGCCGTGTGTAAGATGCCCGCCGGAATAATAGTCAAGTCCCATAAGCTTCTGGTTTCCGAGTTTCGCGCGCAGCGCGGACCACTGTTCCTCAGTCATGTCGGTCAGGCTTTTCAGACCTAGCTCCTGAAGTGCCGGAAGCTCTATTTTCGCGTTCAGGACGGCCCAGTATGCGACAACGTTCGCATCGCATCCGGCATGGGGCTGGACGTATGCATGTTCCGCACCGAAGAGTTTTTCCGCCTCTTCCGCCGCTGTCATTTCGACGGCGTCAACATTTACGCATCCGCCGTAATATCTGTGTTCCGGATAGCCTTCGGCATATTTATCGGTGAGCAGGTTTCCCATTGCGGCCTGAACGTTCAGTGAACAGTAGTTTTCGCTTGCGACGAGTTTTAGATGCGCGCGTTGGGTCTCAAGTTCCTTTACGACGTCCGCCGCGATTTCCGGGCAGACTTCCGCAGTTTTCTCAAGATTTGCGACGTATGCGGTCATTGCGGCGTTCGGTTTGCCTCCGCATGAAGCAAGATAATTTTCCAAAGGTGTGGACATTCTATCCTCCAAGAAATAAATACAGTTTTCCGTATATTAACTTAAACTATACTGAAATTCAAGCAAAATGCTGAAGTCACCGTCTTGACACCTCCTTTTTTTTGTAATAGCGTCAGTTTTCATGAGCCATTTTGACGGAGACTTCAGGGAATTCACGGAACCGGGCTGTGACCGGGCGGCTTTTATAGGAAGATTTTTTGCCGGAAAGGGAATCGAATCTTTTGTGATGCCGGTTGAGGGCAGAAATCATATTTATGTGAAATTTCCGTCCGGCGGATACAATCCTATGTTCAGGATAAAAACTGTGATAGCCCATTATGACAGGGTTTCAGGAAGTCCCGGCGCGAACGACAACAGCGCCGCGGTTTTCCGGATGATGCAATGGGCCGCGGAACTTGCGTACGTAAGGGATTTTCATAATGTCAGGCTTCTGTTCACTGACGGCGAGGAGCTTTCGGAGAACGGAGTCTCATCGCAGGGCGCATACAATCTCGCCGTCCTTTTCCGGAAACTCGGAATAGTGAACGATGATGTCTTTGTTTTTGACTGCATGGGCCGCGGAACTGTTCCTGTAATCTGCGATGTGCGGATTCCCCGCAGTGCCGGAGCAAAATTCAGGCGGGACTACGCATCGCTTGAACGGCGCGCGGAGAAAATTCTGGATGATGCCTCGCCCGGAAGATGGCTTAAGCTGCCGTCGTCCATGAGCGACAACGCCGGTTTTCTGGCCAACGGAATTCCTGCCGTGGCGTTCACGATGCTTCCGGCGGCGGAGGCTGAATCTTATCTGAATTCTATCGTGCGGGGAGAAGAGACTGCCATTCCCAGGACGTGGCAGCTGATTCACACTTCCGGAGACAGTGCGGATTCACTTGATCCGGAGGCTTTCGTCATGACCGGAAGAATTCTCGGTGCGCTTGCCAGGCAGAAGACTCCGGCCGTAAATATAATCTGAGCGGGCGTGGAAACTCAGTCGTCCGGCTCGTCCTCATTACCGTCCTTTTTTTCCGTCTCCTCAGTTTTTTTGACCGGTGCCGGCGCCGCTTTTTTCTTGATTTTTATCCGTGGCGGCCGTTTTTTGTAGTTCACGACGAAATATGTGAATTTTATCACGATGAGCATCGCGATGACGGTCGCAATCACACGGAAATCCGTGAGTACGGCCAGAATTATCGGGATGTAGCCGGAAATTTTCATAATTATTTTATCGGCAGATTAATCAGGAATATCACTTGAAACACATCGCGTAATACATTAATTTTTATCATTATGGTTGGAATCGTCGATTACAATGCCGGCAACATAACCAGCGTCGAACATGCGCTCAGAAGGCTTGGAACGGATTTTCTGCTTTCGGGCAGCGCGGCGGATCTTGGCAAATGCGACAGGCTGATTTTTCCTGGCGTCGGTGAAGCCTCCTATGCGATGGAGCAGCTTCGTGATTCGGGACTTGATGATTTTCTTAGGAAATGGGCTTCTGACGGAAGACCGCTTCTCGGAATATGCCTCGGCTCGCAGATTATATTCGACTGGTCAGAGGAAGGAAATGTAAGCTGTCTGGGACTTCTTGGCGGTAAAATCCGCCGTTTTGACTCATGCGCGGGATTTCGGAAACAGACTCCGGTACCGGAAAATGACTACGCATCACGGAATTCAAATCATCCCCATGAACTGAAAATTCCTCATATAGGATGGAACGACATTCACCGGATTAACGGCGGAACTCCGCTTCTAGAGGGAATTCCTGACGGATCCGACTTTTATTTTGTCCATTCGTACGTCATCTGTCCTGACGATCCGTCTGTGGTAAGAGCCGCGGCTGAATACGGAGTTGCGGTTCCTGCCGTAATCCAATGCGGAAATATTTTTGCCTGCCAGTTCCATCCGGAAAAGTCAGGAGAGAAGGGACTCCGGATTCTGGAGAATTTCTGCCGCTGAATGTGCGGAGGTTTTTGTGATAAAGAAAAGGATTATCGTCTGTCTTGACGTGAAGGACGGACGTACTACAAAAGGCGTGAAATTTCTTGACAATGTTGACATTGGTGATCCTGTCGAGATGGCTGCGGAATATTACCGTCAGGGCGTGGATGAGCTTGTTTTTTACGATATAATAGCCTCGGCAAGAGGACGCGGACCTATTCTGGATCTTATCGCTCGTGTGGCCGACCAGGTGTTTATTCCGTTTTGTGTCGGCGGCGGAATCGGAGATGTCGGAGATATCCGTTCAACGATTCTTGCCGGTGCGGAGAAGGTGAGCCTGAATTCCCAGGCGGTGAAAAATCCTGATCTGATAAGCGGTGGCGCCAGAATTTTCGGGAACCAGTGCATTGTTCTGGGAATGGATGCCGCCAGAGATCAGGCGATGCCGAGCGGTTACCGGGTTTTTATAAACGGAGGAAGGACAAGAACGGATCTTGACGCTCTTGAATGGGCAAAAAAGGCAGTGTCGCTCGGCGCCGGAGAGATAGTTCTGAATTCGATTGATGCCGACGGAACAAAGAATGGCTACGAGATTCCGCTTACAAGAATGGTGGCGGAAAATGTCGGTGTTCCTGTAATCGCTTCCGGAGGCGGAGGAATTCCTGCACATCTTGCCGATGTTCTTGACGAAGGAAAGGCGGATGCCGCACTTATTGCGTCAATGGTTCATTCAGGCGCATATACTGTCGGAGCTATAAAGTCCGAGCTTGCGGCTGCTGGAATTCCTGTGAGGCTGTGATTATATTATGGAAAGAAATACTGCGGATATGGAGGATTTTTCCGCGATTGTCCGTGCGGACATAGAGAACGCGGCGGATGTTCAGGACAACGGACTCAGACCGCGTATGCTGCGTGATTTTCTGGGCCAGTCGAAAGTGAAGGAGAACCTGTCCACATTCATCGAGGCCGCAAGAAACCGCGGAGAGCCGCTTGATCACCTGCTTCTTATCGGACCTCCGGGGCTTGGAAAAACCACTGTGGCGCAGATAACGGCGCATGAGCTTGGTGTTGATTTTAAGGTGACCAGTGCCCCCGCGCTTGAGAAGCCCAAGGATCTTGCCGGAATTCTTTCGACTATAACTCCGCGCACCGTTTTTTTTATAGATGAGATTCACAGGCTTAAGCCTGCCATAGAGGAGATGCTGTACATCGCCATGGAGGATTTTGAGCTGGACTGGGTGATAGGACAGGGCGCCGCGGCGAGAACAGTAAGAATTCCCATTCCTGAATTCACTCTTGTCGGAGCGACGACAAAAGCCGGCAGCATATCAAGTCCTCTCAGGAGCCGTTTCGGAATAATTCCGCGCTTTGAATTCTACTCACCGGAGGAGCTTTCCGCGATAATAAAACGCTCCTCCGCAATCCTTGATTTTGCCGTGGACGATGACGCCGCGCTTCTTATGGCGAGATGTTCCCGCGGAACTCCGCGTGTCGCGAACCGTGTCCTGCGGAGAATGCGCGACTTTGCCCAGGTTTCAGGCCTTGACCGGATAAACGTTCAGGTTGTGGAGAGAGGACTTGACCGCCTGGAGATTGACGGGTTGGGACTTGAGAAATATGACCGCGAAATTCTTCTTTCGATAATAAACAATTTCGGCGGAGGTCCGGTCGGTGCTGAGACTCTTGCCATCTCAATCGGGGAAAGTCTTGATACGCTTGAGGATTATTATGAGCCGTATCTGATTCAGTGCGGACTGATTCAGCGTACTCCCCGCGGCCGCATGGTCACCGAAAAGGCATACGCCCATCTCGGCCTTGACCGGAACGTCGGCGGAGAGAAACAGTCGGCGCTTTTTTAGTCCGGACGGAAGACCCGGCCGCCGTAAATCCGGCCGGAATCGGGTTCTTCCATTTCAGTTTTGTTTTCAGATTCTGTTCTCCGCCTTCAGATGAATAAGTCTTCCCTGAAAGTCTCCCCACATAGGTTTGATGCGTATTCCCGCGTTCATTATTGTGAGTCCGCTCAGAATTTCCGGAGAAAATTCCTCCTGATTCTCGTCCGGATACGACACCCTGTAGTTCATCTCAGGATCCAGACCTGGAATTCTTATGAAGCGGCTTTTGCAGTTCGGATGGTTCAGCACCTGGATGAATGTCACCAGCGCCTCGCTCCTGTCCTTGGCTACCGATTCCCAGCAGTCAAATTCCATGTTTCCTGAGAAAGATGCGATTCTGTAGTAGTCTCCGTTTCTTATCAGACCGCCGAATCTTTTGTAGAGCGCAATCTGTCCCGGAATCTGCGTGCGCTCCTCGGCCGGAATCCGTGTTATGTCAAGCTCATAGCCGAATGTGCCGGAAAGCGCGGTGTATCCTCTTGTCCTGAACGGAGTCACCCTTCCGCAGGCATGGTTTGGACAGGTGCTCACGTGAGCTCCCATGGATGAAAGCGGATAAATCAGGGCTGTTCCCTCCTGGATGGCGAGGCGCTCAATCGCGTCCGTATCATCGGAGCACCATATCTGCGGACTGTAATATAGCATACCCGGATCAAAACGTGCCCCGCCGCCGGAACAGTTCTCAAGCAGAAGGGACGGAAAATCCGTAACCAGCCGTTCCTGCATTCCGTAGAGCGCCAGGACATATCTGTGGTAGAATTCTCCGGTTCTGTCTGATGGAAGAGCCGCGCTTCCTATGTCTGAGAGCTGCCTGTTCATGTCCCATTTTACATATTCGATGTTCGCGGAACGGAGAATTCTTGCGACGCAGCCGTAAGCGTAATCCGCGACTTCCTGACGGGTTATGTCCAGCACATACTGTTCCCGTGACATTCCAGGTGTGCGGCCCGGAATCTGGATTGCCCAGTCGGGATGTGCGCGGAAAAGGTCGCTGTCCGGAGAAATCATCTCCGGCTCGAACCATATTCCGAATTTCAGTCCGAGCCCGTTCACCCGTTCCACAAGTCCTTTAAGTCCGCCCTTGAGCTTCTGCTCATTCACCGTCCAGTCGCCGAGAGAGCAGTTGTCGCTGTTCCTCTTGCCGAACCAGCCGTCGTCCATCACGAGCATTTCGATTCCGTCCTTTGCGGCTTCGCGCGCGATGTCCACAAGCTTGTCCGAGTCGAAGTTGAAGTAGGTGGCCTCCCAGTTGTTTATGAGGACCGGCCTCATCTTGTCCTTATAAGGGCTTCTGATGAGATGGTTCCTGTAAAGGTCGTGGAAGGCGCGGCTCATACCGTTCAGTCCGCTGTCCGAGAATACGAGCACCGCCTGTGGAGTCGTGAATGATTCGCCCGGATCAAGTTTCCAGCTGAAATTCTCAGGATTTATTCCCATCATGATTCTTATCGAATTGAACTGGTTAAGCTGGACACAGGCCGAGAAATTTCCCGAATATATAAAATTCATTCCCCAGACACGGCCTGAATTTTCATCCGCGTTGTGGTCAAGCACCGCCACAAAAGGATGCTCCTGATGGCTGGTCTCTCCGCGCATCGAAAGCACTTCGTGCAGTCCGTGGTCTATTGTGTGGCGGCTTATGTGGCGTTCCCTTGCCCAGGAGCCGTGGAGCGTCAGCATGTCGAAATTCTCATTGTCCATATCGAAAGAGGCTGACATCGCCTTGTTCAGACGGACTGAGGAGCTTCCGGAATTTCTGATTTCAACGCTTCTTGCTATGGCGTTTATTTTTGTGAATACGGTGTATACGAGCGTGACCTCTACACCGAGAATCTCGTCTTCCGTGAGGATTTTCAGTGTGTCGCAGTCATTGCTGTCCGCAAAGACGGATGGAAGCCCGTCAAGCTTCCAGGCTCCTGCGTTTATGCTGTGGGATACGTATTTCAGCCGGATTCCGTTGTTTCCGTTGGATGAGCTTACGGCAAGGGCGCTTTTCCTGAAGTCTCCAAGTCCGTCGGTAGGCATTTCCTGCGGAAAACAGTCAAGAAATGAGTGCATCTCGCGCATGTTTCTTGACGGGACAAACGGAGGCTCGTCTGTCCTGATGAATGGCGTAAGGTCATCATCTCCGATTTTCTTTCCGTAATATGCGTGGCCCACATATCCGTCCGCAATTTTTATGCAGTAAACAGATTCCGGTGTCTCAAGTCTGAATGTGCCGGTTTTCTCGTCAAAATTTACCATTGTTCCTCCAATATATAAGCATTTTCACCGCAGCTCGTCTGATTTCCGTTTCCCGTCCGCCGGAAAAAAAATCAGGCTGCCAGAGGTTAAGCCCTGACAGCCTGAGCGCACTTTATCCACGCTGTTACCGGGCGGCGTGCGCCTGGTTTTTAGAATCTTCCTTCGTCGGCATCCATAGCGAGCACCTCGTTGTGCTCCTTTGTGAATTTTACGACTTCGTCAACGGTGGTGAAGCAGAGTCCGACAACCGTATCGGCGCATCCGTAGTAGATTGCGATTCGTCCTGTCGCGGCATCTGTAAGCGCGGCCACCGGGAACGTGACGTTCGGAACGAATCCTGTTGTCTCGTAAAGCGCTTCAGGAGTGAGCATGTAGTCTCCGCAGCGGTAGAGCACTTTTGACGGACAATCGCGGTCAAGAATCGCCGCACTGAATGAGTACACAAGTCCGCTGCATGTGCTTGATACACCGTGGTAGAAAATGAGCCATCCCTCGTCGATTTCTATCGGAGCCGGACCGCAGCCGATTTTTACTCCCTGCCACCAGCCCTGTCCGCCTCGCTGCATGACAAGTCTGTGCTCGCCCCAGTATTTCATGTCCGGGGACTGGCTGAGCAGAATGTCGCCGAATGGCGTATGGCCTGAGTCGCTTGGACGTGATAGAAGGAGGTATTTCCCATTCACCTTGCGCGGAAAGAGGACTCCGTTTCTGTTGAACGGAAGGAACGGATTCTCCAGGCGTGTGAATTCAGTAAAGTCCTTTGTTTTTGCCATTCCGATGGCAGCTCCATCAAAGTCGCCGCACCAGCAGATGTAATATTCGTCCTCGATTTTTATGCAGCGCGGATCGTACGCATAGTACGGATCATGCGGAGTTCCGTCCGGATCCTTCATGTGGATTTTTTCTGTCTGGTATTCCCAGTGGATTCCGTCCTTGCTGTCCCCGAGGTAAAGGAAAGGGCGGCCGCTCGTCGTCTCACCGCGGAAAACGCCCTTGAACGCTCCTTTGTATGGAACAACCGCGCTGTTAAAAATGCGTCCCATTCCCGGGAACGGATTGCGGTCGATTACCGGATTGTTTGTGTATCTCCAGATCGGAAGATGCCATCCTGCGGGCTTGTCCTGCCATGGGATATTCGGCAGGTTGTCTCCAAGAATCTTGCTCATTGTTCAATGCTCCATTTTTTGGTGTAAGAGGCTATGCTCTGCGATAATGTTACTCCGTAATTTTTCAGATGTCAAGAAAAATTTAGTTAAAAAATGAGATAAAATGAAGTAAAAAATAACTTAAACATTTTTTCCGGATTATATGTTTTTATGAGATCCGCCTGATTTTTTTCTGGGAAAATTAGTTTTCACTTAAATATGAATTTAAGTAAATTAACAGGCTGCCGATCCGTGCTGGCGTGTGTTTTTGTGTTCCGGTATTGCCTGCCGCATGATTTTGTTCCATAATCTGATGCTATGGAAAACAAGAATATTAAGGAATATAGGACGGATGAGGTTCCGGAACTCAGATTTTTCGGACGCGGAACAGGAAATCCTCACCGGGAGGACGGAAGCGCAGTGCTCTTTTGGGGCGCATCAGGATTCGGTGTCACATTCCGTGGCGGCGAGCTGTGGGTCAGAACCGAATGTGATTTTTCGGTTTATGAAGTCTGGGTCTGCGTCAGAGTTGACGGGCGTCAGGTTTCTAGGTTCATGGTTAGGAAGGGGACGGACTGGGTTTGTGCGGTAAGGGGATTTGACGGAAAGACACCGCATTACGTTGAATTTTTGAGGGAGACGCAGCCGATGCCGTCTGATCCGGCGCAGTTTCTGGCCGTCAGCGGAATCGCCGTAGACCGTGACGCGGAATTTCTTCCTGCCGGGGAACCGGGACTGCGGATTGAATTTGTCGGTGACAGCATAACTTCCGGTGAGGGGCTGGCCGGCGCTGTCGGTGAATGGGACTGGATAAGCACCTGGATTTCGGCGAATTCGACCTATGCTGCCCGTACCGCAGCGTCGCTGGGAGCGGAATACCGGATTTTCTCCCAGTGCGGCTGGGGTGTATCGGCGGGATGGGACAACAATCCGCACACCGTGATTCCTCCATATTACGGTCAGGTCTGCGGTGTGATGTCCGGTGAATTTCAGGGGAGGCTCGGAGCACACCTGGATTATGATTTTTCATCATGGAAAGCTGATGCTGTTGTGGTGAATCTTGGTACAAATGACAGCAGCGCCATGTCGTCTCCGGCCTGGACAGATCCTGCGGACGGTGTCCAGTATAGTCTTGGCGGGGACGGAGATGAACGGCTTTCGCGTGGGGTTGAGGATTTTCTTCGTATTGTCAGAAAATTCAATCCTGATGCGCTGATTCTTTGGGTCTGGGGCATGATTGATATTCCTGCTGCGGAAGAATTTATCAGAAAAGGAATCAGTTCTTATATTTCGGAGAGCGGAGACGGCAACGTTTTTGCCATGCGGCTTGACCCGATGTCCGAATGTGAGAAAACTGACGGAGACCGCGGTTCACGTGGACATCCGGGGCCGGCAACACACCGCCGCGCGGCGGAAAAAATAACGGCTTTTCTCCGTAATCATATCTTCTGAAAAAAAATCCGCCGCGGAGAATTCTCTGCGGCGGATCCGTTGTGACTGCCGGACTGTCTCCGGCAATCTGAGTTTAATGGCAGTCTGTTCTATTTGATGATGCGGTAGTTGTCGAAGTAGAATGCTCCGGCATCAACAGGTGTGAATGCCTCATAAATCACCATTCTCTGGACAATCTCAAGGTTCTGGAAATTTGAGATGTCGAATGTCACCACGTGTTTTCCTGGTGCGACAGGAACGGCTTCTGTCTGGTTCCAGGTCCAGCTGTCACCTGACTGTACAACGGCCATCATGTTGAGGTCGTATGAATTCGGGTTGTATACATCAAGAACGATATATTTTGCGCCGGTCCAGTCTGTCTCAAGCGGAGCGTTGCAGACAAATCCTGCTTTCTCGCCGTCAGCAATGGCAGCAAAAGAACATTTGAGGGAATTCTCGCCCGCTGTTCCCCAGTCGGCGGAAAGGTCGGCCGTAAGAGACTTGTCGTTGTCGCCCCAGGAGTCCCTGATGGCTTCCCAGTAGTTTCCGTCTTCAAAGTTGTCAAGCTCGATAACTTCTCCGGCCGGAAGCTCAGTTGTGGCTATGTCGTCCGTAGGCGCTGCCGGAGCTTTTGTCTCCTCGGCTTCTTTTGTAGCTGCGCCTGTGGAAGCGCATCCTGCCGCGGCGAAGATAAGGGCTGCCACGGACAGTACTGTAAGTAACTTTTTCATCACAAAATCCTCCTAAAAAAGTTGCGTTCAGTATAGCATACTTGCGGGAAAACGCAAATAAATTTATCAGAAATTTTTTCAGTAAATTAAGTTACTTTTTAAGAAATAATCACTTAAAAATTTATGTTAAATTAGTTGAAGTTTTTCTTGCAAAAATAAGAATATGGATATATTCTGTCAAAATAGGGATGGATTAGGAATGTTTTGTAAACTAAATTTAATCAGAAAGAAAAAGGTTGCTTCCGGACTTCTGGCCGCACTGACATTCTGTGTTTCTGTTCTTTCCGTGTATCCGGACGGTGTTTCCGGCGTGGAGAAACAGGCTGTCAGATGGTCAAGGGGAGATTCCATAAATGAATACCTGTCTCAGAAGGAATCGGCCGTATATCCTCAGACGGAGATAAGGATAAATGCGGTCTCCTATTCCGGCAGCGACAACGCCGACATAAAGGTGCTTGACTCCTACCGCGGCAGAAGCAATGTGCTGATGTGGACAGGCGAGCGCGGAAGCGTCAGCTGGAGATTCGATGTGGAGACGAGCGGATTCTATCATGTCGCGCTTGATTACATTGCGCTTCCTTATAAGGGAATGGATATAGAATTCTCCGTTCTTGTTGACGGCTCCTGTCCTTACAATGATTTTATGAGCGTCCGTTTTTCAAGAATTTGGAAGGACTCATACGAAATCCGGCGTGACGAGAACGGAAATGACCTTGTTCCGAACCAGAGTGAGGTTTTCGAGTGGATTTCTGCGGATTTTCTTGATACCCAGGGATTCTACAATAAAAGTCTTCCTGTCTATCTTGAGAGCGGCAGCCACGAGATTACGCTTGTACTTAAAAGGGAGGCGCTGGTTCTTGATTCAGTCCGAATATACAATGAGCCGGAGCTTCCTTCCTATGAATCGGTTGCCGGTAAATACAATATAGAAGAAAATGTTAAAAAGCAGGTGGTGAAGGTTCAGGGGGAGAAATCATCAAGAAAATCCGCGTCAACGCTCATACCCACTTCTGACCGTACCGATGCCGCGACAGAACCTGCAAGTCCGTCAAAAATCCGGCTGAACACAATCGGCGGAAACTGGACGTGGAAACTGCCCGGTCAGTGGATAGAATGGACTGTCGATGTTCCTGAAAGCGGAGTCTACAATCTGTTCATAAAAGGCCGGCAGAACAGCCAGCGCGGTATGGCGGCCACAAGGAAAATTTATATCGACGGGAAAATTCCGTGCCGTGAGTACGAGAATGTTGAATTTCCTTATTCGCTCAGATGGAATCAGATAACTCCGACTGATGTCGGCGGAAACAGATGTCCTGTTTATCTTGAGAAGGGTTCCCACGTAATCAGGATGGAGGCGACGCTCGGACGTCTGACGCCGATTCTTACTGCTGTTGATGACCTTACTTACGAACTGAACACGCTTCGCCGCCGTTTTATAATGATAATGGGAAGCGAGCCTGATCTTTACAGGGATTATCAGCTTGACAAGGAAATTCCCGGTCTTACTGACAAACTCAAGGATCTTTCTTACAGATTCAGGCTTGCCGCCGATGATTTTGAGCGGATTACAGGACAGAGCGGAAGCGAGGCGGCTACGCTCAGGATAATGGTGGATCAGCTTGCAAGCTTTGCAAAGGATCCGCATTACATTCCGGCAAAACAGAGCTCCTTCCGTGACAATATCGCGAATCTTGCGTCATGGATTCTTTACCGCAAGGAGCTTCCCGTTGAGGTTGATTACATAACGCTTGCGACTCCTGATGTCAGACCGCAGAAGGCTTCCGCCGGATTTTTCCGGCAGAGATGGATGGGAATCCGCTCGTTCTTCTGTTCTTTCTTTGAGGATTACGACAGTATCGGTAAAAAAGAGGCTGATGCGGTGGATGTATGGATTCAGAGCGGACGTGATCAGGCGTCGATTCTGCGTGAGCTTATAATAAATGATTTTACTCCGAACACAGGCATAAAGGTGAACTTGAGTCTTGTTCAGGGCAGCATAATCGAGGCTACGATGGCCGGACGCGGTCCTGAGATTGCGATAAATGTGTCGCGGGGTCAGCCGGTAAATCTTGCCAGCCGCAATGCCCTCTATGATCTTTCCACGTTCAGCGACTTTGATTCGCTCCGTGGCTGGTTCAGTCCGTCGGCATTTGTTCCTTATGAATTCCAGAATGGAGTTTATGCGGTTCCGATGACACAGGATTTCCACATGATGTTCTACCGTACCGATATTTTTGAGGAGCTGGAACTTGAGCCGCCGCAGACTTGGGAGGATCTTTACAGGATTATTCCTATACTTCAGCGCAACAATATGCAGGTCGGACTTCCTTATCAGGGTGTTGATGCGATTGACCTGATAGATGCGGGAATGGGTTCAAGAAACCTTTTCCCGACGCTGCTTTCTCAGAACGGAGGTTCGTTCTACAAGAACAGCAACCGTGAGACCGGGCTTTCCGATCCTGAGGCCTACAAAGCGTTCAAGCAGTGGGTGGATTTCTATGCGTCTTATGGATTCTCTCTGAAATTCGACTTCAATACGCGTTTCCGCTCCGGAGAAATGCCGTTGGGAATAACATCGTACGGAATGTACAACATGCTTTCCGTCGCGGCTCCCGAAATCCGCAATGAATGGAAGATGACGGTTATTCCTGGCACAAGAAAACCGGACGGAACAATCGACCGTTCTGAAGCCGCATCCGGTTCTGCCGTCATAATGTTCAAAAAGATTAAGAATCCTGAGGCAGGCTGGGAATTCATGAAATGGTGGATGAGTCCGGATGTTCAGCTGCAGTACGCCACACGTCTTGAGACTATCCTCGGAACTGCCGCACGCCTCAACACCGCGAACCTTGAGACATTCTCCAGAATGCCGTGGTCTGTGTCGGAGCAGGAGACACTCCGCGAGCAGTGGAAGGAGGTTCAGGAAATTCAGGAGGTTCCGGGAGGATATTACACAATCCGTATGCTGGATACCGCATTCACCGAAGTCTATTATAACAACGAGAATCCCCGCGCTACGCTCAACAAATACTGCGACATGATAAACGAGGAGATAGAACGCAAGAGAAAGGAGCTTGGAATTGACTGAGAATACCCAAATCAAAAAACTCAATGACCGTAAAAACTGGGAGACAAGATCCGCATACATGATGATGGCTCCTTTTCTGGTTCTTTTTACGATTTTTACAATTCTTCCGATCATAGGTGCGATATTTCTCAGCTTCACCAGCTTTGATATGCTTCAGTCGCCGAAATTCGTCGGTCTGAGCAATTATGTCCGCCTGATGCTTGATGACAAGATTTTTCTGAAAGTCCTCAAGAACACAATGGTTTTCGCTTTTGTGACCGGTCCTCTGAGCTACGTTATGTCTTTCCTGCTTGCATGGATGATAAACGAATACAAGCCGACCGCGCGCTCAATCTGGACTCTTATTTTTTATGCGCCTTCGATTGCCGGAAACATATTCTACATCTGGACGTTCCTTTTTTCCGGCGACTACTACGGAATCATAAACGCAAAGCTGATGCAGTTCGGTTTTATAAAGGAACCGATCGACTGGATCGGCAATACGGACTATGTTCTGAAGGTTGTGCTGCTTGTCCAGATATGGCTGAGTTTCGGAGCGGGCTTCCTTTCGTTCATCGCCGGTCTTCAGGGAATTGATAAGAGTCTTTATGAGGCGGGAAGAATTGACGGAATCCGCAACAGATGGCAGGAACTTTGGTATATTACGATTCCTTCCATGAAGCCGCAGCTTCTTTTTGGAGCTGTAATGCAGATAGCATCGTCATTCGGAGTCAGCGAGGTCATAAAATCGGTCGCCGGTTTCCCGTCACGCGGCTACGAGGCCGATACGATAGGAACTTATATAATCGATTACGGAACTGTCCGCTTTGAGATGGGATATGCCTGTACACTTTCGGTTGTTCTGTTCCTCATAATGCTGATAACAAATAAAATAATAACAAAACTTCTCAAGGGGGCTGCAGATGAATGAGAAACTGAATGTAATTCTGCAGACTGTGAAAAAAATCAAGCTGTTCAGATATAGAGGAGCCGCCAAAGCCACAAGATCCCGCGGAATGGATTTTCTGCTGTTTCTTGTGCTGGGACTTCTGGCCTGTTTCATGATGCTTCCTGTCATATATGCGGTTGTGAACGCGTTCAAGCCGGTGGAGGAGCTGTTCATTTTTCCGCCGCGCCTTTTTGTGCGTCATCCGACTCTTATGAATTTCGTGGAGCTTACGCAGGTTCTTTCAAACCTATGGGTTCCGTTCTCCAGGTATCTGTTCAATTCTATTGTCGTTACTGTATGTGCGACATTCGGAAACATAATCGTGTCGAGCATGGCGGCATATCCTCTTGCGATGCACAATTTCAAGGGAAAGAAGGTGATAGATGAGATTATTGTCGAGGCTCTTCTCTTCACGCCGCAGATTCTTTACATACCGCAGTATATTATCATCGCAAGACTTGGACTTATAAACAATTATCTGGCCCTGATTCTTCCTGTGGTGCAGATGACGCTCGGAACGTTTCTTATGCGTCAGTTCATGGGACAGCTTCCTGTCTCTCTGCTGGAGGCCGCGCGCATCGACGGAGCTAAGGAAATCACGATATGGTGGAAAATCGTCATGCCTACTGTGAAACCGGCATGGCTTACGCTGATGATACTTGCATTCCAGAACATCTGGCAGCAGAACGGAAACCTCTTCATATACAAGGAGAACATGAAGGTGCTTCCTTCCATTATAACACAGCTTCAGTCCGGTGGTCTTGCGCGCGCGAACGTTACCTCAGCGGTAATGCTTGTGCTTATGCTTCCGCCGCTGATACTGTTCCAGCTCTGTCAGAAATCTGTAATAGAGACGATGGCGACTTCAGGAATAAAGGATTAGGAGATGAACATGAAAAAACTTTCGGTTATTTTTGCATCGGCCGCCTTTGTGCTGGGAGTCTCTCCGCTATGCGCGACAAGTCCGGAGCCGGCGCCGGTTCCGTGGCTTTCTTATAACTATGGTGTCTGGGATACGAGCATTCCGGCTCAGCCTGCCTATGAAGTCAGCGGTTATGTTACAGGTGACGACCTTGGAACCGGGGCGTTAAAATCTCCCAGGGATCTCTGTACGGATTCGGATGGAAACATATATGTGCTTGACAGCGGGAACAGACGTGTTCTTGAGCTGAGCCCGGAACTTGAATTTGTCCGTGAGGTTGATTTTTACGGAAATCCGGTAAGCCTTTCGGATCCGCGTGGAATGTATGTTGACTCCGCCGGGCAGATTTATGTGGCGGACCGCGACGCCCGTCAGGTTTTCATTTTTGCAGCTGACGGAAAATATCTGCGTTCGATTGTGAAGCCTGTTACGGATCTTATTGACGAGAAGACGGAATTCCTGCCGGACAAGGTTCTTGTTGATCATCTTGGTGTCGTTTATGTAATTTCGTTCGGGTGCTACGAGGGCGCATATACATTCGATGAGAACGGTGATTTTCTTGGATTTTTCGGATCAAACAAGGTCAGCGTGACTCAGCGTCTGCTTTCGGACAGAATATGGCGCAAATTTGCCACAAAGGAGCAGCGCGAGCGTATGTACCGTTATGTTCCTATTGAATATGTGAATTTTGCGATTGACAGGGACGGATTCATTTATACGGTCTCGAATTATGGAGACAATGAGCAGAAAGGTCAGGTCAGAAAGCTGAATCCTCTGTCCCAGAACATCCTTTTTTACGGAAAGAAGCCTGAGCTTGCCTTTTTCGGTGATCCTGAGACGACATACACGAACCGTGTAGAAAAATCTACGCTTGTAGCCGTTGATGTTGACAATGACAATTTTATAAGCGTTCTGGATTTTGAGCGCGGCCGTGTTTTTCAGTATGACCAGTCGTGCAATCTTCTTACGATTTTCGGAGGCACGGGAACACAGGAAGGCTCGTTCAGGAATGCGGCGGATATTGTCAGTTCATCCGGAAATCTATATGTTCTTGACAACGTGCGCGGTTCGATAACAAGTTTTCAACCTACAAGGTTCGGAAAAGCTCTCCGTGAGGCGACTGTCCTTTACGAGGAAGGTTATTTTGAGGATGCGCTGGATCCTTGGTTCGAGGCGCTCAGACTTGACAGGAATAATTATCTTGTTCTCCGTGGTATAGGACGTGCCTATGAACGTCTGCGCCGCTATGACCTTGCCATGGATTATTACAGACAGGCCGAGTATCACGGTGCATATTCCGACGCATTCCATGAATATAGAACCGCCGCGCTCAGAAAATATTTTCCGCTGGTGATGATGGTTCTTGTTCTGATTGTGGCCGCGATTTTTGTGCTGCCGCTTCTCCGGAAAAAATTCGGAAAGAAAAAGGAAATCCGCCACGTATATACGATAAGCCGCAACTACTATCCGTTCTATCTTATGCTGCACCCGTTCAAGGGTTGGGAGGAATTCAAGCGGGACAAAAAAGGCTCCGTGCTTTTTGCGAATATAATTCTTGTCGCATGGCTTGTCGCAGAGATTCTCTCATATCAGCTTACAGGTTTTGTGTTCAACAGAAACAGGTTGGACAATATGAACATATTCATACTGATAGCGTCAACCTGGGGTGTAGCGCTTCTCTGGAGCGTCGCCAACTGGGGGCTCTGTACGCTTCAGGACGGAAAGGGAACGTTCCGGGAAATCTGGATAAGTTTTGCATATACGAGGCTTACTTATGTTGTGACCGTGATTCCTGTCATTATACTCAGCAATGTGATGACGGCGGATGAGTCCTTCTTCCTTTCTGTCATAATGAACGTGATAAGCATCTACGGAATCCTTCAGCTGGTTCTTGCTACAAAGGCGGCGCATCAGTACACGATGAAGAAAACGGTCGTGTCCATGCTGCTCACGCTTATAGGAATCGCACTTATTGTGATTATCGGTATGCTTTTTGTGTCTCTTTTTGCGCAGCTCTGGTCTTTTGTATCGACCGTCGCGCAGGAAATCATGATGAGGATGTAGGGGGAAGACGTAATTATGGAGAACAAAATGAATTTTTTCAGGAGAATTGCGGCGGCCCTTATTTCCATCCTGTTGGCTGAGGCTCTTTTTGCCGCTGTTCCCGACTGCGCGCACTGGAGTCCGGACAGGCTTGAAGCCGAGGGTTTCACGCTTTATTCAAGAACAAGGGAACTGGAGCTTTATCTGGACAGGGACAGGGCTGTCTTTGCCGTGAGGAAAATTTCTTCCGGGTATGTATGGTATTCTTCTCCGCTGGACTGGGAAAATGATGAGCATGCGTCCGGCTACAACAAGAATGCGATGCCGTCCATGCTGCAGATAAACACGAAGGACAAGGCCGGATCATTTTTCCCGGCGAACAGCTATGTGAATGCCGTAAAACGCAGAGGATTCAAAGTTGAGCGTGAGGACGGAGGTTTCACATTGAACCACAACTTCGCACGTGACGGAATCTTCATTCCTCTTCATGTGACCGTAGAAGGAAATTCTCTCGTTGTCAGCGTGAATTTCAATGAGATTGAGGAAGAGGAGGAGGATCCTGACAGCACTCTCGGTTCACTCCGCCTGCTTGATTTTACGCTTCTTCCGTATTTCGGTGCGGCTCCTTCCGGAGAGGACGGCTATATGTTTGTTCCTGACGGAACCGGTGCGGTGATAAAATTTGACAACACACGCGGCTCCTCCGGATATTCGGCTTATGTCTACGGCAGGGACGAGTCAATCATTCCGTCAATGAAAAAGACTGTTACGGAAGACATTTATCTTCCTGTGTTCGGAATAAGCCGCGAGGAGGCCGGATTTGTCGCTGTGATTGAGGACAACCGTTCCAATGCCGTCATAGAGGCGCAGACTGCCGGGCAGGTCACAACCTACAACAACATAACTTCCCGGTGCATAGTGCGCGATCTTGACACATTCACCTTCCGCGAGCGTACGGGAACTCCGCGTGACATAAGAATTTTTCAGACGCGGAATCTGCCCGAAAGCGAGGAGACATATTCTGTCCGTTATATTTTTCTGGACGGAAACGAGAATTCCTATACAGGAATGGCCGGAGCCTACAGAAAATACCTTCAGGAAAAATCGCTTTTCCCGCAGGAAAAGACGGACCGCAGTTTTTCAATGGCTCTGAATTTTATCGGTTCCGGCTCAAAGAAGAAGGCCGTTCTGGGAATTCCTAAGTCGGTTGAAATTCCATACACACCTTTTGATGACGTTGAGACGGTGATTGAGGCGCTGAAGGAACGCGGGGTCGGTGATTTTGTCGTGAAATATGACGGATGGATTGACGGCGGAATTTTCGGAAAATATCCGGCATCTCCGTCTCCGGAGCCTAAGCTCGGTGGAAAGCGCGGATTCAACAGGCTGCTCGGCTATCTTGATGAGAACGGAATTGATTTTTACGGCGGCGCTGATTTTGTCAATCTGTACCGTTCGGATTTGGGGCACATAAAGGAACTGAATGCGAACAGGGAGATAAACAAGTCTCCTGTAAAAGTTCCTGATTTCAGGATGTCTACTTTTGACGAGAAGACCGGAAGCGACACTTATCCGAACTGGATCCTGCGGCTTTCGTCTGTAAAGAAGAGCGTTGCAAAATTTCTTGCCGGGGCGGACAAAAAATATCCGGAAATCGGACTTGCTCCTGATTCGCTTGGAAATATTGTCGGCTCTGATTTCGGAAAGAACGGAAATTCACGTGACGCGACTGCGGACGGTTTCTCCGTCCTCCTTGATGATGTCCAGTCATCGCATCCGGTTCTGCTGAGCCGTCCGTTTGACTATGCGCTGAAAAATGTCTCCTACATAACGGATGTTCCGGCTGTCTCAAGCAGCTATGATATAGAAGACTATAGCGTTCCTTTTTATCAGATTCTGCTGCGCGGCTATATTCCGTTCGCCAATTTTCCCGCGAACCGTGCCGTGGACACAAAGGTGTACAAGCTTCAGCTTTTGGAGACCGGCTCCGACATTTCGTATCTGTGGATTACAAGGAATCAGGAGGAGCTGCGCGATTCAAGGCTTCAGTCATATATGTCGGTTTATGCCGAGGACTGGCTTGACGAGGCTTCGGCGATTTATACCGAGATAAAGCCTGTGGCCGACAGAATTTCGGGCAGGACAATAAAATCCCATGAGGTTTACGGTAACGGCGGACGCATCACCGTTTATGACAACGGAGTCAGAATTCTTACGAATTATTCAGACAAGACCATAACTGCCGCAGGAATGACGGCCGGACCGTATTCCTGGGCGGTGAGCGAGGACAGATAATTATGGAAAAAACCAAAACAAAAAAGCCCGGACGCAAAGGTGCGGGTCTTATAGAGAAACAGTCAAGATGGGGCTGGGTTTTCATCGCTCCGTGGCTTCTGGGCTTCATTTTCTTTTTTGCGGTGCCGTTGCTCAAAGCGCTGACATACACATTCAGCAAGATGTCCATATCAAGTTCCGGCCTTAAGATGGATTTTGTCGGACTTGACAACTATATCCAGGCGTTTACGGTTGATCCGGATTTTTCCCGTGCTATTGTAAGTTCCACGCTGAACATCGTATATCAGGTTCCGATAATCGTGTTTTTCAGTCTGTTCATCGCTCTGATTCTGCGCAACAATTTCCGTGGCCGCACGCTTATGCGCTCAATTTTCTTTCTTCCGGTTATAATTTCTTCCGGAGTTGTAATCACAATCCTAAAGGAGAATGTGCTTGCGACCGGAACCGGTCAGGCGGCTACGCTCTTTCAGACGGGAATAATAAACGAGGTCCTCGTAAAGTCAGGCATGAATTTTCAGGTTGTCCAGATTATCACAAACACAGTCGGCTCAATTCTGGATCTTACATGGCGCAGCGGCGTTCAGATTCTTCTCCTTCTTTCTGCCCTGCATAGTATTCCTGACAGCATGTACGAGGCCGCAAGAATCGAAGGTGCGACCGAATGGGAGACATTCTGGAAAATCACTTTTGTGATGATTTCTCCGACGATTGTTATGACCGTAATCTATTCCATAATAGACTATTTCACGGACTATTCAAACAAGATAATGCGTATGATTGTCACTTATGTGAACCAGGGACGGTATGAGTACAGCACGACAATATCAATAATATATTTTGTGATTGTGCTTCTTCTTATAATGCTGGTTGACAAATTCCTGACAAAGCGTGTCAACAAGGTTCTGAACTGAGGGTAGCGTGATGACAAAAGGATTTAAATTCAAGAATAAGACTGCGGCGGACAAGTCGCTTTCTGTTGTGACGGGAATTTTCAGGACGCTGTTTCTTATCGGAATGGCTTATGTCCTGCTTTATCCTGTGCTTTTTCTGCTTTCAAACGCCTTCAGGGATCCTGTGGACCGGCTTGATCCGACAATCATCTGGATTCCGAAGACGTTCACGCTGAACAACTTTGTCCTTGCGGATGATCTTATAGGATTCAAGGATTCGATAATAAAAACCCTGACAATGCTTGTCCCTTCCGTCGTGCTGCAGGTGTTTGTGTGTCTTATGGTCGCCTATGGCTTCTCAAGGTTCAAATTCAGGGGACGGGACATTCTGTTTACGTGTCTGCTGTTTACTATAATTGTTCCTGCATCGACGATAATAATTCCTCTTTATGTCCAGTTCCATTTCTTTGATTTTTTCGGTCTGGGACAGCTGCTCCGTCCTTTTAATGGCGGCGAGGCGGTCACGGTGAATCTTCTGAATACCGACTGGCCGTTCTATCTGATGTCCGTAACAGGAGTCGGAATCAGGAGCGGACTTTATATCTACATGATAAGGCAGTTCTTCTCCGGTATGCCCAAGGAGCTGGAGGAGGCGGCTTATGTGGACGGCTGCAATCCTTTCTCCACATTCATCAGGATAATGGTCCCGAATGTGGGAAGCATAGTGATTGTAATCGTGCTTTTCTCTATTGTCTGGCACTGGAATGACTATTATCTTTCGGTGATGTTCTATGTGGACAACTATCCGCTGTCGGTCGGAGTTACGGTTCTTCAGGACAGGCTCCAGCTCCTTGCGGAACACATGAACGCCGCGGATGTCGCGCTCAGCGAGGCGTCAATTCTTGAGGCGGCCTGTTTTGTCGTCATAATGCCGCTTCTTGTGATGTACATCTTTGCACAGAAATACTTTACGGAAAGTATTACAAGAACCGGACTTGTAGGCTGATAAGGCCGACACAAGGAATTTAAAAGAATCTGTATATTTTACCGGGAATTCCGTCTGGAATTTCCGGAGTCATTTTTATCAGGAGGAAAAAATGAAAAAAACAAGAATTGCGGCTCTCATGCTCGCGCTTGCGGTTTCCGCTCTGTCTGCAAAGGAGAGCGCGGATATTACCGTATTCCGCCCGGCGGTGAATCCGCGCAACAAGAAGGATGTCATGGTCAAGGCCAAGACCCGCTACGAGAAGGAGACAGGAGGAAAGGTCACGTTCGTGCTGTCCGACTGGGGCAACTGGCAGTCAAAGATTCTTACTTATATGGCAGCCGGAAACCCGATAGACGTGACGTTCGCAAGAAGTGCGGATTTCCCGAAATTCTACACCAAGGGTTATCTTGAGCCGATTGACGGATATGTCAATCTCAAGACTGATTATATGAACATACCCGGTATGGACGCGTCATTCAAATATGACGGACATTATTATGCAGCATCGCACAAGCTGTCAAACCACTACTGGATTGTCATTTACAACAAGACTCTCATGGAAGAGGAAGGAATCGCCGAGAAGGATCAGCCTTATGCCCTGTGGCAGAGAGGCGAGTGGGACTGGAACCATCTGCGTTCTCTTGCGCAGAAACTTACGAAAGATACGACCGGTTCGGGAACAATTGACCGCTGGGGATTCGCCAACTGGTATACCGCCGGACTCATCTATGCGAACGGCGCGACTCTTACGAATATAGACTCAAATGCGAACATAACTCTGAATTTTGAGGATCAGCGTGTTACCGAGGCTCTCTCTTTCCTTGAGCAGGCAAAGAAGGACGGATGGTATCTTCAGGACAACAACATCGCCAAGGACGGAATTCCGAACAGAACTGTCGCAATGATGATGGAACGCGAGTACTATCCGTCGGCGCTTCTTGCGAACACTCGCGATGAGCTCTGCTATGTTCCGGTTCCGTTCGGTCCGAGCAACAAGGATAAAAAGAACATATTTGAATGTGACGGATATGCCATAGGAGCCGGTTCTGACAGTCCGACTTATGCCGGAAAATTCATTAACATCTGTCTTGAGGAGTGGACTGCCGACGACAAGGCCAACCGTGCAAAGACATGGCCGGAGGAGATTTTCACGCTCGGTGATACAATGGAGAAGGATGCCTGGTATCCCGGATACACCGAGTCTCCGATTGAGTCGATAATCAACAGCTTCCTCGGCGAGATTGTATGGTCAGGAAATTCTCCTGCGTCCGCAATAGCCGCCTGGACTCCGAAAGCTGTCGCCCTTGTTGCCGATGCGAACAAGCCGATGGGCAAACTTGAGAAGCTTCCGTTCAAGAAGATAGAGATGGACTTCAAGAAGAAGAAACAGGCCGAGGCTTTCCGCGTGATGCCGGGAACAGACTACAGCTCCGTCGCGGTCTCTTGGGTTGACGGCGCCGAGTCAATTGACAAAGGTTCGCTCAAGATTTCAATGGACTACGAGAAGGACGGCGCCGATATTACCGGTGCGATTACGGATGCCGATAAGCTTGCAATTGTCGGTTGGCGTGAATATGTGATTGAATTTGATGTAAAGGCGCTCAAGGCTCCGGGCGAGGGCGCTTACGTCTGGGTTCAGGCATATCAGGATGAGCTGAACAAATACGGATGGACAAAGAAGGATGTTTCTTCTGCAGGAGAAGTCGTCCATGTGTCGGCGACTGTTCTTGATGTTCTCCAGAACGGAAAAATCCCGCTCCAGTTCGGCGGCCACAACATGAAGGATTTCGTGATTGACAATCTTGTGATTACGGAAAGATAACAGAATTCTTGTTCTGCCGGAGAAGGATTTTTTCTTTTCCGGCAGATTTTTTTTGCCCGGATTGTCCGATATGCGGAATTGTCCGGCTGGTGGAGATTATGCTGAGAAAAATGATTCCTGCTGTTCTGGGACTATGCCTTGTTTTTCCTGCCGCCGCGCAGAAATTTGAGGCCGAGGACGGCGATTTATATGGTGTTACTAAGGCTTCTGAAGTGAAGGGATTTTCCGGTTCCGGATATGTGCAGTTCATTTCCTATGATCAGAGCTGCGTCGGAGTGAATGTCAATGTCGGAAAGTCCGGTGATTATGCGGTCGTGCTGAATGTGCGGAATCCTAATGAGGACAGACGCGTCAGTTTTAAAGTTGAATATGATGATGATGGTTTTGTATGCGCCCAGAGGCTGCCGTATTCGCAGAAATTCTCACAGATTTATGTGAACAGCGGAGTCTTTCTTGATGAGGGCGGACATACTCTTTATATAACCGGACTTACCGGCGAGTGGCAGCTTGATTCGGTCGAGATAAAGCCGCTTACGTCCGCGATAAGCAGGAAAATTTCTCCGCCGGGGGAACTTGTCACCAAAAATCCGTCCCGGCAGGCTGCGGCTCTCTACAAATATCTTGTCGGAATGCGCGGAAAGGGAATTCTTTCCGGCCAGCAGATTTATGCTGGCACACCGGAGATAAAGGTCATAAATCAGACGACAGGAAAATATCCGGCGGTGCTCGGAATTGATCTGATTGACTTCTCTCCGTCACGCGTGGAGCACGGAACAAGAAGTTCGGTTGTCCGCGAGGCAAAAAGGTGGTGGGATGCGGGTGGCATAATCACCTGCTGCTGGCACTGGAATGCGCCCAAGGATCTTGTGAATCAGGATGTGGAGGGCAAGCGCTGGTATGACGGATTCAGGACAGGAGCCACAACCTTCAATTTTGTGAACGGACTGAGAAACCATGACAGCGAGGAATACCGCCTTATGCTGCGCGATATTGACGAGATTGCCGTCCAGCTTAAAAGTCTTCAGGAGGCGGGCATCCCTGTTCTGTGGCGTCCGCTTCATGAGGCAAGCGGCGGATGGTTCTGGTGGGGCGCGCACGGAAAGGACAGTTATATCGAGCTTTACCGTATGCTTTTTGACCGTCTGGTGAATTATCATAAATTGAATAACCTTATCTGGGTATGGAACGGACAGAATCCTGACTGGTATCCCGGAGATGAGTATGCGGATGTCATCTCCTATGACAGTTATCCGGGAGAGCGCAATTACAAACCGCTCCATGATGAGCTGGTTCTGATTCAGGCGGCTACCGCTCAGCCGAAGCTTGTTGCAGTCTCGGAGAACGGGGCGCTTCCCGACATAGAGGCTTTGCAGCGGGAGAAAAGTCCCTGGTCCTGGTTCTGTACATGGAACGGTGATTTTGTGCGGACATCAAAGAACGGGTACAGCGGAAAATTCACGGACATAGACACATTCAGGAAATTCTATGAGAACGATTATCTGATAACCCGTGACGAGCTTCCGTCATTCAGATGAGGTGCCGGATGAGAAGATTTTTTTTGTGCGCGCTGGCGGCATTTTCCGTCATGTTTCTGCCCCTATGCGCGGCTGGAGATAATTTTATGGAAGAAAAGGCTGAAGTCAGAATTCAGAATGTGATGGCGAAAATCCGCCGCGGTGAACGCGTAAAAATAGCCGCGCTCGGAGGCTCAATCACCACAGGCTATAATTCCAATCCTATAAACACAAACAGTTGGGCCGCCCGGACTGCCGGATGGTTCAGAGACAAGGCTGCGGAAAACGGCTGCGAGCTTACGTTCGCAAATGAGGGCGTAAGCGGAACGGACTCGGCGTTCGCGTCGGTCAGAGTTAGGGATCATATAAAGGCAATAGGCGCGGACATGGTGATTCTTGAGTTTGCCATGAACGACCAGTGGCTTGATCCGAAAGTTCGCCGCCGTACCTACGAGGGGGTGATCCGGCAGATGATGAACGGAACGGATACCGCGGTTCTGGCGCTTTTTGTGAACGAGCGCAAACCTCCTTACTCAGGTCAGCAGTATGAGCAGCAGCCAATCTGTGAGTATTATCATATTCCTTATGTCAGCTGGAAGGACTGCGTTTTTTCCGCCAATCCGAATGCTGACTTTGATGAATTTTTTGACGGAGAGGAGTCCGTGCACCCGAACAATGCGGGACATGCCTCGATAGCCTCGTTCATTACGGAATGGCTTGAAAATATATGGAGAAATCTTCCGCCTGATTCTGAGATCCCGTCTCCTGCAAAGGAACTTCCGGTACCGCTTACCGATGACGGCTTTGAGTTCCCGCTGTATTATCACCGGGACAACATCTCGCCGGTTACAAATTCCGGCTGGACGGCGGGAAGTCCTGTCCACACGGAATGGGTCTCCCACGGTCAGGCCAGACAGGGGTGGCAGTCGGCCGAGGCGGGTGCCGAGATGACTTTTGAGCTTGAGGGAACTTCTGTGGGAATAACCTACTGCGAAAGCGACCAGTTCAGGGATGCGCAGGCATGGGTCACATTGCCGGACGGAACCGAATCTCCAAAGGTCATACTGAACTGTTTTCAGGCGAACAGAAGGGGCTACCTCGGCTGGGCCTATAAGGAGATAGTCAGCGGTGCCGGGCCGGAGAAATATATTCTTCATGTGACGGTGTCGCGCCGTGCGTCAAAAAGCCGCGAGGGTAAACCCGCCAATATTACCGGAATCATTGTTACCGGAAAAAAATAAATTCCGTTTTACGGGCGCCGTGTCTCCCGGTGTTCCTTGTATTGTTAAAAAGGGCATAAACCGGTATAATGGGCGGAAATATTTCTGCCGGAATATTATCAGAGGTTTTATGTCACTTGATAAGATGAGAAACATCGGGATTATGGCTCATATAGACGCCGGAAAGACCACGACCACGGAACGGATTCTGTATTATACAAAAAAAATCCATAAAATCGGGGAGATTGACGACGGGCAGGCCACCATGGACTGGATGGCTCAGGAACAGGAAAGGGGAATCACAATCTGCTCCGCCGCCACAACTACTTATTGGAAAAACTACCAGATAAATATTATAGACACACCGGGACACGTGGATTTTACCGCGGAGGTGGAGCGTTCTCTCCGTGTTCTTGACGGGGCTGTGGCTGTAATCTGCGCTGTTGACGGTGTTCAGCCTCAGACGGAAACCGTATGGAAACAGGCGGATGAATTCAATGTGCCGCGTCTGTGCTTTATGAACAAGATGGATCGTGTCGGTGCGGATTTCTTCGGCTCAATGGCTGATGTACATGAGAAATTCGGTGCGGAATGTCTTGCGCTGCAGATTCCGATCGGACAGGGGCCTGACTTTGAGGGCGTTATTGATCTTCTTGAGATGAAGGAAATCCGCTGGAACGCAGAGGACGAGGGCGAGACGTTCACCTGTTCGGACATTGATGCTTCAAGACAGGATGAGGCGGATAAATGGCGTGAAAAGCTTGTCGATCAGGTGGCGTCCTACGATGATGCCCTGGGTGAAATTTATCTTGAGGGCGGTGAGATAACGTCCGCACAGCTGAAGGCATCGATAAGGAAAGGGACGATAAAAAGGAAATTCGTACCCTTTGTTATGGGATCCGCAAGGCATAATCAGGGTGTTCAGCCGCTGATAGATGCGGTCATAGATTATCTGCCTGCTCCGGACGAGGTTCCTCCTGCCGCCGGAATTCATGTGAGAAAGGACAAGGAGGAGCCGGTCACCGTTCCGTGCGATCCCTCAAAAATGGCGCTGGGGCTTGTGTTCAAGATTCAGTACGACCGCGAGATGGGACCGCTCTGCTACGTCAGAATGTATTCGGGAAAAATCTCGGCCGGAACACAGGTCTACAATATAAACAAGAAGAAGCGGGAGCGTGTGAACAGGATTCTCAGAATGCATGCGGACAAAAGCGAGCCGATGGACAGCGTCTCCGCCGGAGACATAGCGGTTTTTATCGGAATGAAACTTGCTCAGACAGGTGATTCCGTAGGAACCGAGGCTTTCACTGTTCTTCTGGAGGAGCCTGTTTTCCCTCAGCCTGTGATTTCCGTCGCATTGGAGCCGGAAAGTATGTCCGAGCGTGACAAGATGAACGAGACTCTTGCTCTTCTTTCACGCGAGGATCCGACTTTCACATATCATGAGGATGCGGAGACCGGTCAGCTTATCATAAGCGGAATGGGCGAACTTCATCTTGATGTCCTTGTGACCAGAATGAGGGATGATTTCGGCGTGAAATGCAATGTCGGCGCTCCACAGGTGACTTACCGTGAATCAATATCAAATGAGGCAGAGACATCATGTGAATTCAGCCGTGTTCTTGCCGGAAAGGAGAATACCGCCGGACTTACGGTAAAGGTGGCGCCGAGCGGGAAGGGCAGCGGAAATTCTTACACCTGTACAGTCAGACATGGGGAGATTCCAGATGCGATTTTTGAGGCTGTGGAGAACGGTTTCAGGAATTCCCTTGACTCAGGAATCCGTTTCGGCTATCCGTGCACTGATATAGCAGTCACCGTTACCGCGATAGATTACAATGAGCTTACATCTACACCGTTCGCATTTGAGGCCTGCGCGGCTCAGGCTTTTGACAAGGTGTGTTCCGAGGCCGGTCCGCAGATTCTTGAGCCGGTGATGAATGTTGATATTTCATGTCCCAAGGAATTTGTCGGTCCTGCGAGCAGTCAGCTGACGCAGCGAGGTGGGAACATAATGGGTCAGGACAGCAAGTCTTCCGGAGAGATAATCCATGCCCAGGCGCCCATGGCGAAGATGTTCGGATTCAGCACGAATCTCCGTTCCGCCACGCAGGGACGGGCTTCGTTCAGTATGGAATTCAGCCACTTTCAGGTTAAGGTCGGCGGACTGAATTCTTCCTATTAACGTCAGGGAGGCGTTATGGTTTCAGGTGTAAAAAAAGAGTCAGGCGGCAGGAAGCCCTCAATATCCTACTGGTCAAAGGAAAAATGCCTGTGTCCCGTGTGCAAGAAGAATTTCCAACGTGAGATAATGCTGAGCGGAAACGGACGCATGATTGCCGGCGGTCTGACTGATGAGCTGCACAGAATTTTCGAGCCTTCCGCAAAATTCGGAAGAGTGTACCCGCTTATATATGACATCGGCGCCTGTCCTCACTGCTATTCGGCCTTTTTCTGGTCAGACTTCAAGGAGATGAAGAATGCCGCGGTTCTTGACAAGCTTTATGATGACATGAACACGCGGAAAACTGCGGTGGAAACTATATTTCCGTATTTCAATCTGAACAAGGAGCGGACTCTTTTTGACGGGGCGGCGATGTATTATCTTGCGCTTCTTACTTACGCTTCCGTAGGCGTGGAGATGATTCCCACAATGAAGATGGCGATAATCTCTCTGCGTCTCGCCTGGCTTTGCGTTGAACTTGATGTCAGGTGTCCGGGACATAATTATGATTATGTGGCTCAGGTTTTTTACCGGAAGGCGTTGTTCCTTTATGAGCAGGCCGTTCTGAATGAGATGAACCGTGTGGAGAAAAGTTCCACCCTGAGCAATTTCGGTCCGGATATGGACAAAAACTACGGATGGGACGGGGTTATTTATCTTTGCGGGCTGCTTGAGTACAAATACGGTCAGCAGACTGATATGCAGCTCCGTCTCAAAAAACTCAGCGAGTCAAAGACGGCGATTGCCAGAATATTCGGGCTCGGAAAATCGTCAAAGAACAAACCCGGACCGCTTCTGGAGCACGCAAGAAATCTTTATGACAGGCTGTCAAAGGTTGTCAGCGACGACGAATTCTGAGACGATGAGAAATATACTGCTTACTGTTTCTTATGACGGAACGGATTTCTGCGGATGGCAACGTCAGGATAATCCGGACGGAAGAGAGGCCGGACGTACTGTTCAGGGAGAGCTTGAGAAGGCGTTGAGGCGTCTTCATGGTCAGGCCGTCACCCTGTACGGATCCGGACGGACGGACAGCGGTGTTCATGCGCTCGGTCAGGCGGCCAATTTTTTCTCTCCGAATGACGGAATTCCGGCGGCAAATTATGTGCGCGCGCTGAATGCTTTTCTGCCCGGAGATGTCCGTGTCATGGCGGCGGAGGAGGTTTCCTCTGATTTCAACGCCAGATTCAGCGCCACAAGCCGTGTGTACAGGTATTTCATATCAATGACGCCGACAGTTTCCGCCGCGGCCGCCAGATTTGTGTGGAGTCCCGGAAAGTATGAGCCGGATGTTGACCGTCTGAACAGGATGGCGTCCTGTCTGCGCGGCGAGATGGACTGCGCGTCATTTTCAGCCGGCGGTGACGGAAGCATCTCCACGTTCCGTTATATTGACGGCGCGGAATTTTTTGTGGGAAAGGATATGTTCGGGGCGGATGTGCTTGTGTTCCAGATAGAGGCGAATGCGTTTTTGTGGAAAATGGTCCGTACCGTAACAGGAACGCTCATCGGTCTGGATAAAAAAGGCGGTGATGTTTCTGACCTCAAGAGGATAATCGCCGCCTGCGACAGACGGAAGGCCGGAATTACCGCTCCTCCGGAAGGTCTTTTCCTGTATAAGATAAAATTTGACGGCATACGCCGACATACCTGAATTCCGCTTGCATTTTGTGCTCTTATTTGATAATATCTTCGGTACGTGTATGGTTGTTTTTGACTGTTGTATCTAATCCCCGTTTTATGCATCAGCGCTCCATGCATCAGTCCGTGCGGTTGGAATTGCCGTTTCCTTTGATTCCTCCGTGCCGGACGCACAGATCAGAATTTCTAAAAATAGAGGTATTATATGTACGCGACTATTGAGTTTAAGGGCAAGCAGTACAAAGCCGAGAAGGGAGCTGTACTTACAGTAGATAAAGTTGATGCGGAGAAAGGTTCAAAGATTGATGTCGATACAGTTCTTCTGGTAAGCGACGGTGATAAAATCAGTGTCGGTTCGCCTTATGTGAACGGTGCGAAAGTTCAGCTTGTCGTTGAGGATTCTTTCAGAGACAAGAAAGTTATCGTATTCAAATATAAATCAAAGAAAGATTATCACCGTACAATCGGTCATAGACAGCATTATACTAATGTCCGTGTCGAAGATATAACTCTTGCATAAATTAGGAGAATATTATGGGAAGAACTAGAGGCGGAAGCGGTGCGAAGAACGGCCGTGATTCAAATCCGAAGAATTTGGGTATAAAGAAATACAGCGGAGAATTTGTTACTGCCGGATCAATCATCCTTAAGCAGCGTGGAACAAAATTTTATCCCGGTGACAATGTGAAAAGAGCCGGAGATGACAGCCTTTTTGCTACTGCCGACGGAAAGGTCGTTTATGGTGAGCGTATGAACAGAAAAGTTGTTTCTGTGGCTCCAGCGGAAGCATAGGTTTTGCCGCGATATTCTAGGCATATGATTACCCGGACAGGATTTTTTTCTGTGCCGGGTATTTTTTTGTTCATGTGTGGAAATCATCGTCCTGACGCTTTTGCTCACGGATGGTGATCCGCACATTTTTATTTATGGAAGAAATATGATTCAGTTTGCAGACGAGGCGCTGATAGAAGTCCGTTCCGGAAACGGAGGAAACGGTTGCATATCATTCAGGCGGGAGAAATATATTCCCCATGGCGGACCGAACGGCGGCGACGGAGGAAAAGGCGGAGATGTCATTTTCTGTGTGAGACGTAATCTCCGGACTCTGGGAAAACTGCGTCACCGTCATTGTTTCAAGGCGAAGAATGGCGGTGACGGTCAGGGGTGGAACCGCTTCGGAAAGGACGGCGAGGATGTGGTGATACCGGTTCCGCCCGGAACTACAATAAGGGATGCGGATACCGGCGAGCTTATATATGATTTTTCGGCCTCTTCCGGAGAGGAGCAGTTCACATTTCTTAAAGGCGGAAAAGGCGGATGGGGAAATGTCCATTTCAAGACATCGACAAATCAGGCTCCGCGCTATGCCCATCCGGGAACCCCCGGTGAGACGAGGATGCTCCGGATAGAGCTTAGCATAATGGCTGATGTGGGACTTGTCGGATTTCCGAATGCCGGAAAGTCGTCGCTTCTTACGGCATTCACAAATGCGCGTCCTAAAATAGCGCCATATCCGTTCACCACAAAAATCCCGAATCTCGGAGTTCTGCGTGTGGATGACGAGAACGACATTGTCATAGCGGATATTCCCGGAATCATTGAAGGTGCGTCGGAAGGCGCTGGTCTTGGAGATCAGTTTCTGAAACATATAACCCGGACCGCCTGTCTGATTTTTATGGTTGACTGTTCGGATGACAATTATGAGACGGCGTATGATACTTTATGTGATGAGCTTTCCTCGTATTCTCCTGCGCTTATGGAGAAACCGCGGATAGTTCTCTGCAACAAGACTGATGTTGACGGCGCTTTTGACCGTGCTCTTGAGGTCATAGAGAAAATCCGTTCCACCGCGTCTGAAATTCCTGTTATTCCTGTTTCCGTCATGACGGGGCGCGGCCTTGACAATGCAAGGAGGGAAATCATAAATCTTGTGAACAGACTTGAGAACCGTGCCTTGTCCGAACCTGGAAAAACATCTGAGATTTCGGAATCCGGTTTTATGAATTCACGTTCATTTGTGGATGACGGGCCTGTCCAGTATCCGGGAAGCGAGCAGTGAGAATTGCCATTATCGGCGGCAGTTTCAATCCGCTTCATATAGGTCATGCCATGCTGGCCGACACCGTTGTCACGGAGCTCGGTTTTGACCGGGTTCTGTTTGTGCCGACGTTCATTCCTCCCCACAAGTCTTTGAACGGAGATGTTCCTCCGTTGCAGCGGCTTGAGCTTGTGCGGCGGTTCTGCGATGCTGATGGCAGAGGAATTTTTGCCGCCGAGGACTGCGAGATTGTCCGCGGCGGAATTTCGTATACCTCGGATACGCTTGCGTTCATTCTTGAGAAGTACGGACCGCAGATTGACGGAAAACCTGCATTCATACTGGGGGAGGAGGTGGCCGCGGAATTCGGAAAATGGCACCGTGCGGATTATGTGGCGGGTCATTCGGAGCTTATCGTCGCGCACCGACATCCGGAGCGGAATGCTGTCGATTCGTCCGGATTCAGGAATTCTCCTTCCGGAAATTATACGGGGGATTTCGGAACTGAATTTTCGCCGGAGAATTTCAAGTGGAAATTCCGTTTTCTTGAGAATCCCATTCTTCCTGTCTCCTCCACGGAAATACGGGCGCGGATCGCATCAGGAAAAAGTTTCAGGTATCTTGTTCCGGGTGCCGTTTTTGAGTATATTGTATCGGAAAAACTGTATGTTGACCGATCCGGTTCTTGCGGAACAGAACATATTCCGTTTCCGGAAAACGCCGGCTGAGGCTCAGACTGTGGAAAATTTATGGATTATCTGGAACTGACAGAGCAAATCAGAGAATATATAAGCGGAAGACTTTCGGAATCCAGATACGGACATTCCCTGAGAACCGCACGTATGTGCGCACGGATATGCCGTCATTATGCTCTTGATGATGAGAAGGGCTATATGGCCGGTATTGCCCATGATATGTGCAAGGAGGATTCTCCGGAACGGCTTTTGGAGCTTGCGTCGGAGGACGGAATGCCTGTCATTGACATTGAGAGGGAAAAGCCGTCGCTTCTTCACGGCCGGGCGGCCGCCGTTCTTCTGAGGCAGAAGTTTTCCGTGGATGATGATGAGCTGCTGGAGGCTGTGGCTTTCCATACTTCAGGAAAGGTTGGAATGGGAGCTCTGACAGAGGCGCTCTATGTGGCCGACAAGATAGAGCCTGGCCGCAAATATATAACTGACTCCTACCGCAACGGTCTTTTTGAGCATACGCTTGATGATATGTTCAGGACGGTTCTTGTCGATACGGTCGGATTTGTGAAATCAAAGGGAAAGGGATATGCCCTTTTTCCTGAGACACAGAAACTGCTTGAGCATTTCGGGGTGTAGCCTATGCGGAAATTCAGGGATGAACAGAAAGGTGTTATTTTTATAGTCCTTATTCTGCTTATAGTTGCGGTCGTGGTCGGAATTTTCATGTTCTCCCTTAAGACAGATGCGGTCGAGGAGGTTGTCAAAAGTGACAGTCTTCTGAAAGTCCTTTTTGTTGTGGAGGATGATGATGGCTCTGTACTTTTCTCTGATGTCATCGCAAGCTATCCGGTGTTCAACAAGGCCGCTGTGATGAATATTCCGGGAAATACAGGTGCGATATACAGGACTCTCGGCCGTGTTGACAGGATTGACAGGGTTTACCAGGAGAAGGGGATAGACAGCTATCGGACTGAGGTGGAGCGGATGCTCGGTCTTAGCGTTCCGTTTTATGTTGTCATCAATCTTGACGGTTTTGTAAAGCTGACGGATATGCTCGGAGGACTCAGGGTGTTCATACCGGCTCCTGTGGACTGCCGCGCCGATGACGGAACAAGATGGCTTCTTCCTTCAGGAGCGGTGGATCTTGACGGTGATAAAATTCTGACATATCTGAAATACCGTGATTCCGAGGAGACGTCATCTGATGTTCAGGACAGGTACCAGAATGTCATGACTGCATTTCTTACCGGACTGCATGACCGGAATTTCATCATTTTCAGGGGCGGCAACTTCCGTAAATATGCCGAATGTATGTCATGCAATGTTTCTGATTCTGAAGTCAGAACGCTTTTTTCCGTCCTTGCGCAGGTTGACACTGAATCCGTGATAAGACAGACTATCACCGGTTCAATCCGTAATGTTGACGGGCAGCAGCTCCTTTTTCCTCTGAACAACGGAGAATTCGTGAAGGAGGCGGTTAAGCAGACTACCGGAATGCTGGTGTCCACGGACGGAACGGTTCCTAGCAGAACCTATGTGCTTGAGATTCAGAACGGAACTACTGTTCAGGGGCTGGCGCGCAACACGTCGATTCTGTTCCAGAACGCCAGCTATGATGTTCTGAGTGCGGTTAACGCCGATTCAAATGATTATGAGGAGACGGTGATAATTGATCATATCGGAAATGAGGATATAGCTAAAATGGTCGGCGGATTCATTCACTGCACCAACATAAGACAGGCAGATTCTGAGACGGAGGCGGGAATTTCATCTGACGATGCGCGTGTTGATTTTACGATAATACTCGGAAAGGATTTCAACGGGCGTTATGTTGTCAGACGTAATCCGAGATAAAATGAAAAGCATTGAAGAAAAGGCGAAGGAGATTGCCCGGCTGATGGTGGACGGAAAGGGGCGTGATGTTACGGTGATAGATGTTTCCGGGCTTAACAGCTGGACGGATTTTTTTGTCATCGTCACGGTGAACAGTTCTGCGCACTGGCAGGGACTTTACAGGCAGGTCAGGGATTATATAAAGGACAACGACCTGGAAATTCATGCGACAAAGCGGCGGAGTCCTGACGGTGATGACTGGAATCTGATAGATTTGGGGGCCATCGTGGTTCACCTTATGTCTGAGAACGCACGCGGTTTTTATGATCTTGAGAAACTGTGGCATGCGGGAAAGACAATAGATATAGAAGATTCTTCTTCTGAAGCCTGACAAAAAAAGACCGCAAAAATGCGGTCTTTTTTTCATATCGGTTGTATTTTTATCTGGACTGGTGCTTCAGTCATCAAAACTCTCGCCAAAATCCTCGTCCTCGTCTATCAGTTCCTCTTCTTCGGAAGACATCGGATAATAGCCGTCCTCCGCCTCGACATCGTCATAAGGTTCATCCGGATATTCCTCTTCCTTGAAGACGTCGTCGTACAGATCTACATCGTCATCAAAACTGTCCAATGTGTCGTCATCGTCATAGCCAAAGTCGTCATCGTCAACGTCGTCAAAATCATCGTACTCATCATCATAACTGAAAGACAGCTGAAGTGAAGAATCATCAAGCAGGGCTGCGGACATTAAAAACTCCTTGAATTCTTTGCTCAGAATTACAGAAATGCTGCGTTAAGTGACGAAACTCCCAGCGGATAAAAATGTAAATCAGCGTAATATTATTGTCAACTGGTTTTTGAATAAAATATGAAAAATGTACGTCCTGTCAGAAGCGGATTCTTTCGCCGTATTTGACATAAAGCGTGAAATTTGTATAATGGAAAGTCAAATGCTGACTGAAATCCGTGTCAAGGCGTATGCAAAAGTAAATTTCGGACTGAATGTTTTGCCTGCACGGGACGACGGATTCCATAATATAGAAAGTATTTTCCAGACGGTGGATTTGTCAGATGAACTTTATGTCCGTGTGTCCGGCGACGGCCGGTGCAGAGTTGAATGTTCCTGTCTGTCTCTTCCCGAAGAAAATACCTTGACGGCTGCATACCGCGCATTCCGTGAGATTGCCGGTGTTCCTGTTCCGGGCTTCGATGTGATGCTCAGAAAGGAGATTCCTGCCGGCGGTGGTCTTGGAGGAGGCTCTTCCGATGCGGCGGCTTTTGTCCGTGCCGCGGAACGCCTTTGCGGAATCACCCTTGAAAAGGAGCAGCTGGATTATATAGCGGCGAATACAGGTAGTGATGTTTTTTTCTTTTTAAGCTGTGGTGCCGGAGGCAGGGGATGCTCTGTTGTTTCCGGACGCGGTGAGAAAGTCAGAAACATTCCGGACAGACAGAAACTGTTTCTTGTACTGATATTTCCGGGCATAAATTCCTCCACAAAGGAAGCTTATGTCGCGGTTGACCGGGCGGCAGATGCCGGAAAAGCACTGCTGGGACCTGAATTGAAAGAGATGGAGATTGTATATCATAAAGCTGCGGCTGAATGGAATTTCGTGAACACATTTACGGATGTCGTCTCGAAACTTTATCCGCGGATCGGAGATGCGTTGATCGATTTGAGAAAGACAGGAGCTGTTTTTGTCGATATGTCGGGCTCAGGCTCGACAGTATACGGTGTGTACGATGATATGCAACTTGCGGTAAGGGGATGTGAATTCCTTTCCGGTATCTGGGATTGTAAGCTTGTGCGGACTGTCTAGCCCGCACTGAAAATAAGAGCGGAGGATATCTTATGCAGATTACCGAGTTGCGGATCAGGAGAGTGGATTCCGAGGCAAAGCTGCGTGCTTATGTGACGGTCACTTTTGACGATTGTTTTGTCGTGCACAATGTAAAAATCATTGAGGGCAAAAATGGTCTTTTTATAGCAATGCCCAGCCGGAAGACAAGTGACGGTGAGTTCAAGGACATTGTTCATCCTATAAATCCGGAGTTCAGAAATGAACTGCAGCGTAGGATTTTGGATGAATATAATTCAGGGCAGATTTTGACCGCTGGCAGTTGTAATTGACCCACGGTGAAACGGCTTATAATTGGGACGTCGGCAAGCGGTAAGCCCCCGGCTTTTGGTGCCGGTATTCCACAGGTTCGAATCCTGTCGTCCCAGAAAATATAAATTTGATATTGTAAAGTAAATAAAGGAGCTTTTAAGATGGATAAGCTGGTTATTAACGGAAAGACCCGTACTGAATCAGGCAAGACAGTTGCCAAGAGACTTCGTGCGTCAGGCAGAATTCCTGCTGTCGTATACAATTCAAAGGGCGAAGCTACGATGCTTGATGTGGATGAGGTCGAATTCAACAAGGTTTGGCGTGCAATTACTCCGACAACCATGATTACACTCAAAGTTGACGGAAAAGATGCCAAAGATGCGCTGATCAAGGACACAGAATATAATATCCGTACGGACAAGGTTCTTCATGCGGATTTCTTTGAACCTGCCGCTGACGAGAAACTTACTGCCGTAATGAAGATTCAGTATTCAGGTACTCCAGCCGGAGTTCTTAAGGGCGGCTTCCTGCTGAAACATATTCCTGACGTGAAGGTTCAGGCTGTTCCTTCTGCTCTTCCTGCACGTGTCGTGGTTGACATTTCAAAGGTTAATATCGGCGAGTCAATCTGCGTGAGGGATCTGTCTCTCGGTGAGGGCGTGACAATCCTTACTGATGAGAATCTTCCTGTTGTAAGCGTTTCTCCGGCCCGCTAGTCAGGTTCGGAACAACATACGGGCTGTCGTTCTGGCAGCCCGTTCTTGTTTTAAAGGAATCCGATGGCAGAAACCGATTTGTGCGGAAAGCGGCAGGCCCGGACTTTTCCGTCAAAAAAAGATGTGAAATCTGACTTTAGTATCTCACCGGAACGGACGGCATCTTATATGCCTGTGTCTGCTGACTCCGATTTTTCGGTTGAATTTGAGCGGCGCGTCGAAAACGGTCTGAACAGCTGCGGAGTTAATCTTTCCGGCGGAATTCAGTCATGCGGTGTCGCGGTGTCAGGCGGTGCGGATTCGGTCTCCCTTCTTATGTCGATGGCTGCGCTTTCACTCAGATACAGCTTCCGGCTTTATGTAATCACCGTAAATCATTTTATACGTCCTGACGATGAGACTGTCTCTGACGCTGAATTCGTGAACAGCCTTTGCTCCAAGCTCAGTGCCGCCGGTTTTGATGTTTCCTGTTCGGTCCGGGAGCTCGGGCATGGTGAGGTCTCCGAGGAATCCGCCAGACGTGGACATGGGGAGGAGGAGGCCGCGCGATTTCTGCGTTATAGGGAATTCTCGCGTTTTGTGGAGGTGAACGGATTGCCGTTTCTCGCCACCGCCCACAACTCCGGCGATCAGCTTGAGACAATCCTGATGCGTTTTCTTCAGGGCGCCTCGTTGGACGGCGCATCCGGAATAAGGCGGCGGAGGGGAATTTTCGTCCGTCCTCTTATCGATGTTCCGAGAAGCGATATTGAGCGTTATCTCAATGTCAAGGGAATTTCGTGGCGGACGGACAGCACCAATTCCGACACCTCTTATCTCCGCAACAGGATAAGGCATGAGCTTGTTCCTTTTCTTGATTCGTCTTTTCCCGGATGGCGGACTTCGGTTGTCAACGGGGCCGAAAAGCTGCGTGCGGATTCGGATTTTCTGAATGCTCTTGTTCCGGAGCTTCCGCCGGTTCAGTCCGACGGTTCTGTGGTTCTTGATGCGGATTCATTCTCGGCGCTTGATTTTCCGGTCGCACGGAGACTTCTTTTGAAGGCCTGCAACCGGGTTTCGTCTGATCAGAGAATTCCGGATGCGTTTGTTTCGGATGTAATCCGCTCTGCCGGAAATAAAACCCATGGTTTTGACAAATATGCGGGAAAAGTCAGAATTTCCCTTAAAAATAGAAATCTTTATGTAAGAAAATATTCCGAACAGCTAACTGATTTGTGTTTTTCTGCTATAATAAGGGAATCCGGCGTCTACAGATTTCCGGGTTGTGAGATTTATGTTGACGGAGTTCCCGGCGGAACGGCAGTCGAGATCACCTGCGGAGAAAAAACTGCCGTTGTGCGCACGGATTTTCCCTTCAGAATAAGGAATTTCCGTACTGACGACAGAATTCTTGCGGCCGACGGAAAAATGCGGCGGATTGCGGATATTTTTGCGGACTGGCACATTCCTCCGGAAATACGGCCGATGATTCCTCTTATTCAGGAACTGTCGTCTCCGGAACAGAATATAATAAGCATTCTTGGCTCAGCCGCCGGATTCAGCGACTGGACTGTAAAGTCTGTTTAGACAGCGGGGTTTTATGAAAAGAATTTTTTTTGCCGTTTTGAGTTTTTTTTGCGTCGGAGTATCCTTTGCGGCAGGTCCGTCATCAGGAACCGGAAGAAATACGGCGGTCAGGTGCCTCAGAATCGCTGAGTCGCAGCTTATTTCATGTGATTTTGCCAATGCCGTAAAGCAGGCGGAGCTGGGGCTTTCCTATGATCCGACCGTCGCCGATCTTTATTATATAAAGGCCGCCGCCATGAGGAACCTTTCGGCTCCGCGTGCAGATGTTCTTGAGACTGTAAGGACGGCGTTTCTTGGCGGCGACTGGATCGGCTACAACCGGATGCCTGCGAGGATTCTTCTTGCCGATCTTCTCTGCGATACAGGAGATTATTCAGGTTCTCTTGGAATTCTTGATGCGGAGCCGCTTGTGTATTCTGCGGATGCGGAATTAATCCGTATAAAGAACTGTTACAGGACAGGAACCTCCAAATCGCTTGCCGAGGCCCGCCGGAGAATAAATTCCGCGCGTAGAATTTATCCGGCGGACGGACGCTTTGTCCGCGCTTTTTTCTCCTATGAATGCGCGTTCGCCGTCAGATCGGCTGTCTCCGGACAATATGATATTCCTTCCGATGCCTTGATGATAGCTTCGTCATATATGTCGGCTTTTCCCGACTATTCGTCCGGAGATATGCTGCTGGAGACCATGGCGTCATTCTTCGTTTCCGGTGATTCAAGAGACAGGCTTTTAAGATCAATCTATGCAAGAAATTTCTCATCCCCGCTTTTTGCCGCCGCCGCGTTTGACGGTGGAATAATTTCTGCGGATGAGGCGACCGGAATTTTCTGCCGTTCAGCCGGAAATTCCGTCGCGCTGGAGGAGCTTGAATATTTTGTTTCCAGGTTTGCAGGAGAGGAAATGCCTGCTCTTCTTGAAGAATTTCTTGTTTCCTACAGCGGAACTGTCCGTGTGGATTCCGATGTGGATCTTGAATATGAGACATCCGTCAGATATGAGCGCGGCCGTCCGGCATCCGTCTGTTTTTACGGAAACGACGAGACTGATTCTGTTCCTTATGTAGAATGTGATTTCGGCACGCCGGTACGCCTTGTTTCCGCCGGAACAGGAACGGAGATTGAGTATTCCGTTTATCCTGCCGTGGCTTCGGTCAGACTGAAAAATGGCGGCGGAATTTTTCCTGCCGGCACGGCATTTGAATTCGTGAACGGTGATATGCTTTTTGCTCCTGTTGACATGACTGTTCCGGCCGTATTTTCCGCAGCTGGAATTGAATTCTATGTTCCGTCTCTGAATTCCGGTTTTTCCGCTCTTTCTGATGAAAATCTTGTCTCCGCCTGCTCTTCAGTCTCCTGTCCTACATCCGAGCGTGAAAATTCGACTGCGGAATATGCGCTTTACGGCGGTGACATTGTCTCGGTCTCATTTTATGACGGACAGAAACTCTATGCCTCCGCATCGTTGTCAGCTTCCGGAGAATTTGTGCGCCGTGTGGACACTGACGGCGACGGTTATATGGAGACGGCGGAATTCTACGGAACAGACAGGACTTCCGCCCAATCCAGGTCAAAGGAGCCGGATTTTTATGCGGAGACCGTGTTCGGGAAATTCGCGGCGGACAGGGGATTCTGTCTCCATAAAATTCAGATTGACAGGGACGGAGATTCCATCCCTGAATTCACGGAGGAGTATGGCGACGGAGAGACCGTCTCTTCATGGGATACTGACGGGGACGGAATTCAGGAATTCAGCCATATAGTCCGCAACGGAAAAAACGGCGAGCTGTCAGAGGAGAAGTCTGTTTTCCGCCTGTCCGGTTCGGAGCCGCCCGTGAGCGTGCTTTTTTCCGGCGGTGAGCCTGTTTCAGTGGAAACCGGAGGAAAAAACGGAGCTGTGATAAAAGGCGGTGCCGACAATGTATTCTGGATTGGTGAGATTCCTGAACCCGAGAATCTCGAATTCCTTGCGGGATTATCCGGCGCATCTGTTCCGGAGCAGGGAGTTCCTTGTGTCTTTATGGCCGACGGCGGCAGAATTATTGCCGTAAGGGTTGGAGACTCGTATTTCTGCCGTTTCGTTACGGCCGGAGAGCCTGAGTCGTCTCCGGAATCCATGGATATTTCGGAAGTGCGGGATGAATCCGGAACTGCCGCGGATATTCAGGAGCAGTGACCGTCATGTCTTGTGGAATTCTCCGTAAATCCAATCTGCTGTTTTGCGCCGTTCTTCCGCTTGTGTGTTTTTCATGCCGTTCGGTAAAGCAGCCTGCGGAAATTGCGGCGCAGCTGGATTACAGCGATGATGTTGTGGTCAGAAACGAGATTGAGCGTATAGACAGGCTGATGCAGTCTGAGCCGGTCGAGGCCTTGTGGCGTGCGGTTCTGCTGGGAGACGGCGGAAAAACAGATGAATGTGCGGAAATCGTGCGCCTTAAAATGGATGAGGCGGTGGCGGAGAATGATTTTCTGGAGGCGGAACGCTATTCGGCTTCACTAGCGGCGGTCGGAATTCCGTTCGTCCGGGAGAATGAGACTCCGCAGGGAGAATCGGATGTTCCGGGATTCAGGCCGGTTGATGTCAGTAAAATTCCAAAGTCCGTCAGAAACTGCATCGATGCGACGGTTACGGTGTGGGTTGACCGCGGCATCGCTGTAAAGAACGGTGCCGGTTATGCAGACCGGATTATAGGCTCCGGATTTTTTATCGACAGCCGCGGCTACATAATAACAAACAATCATGTCATAACGGACCTTGTCGATCCGGAGTATGAGGGATTCGCAAGGCTTTATGTCAAGCTTGCCTCGGATCCTGACACAAGAATTCCGGCTAAAGTCACGGGCTATGATCCGGTTCTCGATCTTGCGCTTCTGAAAGTTGAGGTTGAGCCGGAATTTGTGCTTCAGTTGGGGTCCAGCGCGGATCTTTCGGTCGGAGATCATGTTTCCGCCATAGGAACACCGCTCGGACTGGACGGAACACTGACATCCGGAATCATATCATCCGTAGACAGAAAGCTCCTGACGCTCGGTAATGTGTTTCAGATTGATGCGGCTGTGAATTCAGGAAATTCCGGCGGTCCCCTGATTGATTCAAGTATGAAAGTTCAGGCTGTCGTTTTTGCCGGAATTCCCCGTTATCAGGGACTGAATTTTGCTGTTCCTGTAGAATATCTTAAGCAGATACTGCCGTTCCTTTATGCGGGCGGAGAAACGGCCCATACCTGGATCGGAGCCTCCGGCCGGACATTCAGGGACGGTGCTGAAAAGGGCGGTGTCGTGATTCAATATGTAATGCCGGGCGGAACCGCTTTTATGGCGGGCATAGAAAGCGGAGACATAATAGCCGGAATTCAGGGCGCGGAAATCAGATCGCTTGAGGATTTTCATTTCAAGATGATGAGCCTTCAGCCTGGAACGATAGTCAGAATGGATGTGCTTTCCGCAGGCGGCAAAAAGGCGGAAATTCCTGTCTACCTTAAAAAACGGCCGCTTTATCCTGCGGAGGAGATATTCTCATCTGATTTTGTGTCCGGCTCGTTTGTTCCCATTTTCGGAATGGGGCTTGTCCGCTCATCGACATTGAGCCGCAAATCATATACTATAGACAGAATCATCAGGGGAAGTGCGGCTGACGAGTCCGGTTTTTCGGAGAACGATCAGATTTCCGTCGAGGACGTGAAATTTGACAGGGACAGCGGATATATTTTCGCACAGGTCTATACAAAGCGCAGGAAGAAGGGATTCCTTGACATAATAATGATTCTTGCTTCTCCGCTTGACGGTCCTTACTACCTTTAGGAAATTTTGCGGCGCGCGTTCCTTTTACGGAATGTTTTTTGCCGTTTGGAGCAAAGATTTATGACAGACATGAAGCACAAAAGAAATTTCTGTATTGTGGCGCACATCGATCACGGAAAGTCCACTTTGGCCGACAGGTTGATTCAGAAGGCCAAGATTGTTGATGAGCGCAAGATGATGAACCAGATTCTTGACAATATGGACATAGAGCGGGAGCGGGGAATAACCATAAAGAGTCAGGCGGTCACGATTCCCTACAGGGCGGCTGACGGAAACGACTATGAGCTGAATTTTGTCGATACGCCGGGACATGTCGATTTTTCCTATGAGGTTTCCAGGGCAATAGCCTCCTGCGAGGGGGCGCTGCTTCTTATTGACGCTACGCAGGGTGTTGAGAGTCAGACCGTAAGCAATATGTACATGGCCCTTGAACAGGATCTGACGATTGTTCCTGTAATCAACAAGATAGATCTTGCCTCCGCCGATATTCCAGCCGTAAAAAAGCAGATAGAACAGGAACTTGGGCTTGATCCGGACGATGCGATCTGCGTTTCGGCGAAAACCGGTGAGGGAATAGATGCGCTTATGGAGGCCGTGGTGACGAAATTTCCTCCGCCCTCCGGCAGTCCTGACGGAAAGACGGCGGCTTTGATATTCGACTGTCATTATGACGCATACCGCGGAGTCATAGTTCATGTGCGCGTTATGGAAGGAAGGATAAAATCCGGCGACACGATAAGGATGATGAGCACGGGTGCGGAATATAAGGTGGAGCAGTGCGGAATCTTCAAGATTGAATATGTTGACACAGGAATTCTTGAGGCAGGCGATGTCGGCTATGTTATTGCCGGAATAAAGACAGTAAGCGATGTCCGTGTTGGAGACACAATCACCTCATCTTCTGATCCGGCCGAATCTCCGCTTCCGGGCTTCAAGGAGGTTAAGCCCGTCGTATATTCGTCGATTTATCCTATGGACTCCAACGACTATGAGGAGCTCAAGAGCAGCATGGAGAAGCTGAAGCTCAATGATGCCAGTCTTGTCTACGAGAAGGACAATTCGCTTGCGCTTGGCAACGGATTCCGCTGCGGTTTTCTGGGACTTCTTCATCTTGAGATAATTCAGGAGCGCCTTGAGCGCGACTTTGATCAGTCGGTCATATTCACGGCTCCGTCAGTCAGATACAGAATTCATCTTACCAACGGGACTGAAGCTTTCATCGACAATCCGTCCGAATATCCGCAGGGAAGAATCCGTGATGCGGAGGAGCCGTACATAAAGGCTTCGGTCATAACCCCGGCGGTATATCTTGGTTCAATAATGTCTCTCTGTACCGAAAAACGCGGAATTCAGACTAATATGACCTATCTTGACGAGAAACGCGTCGAGCTGAATTACGAGATGCCGCTTTCCGAGGTCCTGTTTGATTTTTACGACAGGCTCAAAAGCTACAGCCGAGGCTATGCGTCCTTTGATTATGAGGTGATCGGTTACAGGCCGACGGAACTTGTCAAAGTTGACATTCTTCTGAACGGAAAGATTGTTGACGCGCTGTCACTCCTGACGTTCAAGGCGAATGCCGTTGAGCGTGCGCGGAAAGTCTGCGAGCGGCTCAAGGATGAGATTTCACGCCAGCAGTTCAAGATTGCGATTCAGGGTGCGATCGGAAGTCAGATTATAGCGCGCGAGACTGTAAGCCCCGTAAGAAAGGATGTTCTGGCCAAATGCTATGGCGGCGACATAACAAGAAAACGCAAGCTCCTTGAAAAACAGAAGGAAGGAAAGAAGCGGATGAAGATGATCGGGGACGTGGAGCTTCCGCAGTCGGCGTTTCTTGCCGTCCTGAAAGAGAAAGAGGAGCGTTAAAATCAATATATGACTAAAAGGGCTGTTATATGTGTCGAGGACACAAGAAATCTTGTTGAATTCGCCGGTTATCTTGTCTCCGCCGGGTGGACGATTCTTTCGGCTGGAAAAACCGGAGAATTTCTCAGAAAGGAGCGGATTCCGTTCCAGTATGAGAAGGGGATAGCCGAATCCCCCGACATAAATGCCGACACGTTCATGCTTATAAAAAAGGTGATGTCAACAAGAATTGACGGTGCCGGCTCATCATCCCAGGACGACACTTTCCGGGAGAACAACATTCAGATTCTCTGTGTTAATGTCCAGCCGCCGGCGTTTGCCGGGCCTCTTGCGGAGGAGCCGCACGGAATTCCGAATCTTCCGGTCACATCGCTTGTAAGAAGCTCATTTGCGAATTACGGAAACATCCTTATGCTGACGGATCCGGGCGACTACAAGGAGGCGATGATTCAGCTCAGAACCGACAGCGTTACTCCTGAATTCCGGCGGTATCTTGCAGGCAAAGCCATGAACATGATTTCCGCCTTTGACGGAGCCGTTGCGCTTGGAATTCTCAAGGACAGCACAGGCGACGATCCGTTCATGAACTACCTGACATTTCCGTTTGCAAAGGAGATGGTTTTTCATGGCGGCGTGAATCCCCAGCAGAAGTCATGTCTCTACAGCATGACGCGTTCGATGGGGGCGGCTTCCGGATTCAGGAAGCTGCACGGTCCGGAACTGAACTATAATGTTATATGTGACCTTTCGCTTGCATGGGATCAGATAAGCTCGCTCTATGCGTGTCTCAAAAATCAGCTTACGGTAAAAAGCGTGAACAGCGACGGCTACGAATTCACCACGCAGTTCACTCCGTGTACAGGAACTGTTTTCACCGTGGCGGTAAAAAGGCGTTCTATCGTAGGAGGCGCTCTTTCGACCAATGTTCTTGACTCGTTTCTGAAGACATTCACCTACGATTCTCAGAATATAGATGATGTGACAGTCGGATGCAGCGCCGTCATTGACAGCAAGGCCGCACTTGAGATGGTGAAGACCGATTTCGCCGCGATAATAGCGCCGGGCTTTACTTCGGAGGCTAAGGAAATTCTTTCCGCCAACCGGAACATAAGGCTTATTCCGACTGCAAAGGTATCGCTCCAGCTTTTTGACATACAGCTTGTCAACGGCGGACTTCTTGTTCAGTCAAAGGATCATGTGCTTTTCGGGCAGTGGAATGTCAGGACAAAAAACAGACCGTCCCAGTTTCTGAGTGACGAGATGGCCATAGGAATGCTGCTTGTTATGGGACCGCGCTCCTACTCCTGCATACTGATGAAAGGCAATGCGATAGTCGGAATTTCCCAGGCCTGCACATCTCCTCTGAAATCGGTTGACAGCGTGCTTTCGGAGGCTGTGGAAAATGCGGAGCGAAATCCGGGGCAGAATCAGGACGGTATTCTTGCGGATGTTCTGGTTTCCGATACGGCGATTCCGTTCTGCCTTTCCGTCCGCACGCTCATAGACCGCGGAGTGAAGGCCATTATCCAGACCGGAGGAACGCCTGATGACGGGGAATTCATAAAATACTGCGACGAGCGTGGTGTCGTCATGATTTTTACCGGCATGACCCATATCGCATATTAACGGAGGACTAAGGAATGCTTTTTTATCTTGGACAATACTTTCAGTCATTTTTCGGACCGGCGCGACTGCTGCAGTCCTATGCGGTTCTGATAACGCTTGCGCTTTATCTCGGATTTTTTCTTGCCGTAAAGCTGATTCCGGAATTCTTCCGCTTCATGCCGCATGACAGGGGCCGTGAATTCACGCTGACTGCGGAGGCCGCAAAAGGCAAGCCGACCGGAACCGGATTCATATTCATAACGATTTTTGTGCTGATATGTTTTCTGCTTATGCCGATGTCTGTCTGCCGCGCGCTGATTATACTTCTTACCTGGCTGACGATGCTCACCGGTTTTCTTGACGACCGCAGCGTCACAAGCTGGGGAGAATACAGGAAGGGGCTTCTTGATCTGATTATAAGCGTAGCCGCCTCGCTCGTGCTTTATTTCGGCATTAAAAATCTTTCTCCGGACGGAAACGTGTATTTCTGGATGCCGTTTGTGTCACATCTTGTACGTGTGAATCCGGCGGTTTACGTGATTGTCTGTACGGTTATGCTGTGGGCTTCTATAAACACGACGAACTGCACTGACGGAGTGGACGGACTTTCCGCCGCGCTTGTTCTTGTCGCACTGATAACATTGGGCGCGGTGTTCTATTTTGTGCTTGGACATAAGGACATCGCATTCTATCTTCTTGTGCCGCATTTCGCTCCTGGCGCCAACTGGGCTGTGATGCTTTTTGCCATGGCTGGAGTCGTGATGGGTTATCTGTGGCACAATGCGTTTCCGAGCCGCTGTCTTATGGGCGATGCCGGAAGCCGTGCTCTTGGCTTTTTTATAGGAGTCTGCGTCATGGCGACCGGCAATCCGTTCATAATTCTTGCAACCTCGTCAATAATTTTCATAAACGGCGGAATGGGGCTTATCAAGGTGTTCCTGCTGCGTTTTTTCAGGATAAAGGTGTTAGAGAAAATACGATTTCCTCTCCATGACCATTTCCGGAAAAATCACGGCTGGTCACCCACGCAGGTTCTGATAAAATTCATCATAATTCAGCTGCTGATAACCTGCGCGATGCTCGGATTGTTCTTCAAAATACGGTGATGTCTGATTATATTCAAAATGAGGTGAATTTATGAGAATTGCATTTTATGACACAAGATCATACGACAGGGAGGCTTTTACGGAACAGAACCGGAATTTCCTCTACGAGATTGATTTTTTTGATTTCCATCTGAATGAGAAAACCGCTCTGACCGCAAAAGGATATGATGCCGTATGCGTTTTTGTGAACGACTCATTGAACAAAAAGGTGATTGCGAAGCTGGGCGAGTGCGGAGTAAAGATAATCGCAATGAGGTGCGCCGGCTTCAACAACGTTGATATTGATGCCGTAAAGGAAGCCGGAATTACGGTTGTCCGCGTTCCGGCCTATTCTCCGCATTCCGTGGCTGAACACGCGGTCGCCCTCCTTATGGCTCTGACAAGAAGAATTCCGCAGGCTTATGTGCGCACGAAATCCGGAAATTTTACGCTTGACGGACTTACCGGCCGTGATCTCTGCGGTCTTACTGGCGGTGTTCTCGGAACAGGAAAAATAGGAAAGGTTATGGCCGATATTCTTGCCGGATTCGGAATGAACGTGATTCTCTATGATGTCTATCCTGACAAGGCATGGGCGGAACAGAAGGGCTATAAATATCTTCCGCTGATAGATTTTTTCAGGCAGTGCGATGTGCTGAGCCTCCACTGTCCGCTTACGGATGAGACTAAACACATAATAAATGACAAGTCTCTTGAACTGATGAAACATGATGCCGTGATAATAAATACAGGACGCGGAGCGCTTATAGATACGCACGCTCTGGTCAACGCGCTTAAACGCAGGAAAATCGGCGGAGCGGCGTTGGATGTCTACGAGGAGGAAAGCCGCTATTTCTTCACCGACTGGTCTGTTGACGTGATCCGTGACGATGTCCTTGCCCGCCTTCTGACTTTTCCGAATGTCATCGTCACAAGTCACCAGGCATTCCTCACTTCCGATGCGCTTTCGGCGATTGCCCGGACAACGCTGCAGAACATAAAGGATTTTGAGGACGGCCGTGATCTTGTGAATCTTGTTCTCGGAACAAGGTGATACAGCTGTTTTCATAAATTTGCCATTTTATTATGGAGGAAAAATGAAACGAATACTGACAGTGCAGGATATTTCCTGCGTCGGAAAATGCTCGCTTACAGTGGCGCTTCCGGTCATTTCCGCTATGGGAGTTGAGACCTGTGTCCTTCCGACGGCGGTTCTCTCTACGCATACCGCCTTCACCGGATTCACTTTCCGTGATCTTACGTCGGACATACAGCCGATATGCGGGCACTGGAAGAACGAGCATATCCATTTTGACGCAATCTATACCGGCTATCTTGGCTCCTTCGAGCAGCTGGAGCTTATGCACAGGCTTACGGATGAATTCGGAAAACCGGATACGCTTGTCATTGTGGATCCGTGTATGGCAGACAACGGGAAACTTTATCCGGGATTTACTCAGGATTTTGCGTTTGCGATGGCGAAATTCTGCGGACGTGCTGATGTCATCGTTCCGAATCTTACGGAGGCGAGCTTTCTTCTGGGAATTCCGTATGTGCAGTCCGGTTATGACGAGGCCTATGTCAAAAAAATTCTTAAAGATCTTGCGGCGCTGGGGGCAGGAAAAATCGTGCTCAAGGGAATCGAGTTTGGCTCGGATCAGGAGACCGTGAAAGGTGTCGCGGGCAAAATCGGTGTCGCATCCTATGATTCCGGAACCGGAAATTTCAGCTGGTATTTCCATAAAAAAATGCCTGTGAATTTTCATGGTACGGGAGATATTTTCGCCAGCGTGCTGACCGGAGCGCTTATGAGAAATATTCCGCTTGATAAGGCATATTCCCTTGCCGCGGATTTTGTCGTTGAGTCAATAAAAGCGACTCTTGCGCATCCGGACTACAACTGGTACGGTGTGGATTTTGAGTCAGTATTTCCATATCTGATAAGACGGATAGACGGCTGCTGATAGTTTTCAGCTACCATGTCATGTCCGGAATGTAATTTTCAGGGCATGACATCATGATACATGTTTTTCCGCCAAGGCCCTTGCCGCAGCTTCCCTGAAATTTGTTCTGTGCGAGAACTGTCTTTCCGTCATTTCGATGTTCTCCGCCGAAATCCCGCTGTATCTCCTGTTCGGAACGGCGACATCCGCAATGAATTTTGCGCCGGAAATTCCTTTTCCCGGGCAGAATGAATCCCTTTCAGCCGTGATTACACATCTGAGTACAGCCCTCATTATTTTGGATGCTGTTCCCGCCGATGTGAGAGCCGCTGCACCCTCTGCTGCGCATGATGCCATGGTTGCGGCGGCCACGAGTTTTCCGGTCACCGCCTGAACTAGAATCTCCCTCACGTCGTCACCGTTTTCCACAATCCTGTTCCATACGGTCACCTTGTCGTTTCCGCGACAGAGCCGTTCCATAAACGGCATTATATCGGACTGCTTTTTCCCGCAGAAGAGCACGATTCCAGTTCCGTCCGAAAGAATTCCGTCAAGCAGAATGCCCTGAGCACGACTAAGGCCGAGTTCCGCCGCATTTTTCTCTGTCACGGAAATTCTTCCCGCTAAGAAACGTGTTCTACCTGAACCGGCAGCTCCGTCTCCATGAACTGTCTGGCGGCGGGGCAAGCGTTTTCCGTATATGTTTCCCCTTCCAAAAAGGATGACCGTCCTCCTTAGAAACCTGTCCGGACAGTCATTCTGACACCTGACAAATTCAACATAATCCGAGAATGCTTTCCGGAGTCTTGCCTTTGTGCGGACAGACGCATCTTCTGTCCTGAATTTTATGAACGAGCCGTTCTGCTCGATGATTTCCGCCCCATAGTACAGGCTGTATGCTGGAGCAAGTTTGAATTCGTATCTTTCCATCCCGTGTGTAATATAGAAAAAAATCCGCCTGTTCATACGTTTTTTTTGAAGTTTCAGGAGAATTTTTCAGTTTTACTTTATTAATACTGAAGACCCTTTATTGCTGTTTAATATTGAAAATCATATAAAAATCATATATAGTAAAAAGCATATTTTAAAATCAAGGACACATTTATGGAAATGACGGGTGCACAGATTGTTATAGAATGCCTTCTGGAACATGGAGTCGATACTGTTTTCGGCTATCCGGGAGGAGCGATTCTGAATATTTACGATGAGCTTTACAAGAACAGCGGAAAGATCCGCCATATACTTACGGCACATGAGCAGGGCGCATCCCATGCCGCGGACGGATATGCACGTGCGACGGGAAAAGTAGGTGTCTGTATGGCTACAAGCGGACCTGGGGCGACGAATCTTGTCACCGGAATTGCCACCGCATATCTGGATTCCGTTCCGCTCGTCGCGATAACCTGTAATGTCGGAACAGGGCTTCTCGGAAAGGACAGCTTTCAGGAGATTGACATAACCGGCGTGACAATGCCGATAACAAAACATAATTTTATCGTGATGAAAGTGGAGGAGCTTGCGGAGACGATACGTGAGGCTTTCCTTATTGCCAGCTCAGGCAGACCGGGACCTGTTCTGATTGATATACCCAAGGATGTTACGGCTGCGGTGACGGAATTTGTTCCGGCTGACGGGAACATTCCGGCAGTTTCTGCGCAGGCTTCCGGAGCCATGAGTCTCCGCCGCGTGCTCAATGTGGCGGTTCCTTCTGACGATGAGATTAAAAATATCTCCGAAATCATAAATTCAAGCGAAAGGCCGTTCATCTATGCCGGCGGCGGCGTAATAATATCTGAGGCATCCGCAGAACTTGGTCTGCTTGCCGAAAAATCCGATATACCTGTAGGTGTCAGTCTGATGGGAAAAACAGCATTCCCGTCGCAGCACAGGCTCTGCACGGGAATGATTGGAATGCACGGAACAAAAGCCTCAAATATGGCCGCGAATTCCTGCGATCTGATGATTGCCGTCGGTGCAAGATTTTCCGACCGCGTTATCTCCGACGCGTCAAAATTCGCCGTAAACACAAAGGTGATTCAGATTGACATTGATCCGGCGGAAATCGGAAAGAACATTCCGGTCAGCGCCTCGCTTGTGGGAGACATAAAAGCCGTTCTTGCAAGACTGATTCCGCTTGTGAAGGAAAGAAAACTGTCCGGCTGGAATTCATGTGTCGCGGAATGGAAAAAGGAAGTTCCGTCATCATACAGTTCCGGCGAGCCGCTTCCTCCCAACGGAATTTTCGCCTATATTCATGAAAAACTCGGTGACGACACGATAATCACGACCGAAGTAGGCCAGCATCAGATGTGGGCCGCCCAGTTCTATCCGTTCAGCAGGCCGAGAACTTTCCTTACTTCCGGCGGACTGGGAACAATGGGCTACGGAACCGGAGCAGCCATAGGAGCACAGACCGCATTTCCCGGCAGGCATGTTGTTCATGTCGCAGGCGACGGCTCGTTCAGAATGAACTGCAATGAGCTTGCGACAATCGGGCATTACGGACTTCCGGTGATAATAATCATAATGGACAACGGAACGCTTGGAATGGTGCGCCAGTGGCAGACGCTTTTCTATAACAGGCATTACAGCAGCACGACTCTTGATTTCGGACCTGATTTTGTCAAACTTGCCGATGCCTATGGAATTCAGGGGTGGCATGTTTCGGATATGGACGGATTCCGGGCTGCTTTTGATTCGGCGGTCGCATCCGGAAAGCCTGCCGTCATAGATGCGCATATTCAGCTTGACGAGATGGTGCTTCCTATGGTTCCGGCTGGAAAACCGATAGACGAGCTGATGCTTGACGTTGACATCAAATCATGACTGACGGACGGCGAAGGAATTTCCGTAAGCAGGAATTCCTTCGCCGTAAGAATTCACGGCGGTTCCGTGCCGGAAAATCCACGCGGAAAATACACACTTGAACTGTTGCGCCGATAAATGTATAATCTGCCATATTTTACCCTGAGAGAGGATATGACTTCCGGAGTTCCGAGACTGAAATCAAAAACATTCCTGTTTTACGCAGCTTTATTTTTTGCTTTGCCGCTGCTGTTCATCTCCTGTATGAGCACAAGGGTCTATGAGAAGACGAATTCGATGATTTTTCAGGACGAGGAGCTTATAGGTGAGGAATTCGTCCTTACGCTGGACGGCCGGACGCTTGAATCCTCCAGCAGGATTTACAGAAGCACCGGGATTGACGGCACGGACGGCCTTGAGGCAAAATCAGTGACGGAAAAAAAATCAGGCTCACGGAAGGAGACGACCACAATATCCGTTTTCCGGGGTGATGAGCTTGTCGAAGAAAAGAAATTTCGTTCAAGAAATGGTACAATAGAAGAAAATGATGTGCTTTCTGGAAATTCCCGGACAATGCGGCGTGCCTACGATTCGCTGAGCAATATGCCTGTATCGGATGGGGGAAAGCAGATTGTAGTTGTCTCTTCGGAAAATGTGCGCGTCGAGAGTACTCCGAACGTCGGTTACATAATGTATTCGATATTCGGCAAGCCGTTTGTCATTTTGGGCTCAACCGTCTGGAACATTACAAGATGTGCAGGATTCGCGCTTGTGAATTTTATCGGAGGATATACAACCGCCAGATACGGAGAATTCCTGTGGCTTATGCCTGACGTAAAAAAGGCCGCCGCAAGGGCAGATGCGGCCAGGGTCAGAAACAGTATGGTTTATCCGGAATATCATCTGCCTTTTACGGACAATCATATCGCCGTAAAGAAGATGAAGACGGAAGTTTCAAATGAATTCTCCTCCTCGGAGCCCGAAGTAAAAGTCATGTCTTCCGAGGAGTTTGAATATGACAATACGCTTTCCGTGAGCCGTTCCGCCGCAGCTGATGCCGATGCGACTACTTCGGTGATAGGTCTTGCAGGCACCGTGTCCACCATTCCTGTTTCGGCCGTCACCTGGGTTGGAGGCGCCGCCTATGGTATCTGGGTTTCATCATCGAGATGATTGTGACGGAGGAATTCTTTCCGGAACTTGCGTCCGGGGCGATAATTCAATTTGAAAATTTGCTTATGCAGGTTTTATATTTTTTACGGAGGAAAAAATGAAGAAAATCATTCTTATTGCGGCAGCCGCATTGACGGGCTTGCTTATTTCAGGCTGTGCCTCGTCCAAAAATCTGAGCTACGGACAGTCCTCAACGGCCATGGCAAGAGAACTTGGCGCACCTGACTGGTATTTCAGGGACATAAAGGACGACAAGGGAATTTATGCTGTAGGCCGTTCAGATTTTTCGGATGAGATTGTATCTGAAAAAGCCGCCAGAATCGACGGACGCGCGCGTCTTGCTCAGATGCTTGAGTCCGCGATGAACTATATCGGCGAGAATTCCGCTTCGGCCGATACGGAGACTAAAAAAGCCTTCAAGGAAAATACAAAGCAGATTACGAATCAGATTCTTGTCGGCTCCATGATGGTGGACCGTTTTGACATTGACGGAAAGGTCAGCGTCCTGATGTTCCAGCCTTATGAGGATCTTGTAAAGAAGGTAAAATCACAGGCGATGAAGCAGGACAACGAGAAGCTCAGAAATTTCATGGCAGATCTTACTGTCGAACAGTTCCGCGATGCGGTTGACAATACTGCCACGGAATAAAAGTATTCCGAGTTTCTGTCAGACCGGTTTCCGTGACGGAGCCGGCTTGATTTAGGGGGTATCAAAACCATAAAAACGGCTGAGTCAAAGTCTTGAGCATAAGCGTACCTTGACCAGACCTATTCTGCACTTTCCTGAATTGCAATGGCGGTATCCGCAACGCAAATTTAAGAACATTTTTTGTTCAGCCTTACCAAAATCTGCACGCCCAAAGGATTTACGGCAACTTCCACTTTTTCGTTTTTCTTTTGAGAAGCGATTTTTGAATGGATGAAAGGAACAAGAAATCCGCACGCGCTTCCTACCGCAGCCCCGACCAGCACGTCCGTAGCAAAATGGCAGCCGCCTGCGATTCTTGTTACTGCGACCGCAGCCGCAAGCGTGTAACTTCCTGCAATTATCGGAATTTTGAACGCAGAATCCGGCATGAGTTTTCCGAACACGTAGCTTGTGTAAGTTGCCGCCGCAAAAGCAAGCGTCGTGTGCCCGGAAAAAAATGAAACCGCCCAGTCGCCTTTTTCAATTTCTTCCTGTGGAGCATCGTCAAAATACATATAAGGTCTTGCACGGTTTATGCAGAGTTTCCCAAGTTCCTTGAATCCCCAGGCAAAAAGCATTGTTTCGGCGTACATTGTTCCAACTTCAACCCACTGGTTTTTCGGCGCAAAGGCGAGAAGTGCAGGCGACACGCAGAGTGCAGCCGAAAGAACAGTTCCTGCAGTATCGAGCGTTTTTGAGTAGGGATTTGCAAAAATCCTATCGAATGCGTTTATTCCGCTTTTTTCAAATGACGTGTTTTTAAGTTCCGGTTTGTTGAAGTCCGTGAAATTGTCCAACGCGAATGTTGTTCCGCAAAGAGTCAGTGCGCTTCCTGCAAGAGGAATGTCCAATGCCGGCGAAATGTTGAAAATCTTTTCGTTTTCAGTTGAGGAAATCTTTGTTGTCGCAAAAACCAAAACTGCAAGTGATAGAATGATTCTGTTTTTCATGCCTGACAGTTTATCCGCAGACAGAAAAGTGTCGATAAACTTCTGTTTACATCGGCGATACTTTTCGTAACATCGCTGGTTTATCTGGATTTATTTACCTTGTGATTTTATAATTGTGCTGAAAAACGAAATCAAAATGAAAAATTTAAACGCAAGCATAAAAACAAGAAAGACGCTCACGTACATCTGCCTTGTTACGATGTTCCAGGCGAGAGCAAAAGTTGTAATCAAAACTGATATAACCGTCTGAACAGGGAAAAAAGGCTTTTTCTGAACAGTCTGATTATTTTTACTGTCCTGAATATTCTGAAGTACAATCTCAAAAAGTCCGAAACTTGAAATCAGAATGTCAAAAAAGTAATGTCCGATTTTGGTAAAAGCATTTATTGTGTGAAGATTGTAAATCACCATCTGGCGGAAACTTCCGTCAGAAAAATCCGTATACAATGGAAGAAAAAGAAGCAAAACGCACAGAATGTCCGCAAGCGCCATAAAAAATCTTTGGAAATTTTCGCCGGACTGCTGAATCTGTTTTTGTGCCACGGAAATAATTTCGCTGCCGCAAAGAAGCTCGTCCACCGAAACCTGCATTACGTCCGCAAGAAGTTTGAGCGAGTCAATGTTCGGAAGACCGCGTCCGCTTTCCCATTTTGAAACTGTAACCCGCGACACAAAAAGTTTTTCGGCAAGCTGCTCTTGAGTCAGTTTTTTTTCTGTCCGCAGGATTTTCAGTTTTTCGCAGAAAGCAATTTTTTGTGGAAAATCCGCTTTTTCATCGTTTTTCATTTTCACCTTTTTGCAAACAAGATTCCGTTTATTCTGCTTGATTTGAAAAAACTTTGCAACATCTGGAAATTTTTCATGCAACGGATGCGGGAATCTATTTTTTAGGATTATTGGAAGAATATCAAGTTTTATATTTTTGCGTCATTATCGGGCTTGACCCGATAATCTATTGAAATTTTCCAACAGATTCCCATGTCGTAGCATGGGAATAAGAGTTATTTAGAGATTGCCGTGTCAGGCACGGCAATGACAGTCTGGCAGTTTTTTTGGGATTACATTTTTTCCGCCGGTTTTGCGCTGCCAATTTCCGTTCTGTCTTTTTTCAGATAAAATAGCGTGATTGCGAGCGTGAGGATTTCCGTTGCAGACGAGGCTAGCGATAATATGAATCTTCTGTCCCAGATGGTAGAGGAGTGCACCGGTAAGACAAAGGAACTGATCCAGATGAGTGATTCGCTGGAGGTACAGGCGGCGAAGTTTAAGCTTTGATAGGGGATTCTTACCCTGTTTTTTATTTGCAACCTCCGGTTGCAAAGTTTCCAAGAATAGTTGGTAGATTTCGGGAGGGCTGACGATTATAATTTCTATATACAAAATGCAAGGAGGTTTATATGGGTATAGGAATTAGAATTCAGCAACTGAGAATTAACAACGGACTGACGCAGGAACAACTGGCAGAAATGCTGAATGTGTCAAGGCAATCTATATCAAAATGGGAGATGGAGCAGTCGTTGCCGGAGATTGACAAGGTAATACTTATGAGCAAGGTGTTTTCCGTCGATACAAATGCAATACTGTTAGAGGAAGCGGATAGGAAACAACTCAGACCCCAGCAGGTGCATCTTGGCTCGATCTACCTGATTGCAAGGGATTTTGAAAAGTCTATTTCCTTTTATGAAAAGCTTTTGTCAATGACGGTATCAACACGAAATTGCGGAAATAAATTTGCGGAGTTTTTCTTTGACAATAAATGTCTTTCACTTATGAATGAAAGCAATTTGATTGGTCATCACTATGTGGAGGGCGATTACAAATTTGTCCTTAATTTCTGGGTGGAGGATCTGGCGCGGGAATATAACAGGCTGAGAGAACTGGGCATTGGGGAGATGACGGAAATCCGAAAGGTGCATGAGGGGTATTACTATTTCCATATATTTGATCCGGATCACAATGTCTGTGAGGTTACCGGAGGGTATGAGAAAACGTAAAAAGTAGATAATAAGTTGATTTACTGCCTAAAAATGGAAGAAAAAGCAGCAGAACGCACAGAATGTCCGCAAGAAGTTTGAGCGAGTCAATGTTCGGAAGTCCGCGTCCGCTTTCCCATTTTGAAACCGTAACCCGCGACACAAAAAGTTTTTCGGCAAGCTGCTCTTGAGTCAGTTTTTTTTCTGTCCGCAGGATTTTCAACTTTTCGCAGAAAGCAATTTTTTGCGGGAAATCCGCATTTTCATCGTTTTTCATTTTCACCTTTTGAAAATATATTTCCACTCATTCTGCTTGATTTGAAAAAACTTTGCAACATCATAAAATTTTTTTCAAAAGCTGATGCTGCAAAGTCTTTTTGGGATTACATTTTTTCCGCCGGTTTTGCGCTGCCAATTTCCGTTCTGTCTTTTTTCAGATAAAATAGCGTGATTGCGAGCGTGAGGATTTCCGTTGCGGGCGAGGTGAGCCACACTCCGTTCATGCCAAGAATTGCCGGAAGAACAAAGATTGCGGCAAGAAGAATCACAAGTCCGCGTGCGCTTGAAATCACCGCCGACTCTTTTGCTTTTCCGATTGACGTAAAGTAGAACGAGGCGATTGCGTTTAATCCGCACAGAACAAAGTCCCACATGAAAATCAGAATTCCGCTTTTAATCATCTGCTGAACCGCCGTGTCGCTCACAAAAATTCTGCTGTACCAGCCTGAACCGAGTCCGACAAATGCGACCGTCGCGCATCCTGCCGCAAGCACAAGAAGAACTGTCCGCGTAAAAAGGTTCCGTGCCAGAAGTTTTTCCTTTGCGCCGTAAACAAAGCTTGCAAGCGGAGCCATTCCCTGTCCGAATCCGCAGACAATCATGCTGAAAACGTAAGCCGTGTAGCCTACGACCGTAAACGCAGTAACTCCGTCAACTCCAATCCGCCTCATAATTACAAAGTTGTAAGCCGCCATGCTGATGCACATTGAAAGTTCGCCGATGAATTCCGAAAGTCCGTTGAGCATTGTGCTTTTGAAAATTTTGCGGTCAAAGCGGAACTTAACGAATTTGAACACGCGCGCCTTTTTTGCAAAGTAAGACATAAGAAACGCGAATCCCAGAACTGCCGAAACAAGAGAAGCTGCCGCAATTCCGCGAACTCCAAATCCGAATACTGCCGTAAAAAGCCAGTCCAGCAGAATATTCAGCACGCAGGTGAAAGCTGTAACGCCCATGTAGAACTGCGGACGCCCTTCCGCACGCACGAACATTCCGAGCGAGGCGTTCACGGTCATAACTGGAAGTTCAAAAAGAAGAATTGTATAATATTGAAGAAAATATTGCGCGACATCTTCTTTTGCGCCAAGAACGGCAAGAATCGTCCGCAAAAGAAAGAACATGACCACGCTCAAAAGAACGGAAGATGCCGCACAAGTTGCAATCGTCTGGCTGAAAACAGAACGGCAGCTCTTTTCGTCCTTTCTTCCCATCAACATTCCGGCAATAACCGAGCCACCCACCGAAACCATAAGCCCTGTCGCAAGAAAAAGATAAATAATCGGAAGCCCCAGATTCACCGCCGCAATCGCGTCCTTGTGGATAAAGTTTCCCATAAAAAATCCGTCTGCCACATTTATGAGCGACGTGAGCACCATGCTGATTATCGCCGGAACAGAAAAAGCCAGAATCACACGAGTTTTTTCCGCGCGGATTAAGTCAACGTTCATAGAATTCATAAATACCCCTAAGTAAAAAAGAGAAAATTGTTTGAATTGATTTCCGCGCGCCGGAATCGTTTACACTTCTTATATTACAGAAAAGAATAATTTTATACTTATGAATTCTTGCTTTTTTAGAATGGATTTGTGAAACAGAAGGTGAAAATGCGGTGTTTGAACTTGTCGTATCTTGCCCCTATAGGGTAACCTCCGTATGTAATGGACGTGTTCATTTCGACAGGCTCAATGGACAGTTTTTCACACAAATCATGGCAACTCTTTTTACACTTCCGCATTTTTTTTAACTTTATTGCTGCTAACCGGATGCATGACAGAGAAAGACAGCGACTCTGAAAATCAAAGTCGCCGTATGGAAGAGTACTTCATATCAAATAGAAAGGAAAGTTACTCTTTTTCTTCTGCGGGAGCGACTTTAGCGTATTCGTCCCAAGCAAATAGGGCTTCTTTGCTTTCGTCGGCAAGCATCTTGTCGATGTTGCAGAGGTACAGGTAATGATCGCCGGACTCCACGGTTTTCTCCAGCGTGACCTCAAAGGCGATACGGCTATCTTCGGGGATCTGAATGTCCGTCCCCTCAATGCTCTGCAAAGCAATAGGCGTTTCTGCCAGTTTGTCCTTTTTGCCGCCGTTGGCGCTGCCGTAGGCCATAACTGCGTCTTTCAGGCTGACACCGGGAGCTGCCAAAACAGCCTTGCCGGTTCTGCGGATGTTTTCACCGCTGTTGGCTGCCTTGCCCATAGCAAAGGCCAGCATGGGTGGGTTGAAAGAGGCATACATAAAGAAAGACACGGGTGCCATATTCAACTTGCCATCCTCTTTCTTTGTGCAGACAAGCACGAGCGGATCAGGGGAGGTCAGAGCAGTTGCCTGACCGATGTTAATTTCGTTCATAGTAAAACTCCTTATATTTTTATTGCCGAAACGCTTGATTTCGTTCGGTAGTCTTATTATACTAGGACAGTTTAATAAATCAAGTACGCAGATTATTCTGACTGAGTACGAAATATCATACTAAAGGAACGATTCAATGAGCAAAGAAATGACTTATGACGAATATATTGAATTCGTCCACAACGGCATCACAACACAGGCAGGAAATTGCCCTGTAACACCGCTCCTTGAAATGCTGCAAGGTCGCTGGAAGTTTCAAATCATTTATGAGTTGTGCATCCAAAGTCCTATCCGCTTCGGAAAACTTAAAAAGGCACTGAATGGCATTACAAATACAATGCTGACTTCCTCTCTGCGGGAATTGGAGCAGGACGGTCTGGTTGACCGGGTACAATTCAACGAGATACCACCCCATGTGGAATATTCGCTTTCTGACAAAGGAAAAGATTTGCTGCCGGTCTTTTACGAAATGACAAAATGGGGCTTTAAGTATTTGGAGTAAAACAATGATTGATAAAATGCTGATTCGTGGAGCGAAAGTCCACAACCTTAAAAACATTGATGTAGATATTCCGCTGGGTAAAATTGTGGGAATTGCGGGTGTGTCCGGCTCCGGTAAATCCTCCCTTGCGCTGGGCGTGCTGTATGCCGAGGGGTCGCGCCGCTACCTCGAAGCCCTGTCTACCTACACCCGCCGAAGAATGACCCAGGCATCCAAAGCCAGCGTAGACGAGGTGCTGTATGTTCCTGCTGCGCTGGCGCTGCATCAGCGTCCCGGCGTGCCGGGTATCCGCAGTACATTCGGTACGGGAACGGAACTCTTAAACAGTCTGCGCCTGATGTATTCCCGCCTTGCCAGTCACCGCTGCCCGAATGGGCATTATCTCGCGCCGTCTTTGGCTGTCGCCGCAGGAAAAGAACTCATTTGCCTAGAGTGCGGCGCTCATTTTTACGCACCGTCTGCCGAGGAATTATCGTTCAATTCTCAAGGTGCTTGTAAGACCTGCGGCGGCACAGGCAGCGTCCGAACCGTAGATATGGCAAGTCTTGTGCCGGATGACACACTCAGCATTGACGAGGGCGCAGTTGCTCCGTGGAATAGCCTGATGTGGTCGCTGATGACCGATGTGTGCCGTGAAATGGGTGTGCGTACGGATGTGCCATTCCGTGATTTGACCGCAGAAGAAAAAGAGATCGTCTATCACGGCCCGGCTGTGAAGAAGCATATTCTTTACAAAGCAAAGAACTCCAATCAGGCGGGAGAACTTGATTTTACCTACTACAATGCCATTTACACCGTGGAGAATGCACTTGCCAAGGTCAAGGACGAAAAGGGCATGAAGCGGGTGGAAAAGTTTTTGAAAGAGGATATTTGCCCGGAGTGCCACGGCACACGCCTTTCCGATGCCGCCCGTGCCCCAAAGCTGCGGGGCATTTCTCTGGATGAAGCCTGCACCATGACGCTGTCCCAACTGGCAGAGTGGGTGCGGGGTGTACCGGGAAGTCTGCCGGAAGAAATGCGCCCGATGGCCGAAAGTATTTGTGAGGCGTTCCAAAGCACCGCCAAACGGCTGATGGATCTGGGGCTTGGCTATCTGACGCTTGATCGTTCTGCGTCTACACTTTCCACCGGTGAGCGCCAGCGGATGCAGCTTGCCCGTGCCGTCCGCAACCGCACGACAGGCGTTCTTTATGTATTGGACGAGCCGTCTATCGGCCTGCACCCGTCTAACATTGTGGGACTGACCGGCGTGATGCACGACTTAGTTTCAGACGGAAATTCCGTCATTTTGGTAGATCATGACACACAGATTTTGAAAGAAGCCGATTGGATCATAGAAATGGGGCCGGAGGCAGGTGCAAAAGGCGGTCATGTGATTGCTGAGGGTTCAATTCCAACCATTGAAGAAAACCCGGCTTCGCAGATCGGGCCGTTTCTCTCCGGCAAGGCTGAAACAAGGCTGCGTGCCTGCGCCGCAGAAAAAGAACTGTTTGCAAACGGAACGATCCATCTGTCTACCTCTCAAATCCATACGGTCAAACCGTTAGAGGTAGATATTCCAAAAGGGCGGCTCACCGTTGTTACCGGTGTGTCCGGCTCCGGCAAGACAACAATGGTGCTGGAAAGCCTTGTTCCGGCGCTGAATGCAAGCATCAACGGCAGTGTCCTGCCGGAGCATATCCGCATGATCAACGCCGAGGGTATTGCGCATATCAAGCTCATTGATGCCACGCCCATCGGAATCAATGTTCGCTCGACCGTTGCCACCTATGCAGGTGTTCACGATGAACTGCGAAAGCTGTATGCAAAATCTGCTGACGCAAAGGAAAAAGGTTATAAAGCAAGTGACTTTTCCTATAACACCGGCTCTCTGCGCTGCCCCGGCTGCGACGGAACAGGTGTTGTCAGTTTGGATGTTCAATTTCTGCCTGATGTCAACATTCCTTGCCCGGATTGTCGAGGATCACGCTATGCAAGAGCTGCTTATGATGTGAAGCTCACAAATAAGGCTGGCGAATGCGTTTCTTTGCCGGAATTGATGGAAATGGATGTAAATTCCGCTATTGACTTCTGCAATGACATGAAAACCGTTATCCAAAGGCTTAACATTCTGAAACAGCTCGGTCTCGGCTATCTGACGCTCGGCGAAGAAACTCCGAGTTTATCCGGCGGTGAAGCGCAGCGTTTGAAGCTGGCAAGTGAGATCGGCAAGACACAGGAAGATTCCGTTTTTGTGTTTGACGAGCCGTCCATCGGCCTGCACCCGCTGGATGTACGGGTATTGCTTGGTGTTTTTCAGGCACTCATTGACAACGGTGCGACCGTCATTGTTATCGAGCATGACCTTGATGTGATCCGAAATGCCGACTATGTAATCGACATGGGACCGGGCGGCGGCGATGCGGGCGGACGGATCGTGGCGGGCGGAACGCCGGAGGAAATACAGAATAATGGGGATAGCATTACCGGAATGTATCTATAAAAACAGCCGAAAAGGTGAATATTGATACCAGGTGTCTTGCTTTTTTGAAATTCTATTCAATCGGAAAGCACAGGTCGATTTCCATGTAGGTTGCGTCGTCGTTTACGTAAATGTATTTGTCGAATCCCATGCGTTCTGCGAATTTTGCGCCGGTTTTTGGAAACCACACGTTGAACATATTCTGGTACGCCGCGTAGATTTCCTTGTGGCTTCCCTTAAAGTGGTAGACCGCGAATTTTCCGCCCGGAATTACGCACGTGTTCTCAAGCGGGCAGTCCTTTTCCGCCTCGATGCACAAATCGTAAAGGCAGCGGTTCTCGTCCGAAACTGAAGGATCGTCAAAAGTCCTCTCAAAGCAGATTGCGCCTTTTTTCGCCACCGGCTGATATTTTTGCATGAAAGCGCACCAGTCGTCCCTCATGTCGTGGTAGTTCCCGATTTTCCGCTCGTAAATCACAAAATAATCCGGAATATTTTCTACCGTTACTTTTGCAGCAACTTCTTCAAATGGCAAAAGCCGCTCATTTCTGTTTTTTCCGTTGGAATCCGCCGCCGAATGAAAAAAATCGTGCTCAACTGACCGCCTCGCAAGCTCCTTCCTAAAATAGAACGGTGAAATTTTCTGCTGCTTTTTGAACGCCGGCACAAAGTTCGAAGGGCTGATTCCGTAGTCAAGGCAGATGTCGCTGATTGTCCTGCCGCCGGTCTTTAGCTTCATCGTAATCTGCTCAAGGCGCATCCGCTTGATGAACGAATGAACGCTCTGTCCTGTGTACCGCTTGAATTCCCGGCAAAAATAAAATTTCGACCAGCCGCAGAAGGCCGCCACATCGTCAACCGAAATCTGGGTTGTCAGGTGAAGAAGAATATAGTCAATCGCCTTGTTAATTGTCTCTCGTGGAATCATTTTTTTCTTTTTTGGGCGTTCGCCGCAAACCGAAGTTTTGCAGGTGCTCCAATCCCTAACGCTTTGTTTTCACTTTTCCGCCGTATATCTAGCCCGCTCGCCGCCAATGAGCTTCGGTCGTGAGTACGCCGCTGTAACGTAAGCCTTGCCCACGAATTTCTGCTTCGGGTGGACTGGAACTGCGACTTCTTTTATATGCATTCCAATCAGCGTGCTTCCGATGTCGATTCCAGCCGCCGCCTTTATATGCTCCACGACAACCGGCTCCTTGAAGGCGTAGTAAGCCGCTGTCGCAAACGAGCCTCCGCCATGAATCCACGGAACAACGCTCACCTCGTCAAGACCGTATTTTTCAGCGCACTTACGTTCAACCACAAGCGCACGGTTCAAATGCTCGCAGCACTGGCATGCAAGAAAAATTCCTTTCTCAGACAAAATCCTCTCCGCAGCCTTAAAAATCGCCTTTCCGATTTCCGCGCTCGAGTCCTTTCCGATTGAGCCGTCTGCAACCTCGCTCGTCGAGCAGCCGATTACAAAAACCGAGCCTTTTTTCTGCGGGTGAGATGCGAGCAGCTCGGCGATTATCTTTTCCGTCTGGCTTGAAATCTCCGAAAGATTCTCCGCCGGGATTTCTTTATTTTTGTTCTGATTTTCGTTTGTGTCCATAAGAATGATTATAGCGAAAAACTGTGGCTTTAGAAACAATCGGCTTGTTACGTAAGTTCTGTATCTTCCGCCGGATTTCTGCTACAATCTTTGTATGATTCAGATTTTCGGAACGACAAAGAATTTCGACACGAAAAAGGCGCAGATGTGGTTCAAGGAACGGCGCATTTCTTTTCAGTTTATTGACTTGAAGGAAAAAGAGATGAGCCGCGGAGAATTTGAAAGCGTTGTGGATTTGGTTGCGCGAACGGCTGGCTCACGTGCGGATGCGGTTGAGCTTCTGGCTGACAAAAAATCAAAGGATTACGCCTCGTTCGCATATCTTGATGACGCGGACAAGGAAGAAAAACTTTTTGAGAACCAGTTTTTGCTGAAACTTCCGGTTTGCCGCAATGGAAAAAATGCCGCCACCTGCGGACTTGAACCGAAAGTCTGGGAAGGGTGGAAGTAGGTTTTGTCTGTTTTTGATGAATGCAGATGCGGGCTTTTGGAAAAACAGTCATCTGCAATTTATGAACTTCCGGTAAGGTTTGAGTATATTTTTGTTGAGGATGCTGCTTCTCTATTATCACATTCTCCTATATTCTCTTGCCAAAAGCACGGTGCTTGTAAGTGCGGAGCAGGTTGTGGCGAGCGGCTCGGCAAAAAAGATTCCTTCAACACCGAAAAAGTGCGGCAGAACAAACGCGAGCGGAATCAGAAGAATTATTTTCCGCAGGCAGGCAATAAAAATCGAGACTTTCGCGTTTCCGATTCCGACAAAAGTTGTCTGCGCGGAATTCTGAATCCACATCAGCCACATTCCGGCAATGTAAACCGGCAGAAGTTTCTGTTCAATCTGCAAAATCTCGCCGCTGGAAGTAAAAAGTCCGGCGAATCCTTTTGGAAAAAGAGTCGCGCTCAAAACAAGGCAGACTGTTACAATTCCGTTCACCAAAAGCATTTTGCGGATAACTTCCTTTACTCGGCCAAATTTCTTTGCGCCAAAATTGTACGAGATTATCGGCTGAACTCCGTTTGAAAATCCTGCGACCGGAATAAAAATTATCTGCATTACGCTCTGCATAATCGTCATTGCGCCAACGTAAATGTCGCCGCCGTAACGCTGCAAGCCAGAATTGAACACAACAAAAATCGCGCTTTCAGTCGCCTGCATGACAAACGGAGACGCTCCAAGCGAGCTGATTTTTCTTATCACCCGAAAACTTGGCTTTAATATAGAAGAATTCAAGCGGATTTCAGATTTTTTTGAAGCCAAAAACGACACAATCCAGACCGCACTCACGCACTGCGAAATTATCGTTGCAAGCGCCGCGCCTTTTACGCCCATTCCAAGCGCGAAAATAAAAACCGGGTCAAGGATGATGTTCAAAACCGCGCCAATCAGAATTGAAACCATCGCTGTTTTTGCGTGCCCCTGGCAAGTTATAAACGGATTCAAACCGACCGAAAGCTGCACAAAAATCGTTCCCAGAAGATAGATTGAAAGATAGCCGTCCGCATAAGGCAAAGTTTTTTCGCTCGCGCCAAAGAACATAAGAACCGGCGTCTTAAAAATCAAAAAGAACGAAGTCAAACCTAAGGAAAAAACAAGCAGCATAAAAGCCGCGTTTCCCAAAATCTTCTGCGCATTTTTCCTCGCGGAAGGGGCAAGCTCGCTTTTTCCAAGCTCAATCGCCGCAAGAGGCGCGCCTCCAGTTCCGGCAAACGCGCTGAACGCCGAAACAAGCTGAATTATCGGAAGGCAGATTCCAAGCCCTGTTAAGGCAAGAGAAGATTCCGCTCCATCAACACCAGAAGAAATATGCCCGATGTAAATTCGGTCAACAATGTTGTAAAGAACGTTTATCAGATACGCGAGCACAGACGGAAGCGCAAGCCGCACCATAAGACGCGGGATTTTTTCCGTTCCAAGAGCGCTGTCATTTCCAGAAGAATGAATTTGCGGATTTTGCATAAGAGCGATTGTATCACAAAACAAAAGCGCTTAGAATAACCGCACAAGCCTTTGTCGGACGCAAACGTGACGAACAGGAGTGCCCGTGACAAAAAATCGGTCGGATTGTAAAATTAACATGAAATATTGGAGGACTAAATGACAGGAAATGAATATCAGAACAAGGCGATGCGGACTTGCTCAAAGCCGGACTTGAATCATGCTGTTTTCGGACTCTGCTCCGAGGCCGGTGAGGTTGCCGGAATAATGCAGAAGGTCTTTCAGGGGCATGAGTTTGACCGGGAACACGTAAAAAAGGAACTTGGCGACTGCCTCTGGATGATTGCGGAAGCCTGTTCCGCGCTGGCACTGAATCTTGAGGATGTGATGGAAGCCAACATAAAAAAACTGGAGGCACGTTATCCGAACGGCTTTGAGATTGAAAGAAGCCTTCACCGTAAAGCTGGGGATGTTTGAGCGGAAAAACATTTGCCTCGAACGGTTTTTGTATTTGTTGCTTGACTTTTCGGCTGTTTGGCACGAAATTTAAAAAAATCCTTAAAATATGGAAGGTATGAATATGAACGAAACATTAAAAATTCTTGAAACCCGCAGGAGCTGTCGCAAATTCAAGCCGGATATGATTCCAGAGGAAGATTTGAATGCTGTAATCCGTGCCGGAACTTTTGCGCCAACCGGTAAAAATCTTCAGTCGCCAATAATTATTGCGGTTACAAATAAGGAGCTCCGCGACAAAATCAGCGAGGAAAATCGCAAAATCGGCGGATGGAACGAAGGTTTTGATCCGTTTTACGGTACTCCTGTGATTTTAATTGTTCTTGCCGACAAAAGCGTTTCTCCAAACTACATTTATGACGGTTCACTTGTGATGGGAAACCTTATGAATGCTGCGAAAAGTTTAGGGCTTGGCTCAATTTGGATTCACCGCGCAAAGCAGGAATTTGAAAGCGACTTCGGCAAAAAAATTCTTTCGGACCTTGGAATAAAAGGCGATTTTGAAGGAATCGGACATGTCGCACTCGGTTACGCTGCTGAAGGTGGAGAAGCTAAAGCTGCCCCTCGCAAAGAAAATTACGTTTATTGGGTAAAGTAATTTTTTAATTTTGTGATAACTAATATGAGGAATATTTAAAAAAGTTTTGTTTAAAAA
>CAVBEH010000002.1:0-244298 GCA_963594605.1 Bacteroidaceae bacterium
ACGTGTGTTATACTTTTTGACTATTAAGAAAAATCGGGGATTTCTATGAAATTTCTGCATTCGGGAGCAATTTGATGAAATTCAGAAGAACTTTTACTGTATTTGTGCTTTCTGTTCTTTTTGTTTGTGGGGCCGCTGCGAAGGACTCCGATTCCGTGGCATTTACAAAAAAACTTGGTCTTGGCTACAACTGGGGCAATACGATGGAAGCCTGGGGAACCGGCGGTACGCTTGAAATCGGATGGGGTGCTCCTGTTTCTACAAAAGAGATGTTTGAGGACCTGAAGTCAAAGGGAATAACGACAATCCGTATTCCGGTTGCCTGGTCGGTGCGGATGGACAAGAACAATAAAATCTGGGATGTTCTTGACAACCGTGTGAATGAGATTGTTGATTATGCGATTGGCAGCGGAATGTATGTGATTCTGAATATCCATTGGGACGGCGGATGGATAAATGATCCGAAAACCGGATTTACAAAAAATTGGGCCGCCTGCATGAAAAAATATGTTGATATATGGACGCAAATCTGTAGCCGCTATGCCGATTATGACGAGCATCTGATTTTTGAGTCGTTGAATGAAGAAGGCTCATTTGATAATATATGGAATAAATATACAAATCAGGGCAACAAGAAGACAGCGTTTGAAATTCTGAACAAAATAAACCAGCAGTTTGTGAATACAGTCCGCGAATCCGGCGGAAAAAATTCCAGCCGTTATCTTCTTATTGCCGGTTACGGAACGGACATCGACATGACCTGCCAGCCGGAATTCAAAATGCCAGCCGACAAGAAAAAGCGCTGTATGATTTCTGTTCATTATTATACGCCATCCACGTTTGCGATTCTTACGGAAGACGCAAGTTGGGGTAAAAACCGCAGAACCTGGGGTTCCGCTGCCGATATTGCCGAACTGAAAAATAATATGGCAAAGATGAAGGTGAATTTTCAGGACAAGGGAATCGGCGTTATTGTCGGTGAGTACGGTTGTCCTGTGGTGAACAAGGATCCGGAAAGTGTCAGAAAATATCTTACGGAGACAGCCACCGTCGCCTATGATTTGGGCTTTTGTCCGGTGCTCTGGGGCGGTTCCGTGGACATTTATAACCGTCGGGAACTGAAATTCGATGATCCGGAAATCGGGGATATGTACAAGGCTTTGTCTCAAAAGCCCAGGAATTAATCATGATACAGGAAGTCTGTATTGGGGCTTCTTGAAATATCAAACAAATTTTCTTTGGAGGAAAGAAATGAAGAAGATTTTGGTTGCGTTTGCGTCTGCGGCGCTCGTTTTTTCAATGGTTTCATGCGCCAGCACAAAAGCTGAAGATGATCTCGGAATGCCGTCAGAACTTGCCGCTCTTCAGTCAGAAGAAGATGCAAAACCTGAATTTGAGTCTGCCGGAAGAGCTCTTGCTTCTAGCGACGGAAACAATCTCGCTGCGGTTGCACCTGTGACAATCGTGTTTGACAAGGATATGTCAAAGGATCCTGCTGTTGAAGTGCAGGGTGCGGATGTTGTTCCCGGTGTTTATCTTGGCGAGGAATGTGTTCAGATTACTCCGAACTACAACCCGGAAATCCGTGTCGCATTCGTTTTTGACACACCGGTTTCTGCCGCTGATGTTAAGGGAATAAAATTTTCTGTAGCAGGATTTGACGGTGGAGCTGGCGCATACAACTGCGGAGTCATGTATGAGGATATGGGCGGAGCTGAGCACAAAGGTTCATTCTATCTGAGCGACATTGCTGTTGATGCCTGGACTGATGTTACGGCCGACCTTCTGACAGATGAGCAGTGGGGAAACAACTTCAGTGCCGACAAGAAAATCATTGCGGTTCAGTTCTGGTCAGGAGACAAAGGTCCTCTTTATCTGAAAGGACTTGAATTCACAAAATAATTAAGCCTGCTTTGATGGCTTGATAATGACGGCGGACAGCTTTTTGTTGTCTGCCGTTTTTTTTTGATGTAAAATGTTCCGCATGGAAAAGTATATTATTGCTCTTGATCAGGGAACAACTTCGTCAAGGGCTGTAGTTTTTGACGGCAATGCGGCCGGAGTTGCTGCTGCACAGGAGGAATTTCCTCAGTATTATCCGAGTCCGGGATGGGTCGAGCATGACCCCGAGGATATATTCAGAAGTCAGCTTTCGGTTGTTAAAAAAGCGGTCGCTTCCGCGGGAATTCTTCCGGAACAGATTGCTGCTGTAGGAATAACGAATCAGAGGGAGACGGTCATAATCTGGGACAGGAAGTCCGGAATTCCTGTGTACAATGCGATTGTCTGGCAGTGCCGGCGGACGGCTTTCATCGCTGATGAGCTTATTCTGACCGGGAAAAGCCAGATTATCAGGAGCCGTACCGGTCTGATTCCTGACGCATATTTTTCCGCAACAAAAATAAAATGGATTCTTGATAATGTCCCAGGTGTGCGCAGACGTGCCGAAAACGGGGAGCTTCTTGCGGGTACGGTTGATACTTGGCTTGCGTGGCGGCTTTCCGGCGGAAAGTGTCATGTTACCGATGTCACGAATGCAAGCCGCACAATGCTTTTTAATATTCATACGCTTAAATGGGATGAGACTCTTCTTAAAATCATGAACATTCCGGAGTGTATTATGCCGGAAGTCCGGAATTCCTCCGAAATTTATGGTTTTACGGATAAAAATGTCTGCGGATTTGAGGCGCCTATTGCCTCGCTTGTCGGCGACCAGCAGTCAGCGCTGTTCGGACAGGCTTGTTTTTCTACCGGTGACACAAAGGCGACTTTTGGAACCGGCTGTTTTCTTCTTATGAACACCGGCGAAATTCCAATAGAGTCAAAGCACAGACTGCTTACGACGGTTGCGCTTGGTGTCGGGGGAAAAGTGGAGTATGCGCTTGAGGGCAGCGTTTTTATGGGCGGCGCGGTGATAAAATGGCTTCGTGATGAGCTTGGAATAATCAGTTCCGCAAGGGAATGCGATGTTCTTGCGGCAACAGTTCCGGACTCAAACGGGGTGATAATGGTTCCTGCTTTTACTGGTCTTGGTGCGCCGTATTGGGATTCCTATGCACGTGGAACTATTGTCGGTCTTACACGTGGAACAAACAGGGCGCATATCTGCCGCGCTGCACTTGAGGCGATTGCATTTCAGGTCAAAGATGAGATTGAGTGCATGAAGGACGATGTCCGTTCTGAACTGCCGGCGCTTAAAGTTGATGGTGGAGCCTGTGTCAGCGATGTGATGATGCAGTTTCAGTCTGATATACTTGGTGCTGATGCTGTCCGTCCGCAGAATACCGAAACTACAGTTACTGGAGCCGCATTCCTTGCCGGTCTTGCCGTCGGATTCTGGAAATCAAAGGATGATATAAAATCCCGTTGGAAATCAGAGAAAATATTCCGTCCTCAAATGGACAGAGGCGAAATAATATCCCGTTACTCCGACTGGAAATCCGCAGTGGAATGTTCAAGAGGCTGGAGACGCAATTAGGTTTCCGTCTCTGGTGCTATTTGGGGGCTTATTGTTGAAATTCTGTTCATTAAAATTTTCCTTTTTCTGTTTTTTGGTATAAAATAGATGGCATGAACAAGCAGGAACTGACAGACGAAATGTCCGCGGCATTGGGAATTACAAAAAAATGTTGCGGAGAGACAATCGGCCTGATGGTCGAGGAAATTATAAGTGCTGTTGAACGTGACGGAAAATATGTGCAGCCAGGATTCGGAACGTTCAGGACTGCTGTTTCCGGAGAAAGAATAGGCGTGAATCCGGCTACCGGTCAGAAAATGCGTTATCCCAAAAAGCGCAAACTGAAATTCAAGGTTTCCTCCGTTTTAAAGGATGAGATAAAATAGTGTTTCGGCGTACATGAACGCAAGAATTTCAAAAAACATTCATTATAAGGAACTAATATGACGCAGGCTGAATTGGCGGAACATCTGTCCAGGGCAAACGGACTTTCTGTTGAGACATCCAAAAAATTCGCGGAACTTTTTTTTCAGATAATCAGACGCGAACTTAAAAATTCCGATGCTTTTTCCGTTCATGGATTCGGAACTTTCAAAAAAAATTGGATAGAGGAAAGCCGTGGAATAAATCCTCAGACTGGTGAGTCAATCGTGATTCCGGCTCATTACAGGATAAAATTCGTTCCGTCGGCGGCTGTCGCACGCCGGATAAACAGACCTTACGCCCATCTGAAAGCGAAGCCGATTAATGAAAAAAACAGTAAGTCATTCCTGAAAATTCTCTCCGCAATAGGGCTTGTTTTTCTGGTTATGGTGATTCTCGCCGTTCTTGCCGTAAAAAGCTGCTCATCACTGACCGTTTCTTCCGAGTCAAATTCTGACGGCATAATGGCGGTTCAGGAAATTCATGCGGAAAAGCCGTCCGTGGCAGAGGATGAACTTCTTCCGATTCCGGATGTTTTTGAGAAGACGGAAACTCCGGTTCCTGCTGCAACAGGTGAGAAAGATGCTCGTTTCCGTGAATATACGGTTCAGCCCGGCAGCAGTTATCATCTGATTGCCGCCTCGGAATTCGGAAACCGGCATCTGTGGCCGTTCATTTATGCGGCGAATTCATCAGAAGGAGATGATCCTGACGTACTGGAGAAGAATTCGGTTATTATTATTCCGGAAGTTGAAACTGCCGGCTCCGCATCTGTCAAGGCTTCCATGCTGAAGGCGTTCCGGGGATATTTGGGCGCAATGGATTCCGCAAATGATGCGGACGGAATTCAGGAGAAGAGACGGCTCGCCGCCGGTGTTTTGACCAGTGCGGAAGTTGTTTTTCCCGGATTTATTGATGAATTCAAAGATGAAATCCCATCGTATTATGCAGACTATGCACGCGGAATTCTCAGCAGGAACTATATGTCCCGGTAAATATGATTTTTACGGATTTGTTTTCGGAGCAAAAAGAAGAGCACCGTTTCCGCAGATGAAATCTGCAGAAACGGTGCTATGAATAAATGTATGCTGTTCAAGACAGCGTGGTCTGAGACTAGAATTTAGCTTTACGGAGCCGCACCTGCTCGATGTCCTCGCAGAAGAGCTGCCGCAAATCGTTTAATCCCAGAGCCATGAGAGCCATTCGGTCAATTCCGATTCCCCATGCCAGTACAGGAACGTCTATACCCATCGCCTTGGTCACTTCGGGCCGGAAAATTCCTGAGCCGCCAAGTTCAAACCAGCCGAGCACAGGGTGTTTGATGTGTACTTCTATTGAAGGTTCCGTGAACGGGAAATAACCCGGTACGTATTTTACTTCGGTTGCACCTGCTATTTCGGTCGCAAACATTTTAAGGAATCCCAGCAGTGTTTTGAGATTTACATCGTTTCCAAGCACAATACCTTCTGTCTGATAGAAGTCCGACAGATGGGTGGCATCGACTTTATCATAACGGAAACACCGTGCGATTCCGAAGTATTTGCCCGGAATTTCCGCTTTGTGGAGCTGATGTGCCGAAAGAACTGTTCCCTGACTGCGAAGAATCAGCCGGCGCGTGAATTCGGTGTCAAAACTGTAGTTCCATCCGCGGCTTCCTGAATTTCCTCCATTCTCATGAACAGCCTTTACATTCGAAAGATAAGGCTCTTCGATAGATTTTGCATGGGTAGGATTTTTAAGCCGGTAGACGTCATGAATGTCCCTTGCCGCATGAAACTGTGGCATAAAGAGCGCATCCCCATTCCAGAATTCCGTCTCTACAAGCGGACCGTCAAATTCCTGAAAACCGAGCGAACAGAGTTTGTCTTTTACGCTTTCAAGAAACTGGACATAAGGATTTGTCCTGCCGGGAATAATTCTTGCCGGCGGAACGGATATGTTGTATCCGCGGAAAGTTCCGTTTTTCCATTCGCCGGAACTCAGCATTTTCGGTGTTATTTCGCCGATTTCGTTTCCCGTTATGCCGGCTTTTTTCAGTTCCGCCGTTATCTTTTCGTAGGCCTCACTCAGTTTGTATACGACAGTCTCACGGTTTATGATTTTGAACGGGCTGTCTGATGCTCCGCGTTTTTTGGCAAGTCCGGAAATAACATCCTGTTCTTCGGCGGTAAGTTCATCCCTGTTCAGCTGACCGTCGGATGAAGCCGCTGCCTTTTTTATAAGAGCGGAAATTCTTCCGAATTTTTCCGGAAGAGGTTTTCCTGTGTATTCAGCCAGTTTTTCACCGTTCATTTTGAGGACACCGTCTTTTGAGAGCTGTCCGAATGCGCTTCCTATGTCCTTGCTGTCTATTTTAAGTTCATCTGCGATTTGCGGCAGAGAATGGGCACCTTTTTCCTTGAGAAAACTGACGACACGCTCTTCTACGGTTCCTGTTTTTGCAAGGAGTTTTCCCATATCAGTGATTTCGTAGAATGTATGCGGTGTCCTTTTTACTTCGCGGCAAAGTTCTTTGCCTGAAAGCCAGGAGAACGCCTGATTTGCATGACCTTCCTTGTAATTCAGATCCTTCTGGAGTTTTTCAGATGTAAGCTCATCCTTGCCTGAGTATTTTAGGAGAACTTTTATCTCAAGCGGATGGAGGTTTTTGATTATGTTCTTGATGTCCATCTTAAAACCTTATCTGGAGAATTTTACAATAGAAATATATTGGGCCATGCTGTAGCCACGTGAATTTTTGTAATATCTTTCTCTGTCCGGTTTGAGATATTTGTAGCCGTAATAGTTGTTTTCTTTCTGGAAATCCTGAAGGCACGCAATGACTGTGTTCATGGCTTCTCCGCGGTCGTAGGCAACAAGCATACAGTCGTAATAAATCCGGACTTCATCGTACATGGGCAGATACTCCAACTTTACAGAGGCCGTTTTTTCTGTCGTGTGCTGATCGTCCGGTACAATGACTTTTATTTTTGTCTTGTTTTCCTCGTATATTTCCTGGGCTTCAACCTCATCTGTTTCTGTGGCTGACTGTGCAAAAAAACTTCCCGAAAATACGGACAAACAAACCAATATGAACAATATCTTTTTCATTGAAAAAATCCTCCAGTAATTCAATACTGCGTATATTCCAGTATTCTACCGTATTCCAAAAAAAAATCAAGATTCAGGACGTAACGGCCGGAAGAAATGCCGACAGTCGGACTGTCCTTTATCAGGACCGAGCCTCGTATCTCTTTGGGCTTGTTTTTAATCCTGCTTCTGAAATGTTCCCTTACCGCATTTTTCAGCGCATCTTCTGCCGCTTCGCGGATTCCGTCAAATCCTGTACTCAAACTTCCGGAGCCGCGCCCCTGAATTACGGGATGCTGAATCGAATTCCACATCCTGTAATTCTGAATTTGCGCCTCACTTCTGTTAAATTCGCACCAGCAGTTCAGTCTGTTGTTCTGAATCCAAGGTGACGTGTAGGTGATTTTTTCGTCCGTGTCGTTTATGTTCAGAATTTCCGTGACCTCAAGATATTCCTCCACTCCCCTTGCCTTGTCGGAGGGAACATAGACGAATTTCCATCCGTAGACCATTCCGGAGATTAGAAACGGGGCAACGCGTCTGATGGATTTTATCGGATAATCGTAAAGCCCGGAAGCGGTATCGGCGGCTTCGGCAAGTTCCGGATATGCGTCCAGTTCCGCCCACACGGGAATTCTTATTTTTTTCTCAAAGGAAGGAACCTGTGCCTGTGCGGAAAATGCGGATGATATAAAAAGAAGCGCGATAAAGGCGGATTTCAGCGTTTGTAGATGTCTTTCCATATTTTTATCGGATGAATTCCCATTCTGACTACAAAATACAGCCATGCTGCAAAGAATCCGAAAAGATGTGTAAGATGCGCGACATTTGAGCTGCGTCCCAGAAACTGGCTTGTGATTTCTACGACTGTATAAATCAGCACAAGAATCGGAGACGGAACCGGAATTATTCCCCAAATAAAAATTGTCGAGCGCGGGAAGAATACTGCATAAGCAAAAAGAACCGCGTAAATCGCTCCGCTCGCACCCATCAGGAAAACAGAATAAAATCCGCTGGCAATATAGACGGCGAATGAGAGAATTCCGCTGAGAATTCCGCAGACAAAATAAAAAAGGATGAATTCTTTTGAGCCGATGCTTTTTTCGAGCGGCAGTCCGAAAAACAGAAGCCCCAGCATATTGCATATAATGTGGGACATATTCTGATGGACAAACATATATGTCATGAACTGCCAGAACATTCCGTAGCGTGTAATTAGAACCGGATTCAGGCTTAGGTAAAAGCTGATCTTGGGCCAGATAAAATTCATTCCGAAAACGGCAAAATTTATCAGCATTATAATCAGTGTCGCATGAGAATACCGGTAGGTGAACGGTTTCCGGAAGAACGGTTTGTTTTCCACGTTATTCCGCCTTTTCCTGTCCGGTATGTATTGCCGGATCAAAGAAAGTTACGCGGTTTCTGCCGCCTGATTTTGACATATAAAGTGCGGTATCCGCCTGTTTTACAAGAACCGCCGGGGAGATGACCGGATTTGTGTTTGTGTCAAACATCGAGACTCCGCCCGAAATCGTGACTTTCAGATGCTGCTCATTGTAGACAAAATCGAAGTCCTGTATTTTTGAACGGATCCGCTCGGCTACAAGTATCGCCTCGTCCTTCTCAGTCTTGTCAAGCAGAACTGTGAATTCCTCGCCGCCGTAACGGCTTGCTATGTCCGAATCGCGCAGGTTGCTTTTTATAAGCTCCGCGACACCGATAAGCACAAAATCTCCGCACTCGTGTCCGTATGTGTCGTTGAATTTCTTGAAGAAATCAATGTCGAACATCAGGACGGAAACGTTATGATCCATTGTTATTGCCGTATCAATTTTTTCCGTAAGCGCATTGAAAAAGAAATATTTCAGTTTCAGGTGAGTCATCATGTCGGTCGATGACATTTCAAGAAGAATCGCATTGTTTATTGCGACGGAAGCCAGCGATGCGATGGACATCAGCTGGTTCTCCTCATATTCCGTGTAAGTTGTGTCATCCTCTATCGCAATCCGTTCCTGAAGAATCAGAATTCCGTTCAGATGCGTTTTCTGAATCAGAGGAACTATTGACGTTGGAGAAAGTGTTTCTATTGTATTCAGCGTGTCGCAGCCGGCCACTGATTTTTTCAGTTCCTCAAGGGAAATCGGACGCTGGAGTTCAAGCAGTTTTTCGGTTACGGGAGATATTGCCGGAATGGTGACCGGCTGTCTGTTGTTGAATTTGTCTTTTGATGTTGCGAGAATCAGCTGGTCTGATGAAATCATGTCACGGACGAAAATTTCCGCACCAAGAACATGCATCTGCGCCATGCTGATATATACGATTGATTCAAGAAGATTGTCAAAATCCAATGTCGAGCAGAATGATTTTGCTATGTCAAGAAGCTGCTCAAGGTCGTATATTTTCTTTTCGTATTGAAGAGTCTGCTCAAGAATCGCCTGTTTTTCAGCTTTTGGAGAATTTTTTTTTGATCGGGAGGATTTGGAGTTTTTTTCGGAATTCGCCTTTGTTCTACTCATGATTGAATGTCACCATTACCAATAATAGCATAGTTTTTCATTATATCAAAAAAAATTTTCCAGCCGGGATACTGTTGCTCAAGGAGATTGGTGTTATCCCTGTTTCTTGACGACATCATCAGAACTTTCAGGTTCGAGATTATTTCACTGGAAGGCTTCCTTGCATCGGCGATAAGTTCCCCAAGCTCGTTGTATAAGGAGAAAAGTGATGAGACCAATGTCTGAATTACTTTATGGGCGTCGTTATTTATAGAAAGAACCATGTTTTCCAGTTTTTTGTAGAAATCTGTATTCTTGCGGCTGTCCTGAATATAGCCAAGAAGAATATTAATACTATTTGGATTGTCTTGCAAGAATGAATCCTCAAAGTTCTTGATGTCTGACGCCGCATTGATGGCCGAATATACCATCGTTGAAAATTCTGATTTATATGTAGGATTATTGAAAAATCCTTCGATTACAATGTCATTCAGAAGTGACTTCACCGGCTCCGAAAGGTAGATTCTTGTGAAGGTTTTGAGAATTCTCATCGGGAACACCCACTTGAATGAAAGCGGAGTTGAATTCTGCAGTTTCTCGCTGTTCTGGGCGTTGTAGGAATCAACTTCATCAAGAGGAGTCTTGTCAAAAAGGGAGACCAGCTCACGGCTTATCTCCTCCTCCTGAATTTCCGTCCGCATACGCTGTTCGTCCGCCTTGAATTTGTCCTGAATCATGTCGGCGAATTCCTGGCGCGGAGAGCCAGAATATTGGACTGCTTTCGGTTCGTAGGAAACGTTCGCGTGTCCGGCCTGAACAAGCATCTTGAGCTTCTGGGCGGAGATTATATGGTTCAGCACGTAGTTGATTTTCTTGAGGTCGCTTATCAGTGATGCTTTTTCAGAATCGGAGATGCCGTGACTTTTTGTCAGTTCCGCAAGCGCAGTCACCGCATTCGCTGTTGATACCGTAATTTTTAGCCCGGCAAGCTGATAATATAAGTCTTCCAGCAGGTTCACCGCCTTTGTCACCGGAACTTCCGAAAAGGCCGGAGTGTAAGTGGGATCCGCAGGAATGAAGTTGCTGTCAAAAAGCTGGAGAAAAGTCACAAAGTTGAACGTGCAGAAATCCGACAGCTGGCGCAGCTCAAGCAGATCTGAATCCATCCGTTTGAAGCCGTCCGTGTTCAGATCCATCACAATTTTCTCTAGTTTTTTGCGCTGCTTTTCGTAGCCTCTTTCAGGATTGTCCGTTGCTGCGATTATCTCGCTTTTTCTGATTTCGTATGAAAGTGAATCGATAAGATTCTGATCCTCTTCGCTGTAGCCGGTTATGATGAGCTGAGCTTCAAATCTGCGCTGGCGGGGAATGTCATTCGGACTGATTGTCTGCGAGAAGAGATTGTTCAGCTGATGGGTCGTTTTGTAAAGAGAAAAGATTGCCTCACCGAAATTCGGAGTGAGATTTCCGTTTTTGAATATCGCCGGTTTGAATGCGGTCAGATCGTTTTCCAGACGCTTCATCTGATGTCTCAACTGGACTTCCGGAGATGATTTTTTGAATATAGATTCGATTAAGTCAGAAATAGCCTTTAGAAAACCCATTGAACTCCGGCCCGAAAAAGACAGTCCGGAATTCAGTTCCGGATGCTCTGAAAATTGAAATTCTTAAAAACAAAAGTTCTTAGAGATTTCCGATTATATTACAATGTGGAATCTTTTTCAATTAATGAATTTTCCGGAGAATTCAGTTCCAGCACGGAATCAAAAATGTCATGATAGTCCTGTAGCGTTGAGGCATGGACAATTCTGTTTCTGAGCGCGGCTCCGCCTGAAATTCCTTTTGAGTAAGCGCTGAATCTTTTCCGCATCTCAAGGCAGGCGTGAGTTTCGTCCGTGTCTGCCGCCAGACGCTCAAGCTCCGCAAAGCCTGTCCTTATCCTTACGGAAGGCGACAGTGGCTCGTAGGTTCCGGTCCTGAGAAGTTCCGTTGTGTCCCTGAAGATGAACGGATTTCCCATGGCGCCACGTGCGAACATTATTCCGGACACACCTGTTTCGGCTAGCATTTTTACGGCGTCTTCCGGCCGGAACAGATCTCCTGAACCGAAGACGGGAACTTTTCCTTCAACAAATTCCACAAGCTGTTTTGTTATGTTCCAGTCGGAATGACCTTCGTAGCCCTGTGTTTTTGTTCTGGGATGAATCGTTATTGCGGATGCGCCGGCTTCGATTGCTGCCTGTGCAGCTTCTTTCCATGTTATGTGGGGTATATCCCAGCCGGAACGGATTTTTACCGATACGGGAATATCTCCGCAGACTTCCTTTACGGCTTTTGTCACGGAGTACAGGCGGTCCGGATCCCTGGTAAGAGCGGAGCCGGCACCTGTTTTGGTGACTTTTGGAACCGGACATCCGCAGTTTATGTCGATACATTCGCAGCATGTTTTTTTGAGAACAATTTCCGCGGCATCACGCATTACGTCCGGATTTCCGCCGAAAATCTGGACGGCATAATTTTTTTCGTTGTAAGCACGCGACATGAGAATTTCGGTTTTCCAGTTGCCCCTGACAAGCGCTTCGGCCGAAACCATTTCGGTATAGGTGAAGCAGGCTCCGTTTTCTATGCAAACGGAACGGAACGCTCTGTCGCTGTAACCGGCGACAGGCGCGAGGAAGAGGTTCCCAGCAAGTTCCAGGCTGCCGATTTTTACAGGGTGATACAAGTTCATTCCGGAAGATTGAACGCCGTACAACTGTTTTTCCAGAGCTGGGCGCTCAGCTCTTCCAGATCCATCTCAAGCATTTCGGCGAGGAATTTTGCTGTTGACGGAAGATATGCCGGCATCGTCCGTTTTTTGTTTCTGAATTCCGCCGGAATCATGAACGGGCTTTCAGTTTCAATTAGAATTCTGTCCACCGGAATGTTCAGGACTGTTTCATGCAAATTTCTTGCATTCCTGTAGGTCAGGTTTCCTGCAAAAGAGAACCAGATTTTTTTGTCCAGACATTTTTTTGCATATCCTGCATTTTCTGAGTAGCAGTGAAGTATCGCACCTGCATCGGGGATTCTCTGCGAAAGTATGTCATATAAATCCTTTCCTGCATCGCGGTTGTGGATTATTACAGGCAGATTGTGTTTTTGTGCCAGCTCAAGCTGTGTTATGAAAAGCTCAATCTGGGAACGCTTGTCCCCGAACTGCTTGTAGTAGTCAAGTCCGGTTTCTCCGACGGCAATGACATTCGGAAGGGCAAGATTTTTTTCTATAGTCGAAATCCAGTCCTGTCCGGGGTTGGTGACTTCGGACGGAGCCACGCCGACTGCATGATATATGCCGCTTACCGATTTGAGGTTTGCGTAAACAGATGAGAAGTCATGCAGACTGTTGTTTATGCTTATGATTCTTGCGACTCCTGCCTGTTTTGCCTGTTGCACAACACGTAGCTGTTCGATGGGATCATCGTATATAAGCCCGATGTGGGCGTGAGTATCAAAAAACTTCATGGCTTTCTTCCTGAAAATGATAAAAGGGTTATGGAACTGATTTCGGTGTGAATTTTCCGCTAGACCGGTTCCCTGTTTTCAGCGGGGAATTCTGATTTCGTACGTCCGTTCTGTCGGACGCTAATCAAAATGGCTGAATATACCGATAAAGATAACACAGGATTTTCTGTAAGTCAACTTATTTGTTTGACACGTAAGAACTTACTATGATATACTGCATGGTACAACAAAACTTTCGGGAACAAGCGGAGTCTGACTTTGTCAAAGACACAGATTGCATTCAAGAAAATTGAGAAAAGATTCGCATCAAAAGTACGAAAGGGGATAGCTTCCTTTTTCAGGACAATAGGTTCCGTATTTGTAAAAATTTTCCGCATATTTGACAATAAGCTTACAATAATGGTTGTTCCCCATTCACAGAACAAGGTTATAAACTTTCAGACAAATGTGTTTGCGCTTGTGCTTGGGATTCTGATTTCAATCGGAGTTATTTCATCTTTTTTCTATTTTAACAGGCGTTCGGTTTCTGCGGGAATGGAGATTGCGCTGCTTGAAAACCGGAATCAGGAGACGCTTGCCAGTCTGGATAAGCTCCGTGACGAGAATGCGAATCTTTTTCAGGCCGCAAGACGTTTTCAGAATTCACTTTCGCAGTCGCTTTCTCTGCTTGGTATAAATCAGATTCAGAATTCAGGCGGGGCACAGAAGACGAACAGCGATCTTTCTTCATTGTTCAGCACGAGCGAATTTTCCGCCGGTACAACCCGCGAGGTTTCCGACATAAGGGAGCTTGCGTCTTATCTTGATGATGCCGTGGAGCCAATAGAGCAGATTGGAAAAATGCTCAAGACGCAGCAGAACCTGTTCTCCGAGATTCCGAATATTTCTCCGCTTAAAACAACTAATTTTCATGTGTCAATGGCTTTCGGCCCGAATCAGCATCCTATCCACGGAAACTGGTATATTCATAAGGGGCTGGATTTTTCTACCTGGCGCTCAGGAGATCCTGTCGTGGCGACGGCTTCCGGTCAGATTGTGACTGTCGGATATGATAATTCATTCGGAAATTACATTGTTATAAAACACAACCATGGAATCTATACCCGATACGCGCATCTTTCTTCGTTCCGTGTAAAAAAAGGTCAGCTGGTTGAGCAGGGTGATGTGATCGGAAATATAGGAAATACCGGAATTTCAACCGGTCCGCATCTTCATTACGAAGTTCATATCGGTTCTGATGTTGTTGATCCGGCAAAATATATAAACACAAAACTTCCGAAATAAGGTCGATATGGCGTTCCGAGCAGATGACATCTCCATCAATACAATTATAGGCGCCGGCTCCGTTGTGTCGGGAGATTTGAGTATCAACGGATTTGTCCGCATTGACGGTGACATAGATGGAAATCTGACTACGGACGGAAACATAATTGTCGGAGAAAAAGCAAGAATCCGCGGAAATCTCAAGGCAAAATCGGTTGTAGTCGGCGGCATTGTTCTTGGTGACATAAATGCGGCTGAAAGCGTCAAAATTCTTACAAACTCAATTGTTGTTGGTGATGTGATAACCCGTAAGGTTCAGCTTGATGAAAAGAGCGTGCTGAATGGGCATTGCATCGCCATAAAGGATGAGGCTGGATTCAGTGAGAAGTCATCTGTTTATTTTCAGTCAAAGGCAATCCGGGAAAAGGTTTCCTTTTCATGAGCGAGATAGATTCTGTCTCAAATCCGCTTTATTATTCAGGAATCCGCGGTGCTCAGGAGGATTCGTTTGCAAAGCGCAGAAAGGAGAAAATTGAGGGGACCAGGAAGTCCGGATTCAGAAAACAACTTGAACGGCTCAGAGGCACCGGTGAAAATTCTGGGGCGGAAGGAATTCCGGAGGAAATTTATTCCCTTTCTGTTGATGAGGCCGCCGCTTATTTGAAGGACGAGGTTGATATTGCCGGAAATGAGCTTGCCGGCAGCGCGACGACCGAGAACATAGCGAAATTCAAAAAAGCAGTTGCGAATCTCCTTAAATTTGTTGTGGAAAATAATTTTGAAATGAAGGAGAAGAATCTTAAGGGATATGTGTCGCCGGTGACTGTCTTTTCCAGTTATCAGATTCGGCCCCACAAACGCGACAAAAGGATTCAGGTTCAGGTGATAAATGAAAAACTGGACAACATGGTTCGCGGTCTGCTTTTTAATCAGGCCGACAATCTTAAAATTCTACAGCAGGTGAATGAAATAAAAGGTTTGATTGTAGACTTGATGTCTTCATGACCGTTATATTTGAAAGAGGTTTTTGGATTATGAGTGATATTTTTGAGAATGATATAGAAGTTGATGTCGAGAATCTGTCGGTATTGGAGGATTCGGAGGATGTCACTTCCGAGGCTGAGAATATAGTTGTCGATCAGCCGCTTTTTCATCTGAAGCTGGACTATTCATGTGAGACGCTTTATGCTAAAAATCCGACGGGAATTCAGCTTGTTCCCGGTGACCGTGTTATAACTCCGACCCGTTATGGCAAGGATATGGCGCGGGTTCTCGGTCAGACGGGAAAACCGATGTGCGCAAAACGTTCCGACATTGTGACGATAGAGCGTAAGGCGACTCCGGAAGATCTTGCAAAACGCGAGGAGCTTGCACGGAAAGAGGAAGAGGCGTTTCCGGTTTTCAGGGAAAAAGTTGAGCAGCATCACCTTGACATGAAGCTTGTTGCGACGCATTTTCTGTTTGATGAGCCGAAGGCGCTGTTTTTTTTCAGTTCCGACAACAGGGTTGATTTCAGGGAGTTGGTGAAGGATCTGGTCTCAATTTTCAAGATGAGGATAGAACTTCGTCAGATTGGTGTGCGTGATGAATCAAGGATTACGGGCGGGCTTGGTGTATGCGGCAGGCCGTTCTGCTGTCATTCTGTTTCGGACAAACTTAAGCCTGTTTCAATACGGATGGCAAAGGATCAGAACCTTTCTCTGAATTCCATGAAAATTTCCGGGCAGTGCGGCCGTCTTCTGTGCTGTCTTTCTTACGAGTTTGACTGGTACAACGAAGCCCGCAAAAATCTTCCGTCAGAAGGAATCCATATTTTTTATGACGGAACCAATTTCCGTATAACCGAAGTCAATCCCATTACGAATATGGTCAAAATGTCCGGCGAGGACGGAAGGCTTCTGGAAGTGAATGCGAAGAGATTTTACAAGGATAACAACCGCTGGAAAATCAACTGATGCAGACGGAAAACAGCAGACACAGAACTGCGGCGCTGAGTTCGGATCTGCCGTTTTACTTGAATTCTTTGCGTAAAATGATATAAAATGCAGGAATGAAAGCAAGTAAAACTCTTATCTGGACACTGCGCGACGCTCCTAACGACGCGGTAATTGCAAGCCATCAGCTTATGATGCGATCGGGAATGATTCGCAAACTCGGAAACGGTCTTTATACGTATATGCCGTTCGGTTACCGTTCACTGATGAAAGTTCAGAAAATAATCAGGGAAGAGCTTGATGCGGCTGGACTTCTTGAGATAAAGCCAACAGTGATTCAGCCCGGCGATTTGTGGAAGGAATCCGGCAGATGGGACAAAATGTCCGGCGAAATGCTTACGGCAAAGAACCGTGGCGGGCAGGATATGGTTGTTTCTCCTACTGCGGAAGAGGCTTTTACGGCTGTTGTGCGCGACGGGCTGTCATCCTATAAACAACTTCCGTTTTCACTTTATCAGATAAATACAAAATACCGCGACGAGATTAGACCGCGTTACGGCGTTATGCGTGGACGCGAATTCATAATGATGGACGCATATTCGTTCGACAAGGACGAGAACGACCTGAACGCATCTTATGATAATATCGCCGCGGCCTACAGAAGGATTTTCAAAAGGCTCGGACTCAAGACTATTTCTGTAAAGGCGGACACAGGTTCCATGGGCGGTTCAGGTTCGGAAGAATTCATGGTGGAAAGTCCGGTCGGTGACGATACTCTCCTTCTCTGCCCCGACTGTTCTTATGCCGCGAACGTTGAGAAAGCCGCCTGCAAAAGGGAAATTCCGCTCGACAGCGAAGGAAATCCGCAGAAAAAAACAGATCTCCCGGTTGAGATGGTTGCGACTCCGAACGTTTTCAGTATTGAGGATATGGAGAAATTCTTCCATGCAAAATCAACGACTTTCCTCAAGGCTCTGATTTACAAGGTTTACAACTGTGGAATCGATCTTTCGGCGAACGAGCAGTACAAGAACGCGAAAACGGTTACCGAAGCCGGCGCGACGTATATTCCGGAGACATTTTTCTGCGTTATTATCCGCGGAGATTTGGATGTGAACGAGGCGAAGCTTGCTGCGGTTCTTAAAGCCAGCGGAGCGGAACTTGCTTCCGACGAGGATGTGCGCAGATACTCCGGCGCGCCGCATGGTTTTGTCGGTCCCATAGGACTTAAAATTCCGGTGCTTGCCGATGACTCCACAATCGAAATGCATGACTGTATCGCAGGAAGCGGCAAGGAAGGTTTTCATATAAAGCACGTGGAGCCGGGGCGTGACTTTGTTCCGTTCATGACGGCGGACGTCAGAACCTGTAAGGAAGGCGATTTGTGTCCGGAATGCGGCGGAAAATTCTACATGAAAAAAGGAAACGAGCTGGGACATATCTTCAAGCTCGGTGCAAAATATACAAAACCGATGAACGTCTCTTACCTTGACGTGAACGGAAAACCGGTTACGCCTCTAATGGGAAGTTACGGAATCGGCGTGGACAGGACTCTCGCCTCTATTATCGAAGGAAACCATGACGATAAGGGAATCATCTGGCCGATGAGCGTAGCTCCGTATCAGGTTGCCGTTGTTCCTGTTCAGTATAAAGGAAAAATGCAGGAAACCGCCGACCGGATTTACGATGAGCTTACAAAAGCCGGAATAGAGGTTCTTTTGGATGACCGCAACGAGCGTCCCGGCGTGAAATTCGCGGATTCGGAGCTTCTCGGATTTCCTGTAAGAATCGTTGTCGGAGACAAAAATCTTCCGAATGTTGAAATCAAAATCCGTAGCGCAGAAAGCGCAGAACTTGTTCCGGCTGAAAAAGCGGCGGAAACAGCCATTCAGATTGTAAGGAATGCTCTGTCCGAACTGGAATAATTTATGAGACCGCATGGAAACTTTGAAAGAAATAAGGCGAACTGAAAATTGAGATTTTTTTTGTTGCCTTTTATGGGGGCTGTATGATAAAAAAATGTATCTGTAGACTGGCGGCGGCTGTTTCCCTTGTTTTTATCGGACTGCCGTCCGTGTTGTCCGCAGTTCCGGGGGTTGATTCTTTTATAAAGGATATTTCCGGCGAATATGTTTATTATCAGGACATGAGCTTTAAACGGGAATCTTATGTCGGAATTCTTTGTTATGACGAATCAACTTACCAGATAAGGTATTATGCTCCGAAAGATGAAAAGGAAAAACTTCCCGAAAGGGAAATTTCCCTTCTTGTGTCCATAAATCCAGATGTTCCCTATTGGGAGATGACAGGAGAAAGGGTTCTTTCCGTGATATTTCCGGATAACGGTGATGTGGACATCCTGAATTACCTTCATGACCTTCTGTATGAATTTTCCGCGCGCCGTATAAAAATAGGAACGCTTTCTCCTTTTGTTCAAGGGTATGCGAATCCAAACGACGTCCGCAAGGCCGGATTTACATCGAAGGAGGATTTTGCCCAGTTCGGAGGGAGCGTGACGATTCAATATGACGTGATTATACCGGTGTTTAATATCCGTACCATATCAGATTCATCGGGAAAAGCCGTATTTGACTGCTGCACAATCGGATTTTTACAGAATTCCGATGATGAATCCTTCTCCAACTTCAAGGGGTTTCCTCAGATGGAGAAAAAATCCGTCCAGAAAATAAAGAAGTCTGCAAAAACCAGAAAATATTCCACAATCGATTCTCAGTTTGTGGCGCTTGATGAGAACTGGACGCAGCAGTTTGAGAATTTATGGACGCTAGGTGATACGGCGGTCATTACGGTCACATCAATTCCTTATGCGGCAAATGACCATGGAAAGTATTTTTATTCGACTGTCCGCCGTATGGTTGAAAGCATAAACGGCTCTTACGTAAATCTGGACGGAGTATCCCTCGGAAAATCAAGCAGCGGCCGGTATGAAATCGGTTTTGTATCCTATCAGCCCGAAAATGGACGTAATATCAGAGTCGAAAAAGTGATAATCGAAAATCCCAATACGAACGGTTACTACTATTTTTCGCTGTCTGTTTTTGAGGACAATTATCAGCAGGACAAAAAATATTTCGATCAGATAGTAAAAAGTTACCGTGTCAATGTGAAAAAGTAGAATTTACGAACTAATATCACGGGGCAGGATTCTTTGGAAGTTCAGGTTTCTCTGATTCCACTTGGGGGCTTGCCCGCCTGTCCGGTTTATTTTGCATTCATTTTGCTGAGCAGGAGCTGGGCACGCACATTGTCCGGATAAATGGAGACGGCGTAATCCGCGGCCCGTGCGGCGTTTCTTTCATCGCCGGTGTCCGCATATATTTTTGCAATCCTGAAGAAAATGTCGGAGCGCAGTGAATCCCGGATTTCCCGTCCCGCGAGCTTTCCGTAGAGGTCAAGGGCCTTTTCCCTCTGTCCGGAAGTGAAGTATATGTCCGCAAGATTCATTCCTGCTCCGGTCGTGAGATACGGAGATACCTTGCGTTCATTTTCCGCATTTTCTTCTCCAAATGCGCAGTGTTCGTATATTCTTGTTGCTGTCTCCCCTAGTTCCGCGTGTGCCGCAAACCATCCGCCTTCTTCCGCAAAGGGAAGTGCTAGTTCCGGAAGAATCTGCTCAAACTGCTGCCAGAAATCCTTTTCACCGTCAAAAGCGTTTATGTCGCTGATATATCGGTAGAACAGGGTTTCCGCATCTTCATACTGTTTTGTCCTTATCAGAAAACTGACCGCATATTGAACCAGAAGCTCAGGATATTTTTCTTTTTCCGAATAGTTTGATTCAAGAAGTTTCCACAGGTCGGCCGTCTTTGACTTTACGGTGACGGTTTTGTCCATCCTGTAGTTCAGATCCAGAAGAATTATTTCCAGATAAGGATCCCGTTTTCTTTTGAGTTCCGCTGATATTCTGTATGCGGCATCGCTTATCGGAATTTTTCTTATCCGGTTGAATTTCTCCATTTCCAGAGACTCTATTCCGGCTTTTTTGAGTGCAAGCGTTTCGATGTCTTCTTCTTTTGTGTTCAACTCTTCAACGGCAAAATCGGCGTACAGTATCAGACCGGGAACAAATTCCGGCCATCTGTTCACCTCGAAAAAAATGAGTTCCGCCGCTCTTTCCGAATTTCCGCGGTTTCTGGCAAAAACAACGCTGTTATGGACTAAGACTGGCAGAATTTTGTTTGTATCTTCATCTTCTTCATTCGGAGAGTAAATCGTGTTGAACGCAAGCTGCCGTTTGTTTTCCGCATTATCGCTGTCGGACACTGAAAGATAGGCATCTGATTCAAGGGCCAGCAGCTTTAGCTCGCTTGTGCTGAAAGAAGTTTTGTCGTCATAATTGTATAAGAGCCGGAGTGCAGTTTCTGCTGTCGCAATCGAATCGTAGAATTTTCCGCTGTCGTAAAGTACTAGCGCCCAGAAATACGCGTCGTCAGCATCAGAAAAATTTTTAGGGCTGATTTCCGCGGCGTTTCCGAAGTTTCCGGCGGCAAGATTGAATATTGCGCAGTTTCTGAGCCAGAGGTTGTTTCCTGTTCCTGTGTAGGCATCCTGATAAATTCTGTAGAGTTCTGCCTCCGAAAAGAATGAGTTCAGACCGGAACTGCCGGAATTCTTGACTGCTTTTCGGAGTGCCGCTTCCGAATATATGGATCCGTATCTTGTGCCAGAGAGTTTCTCCGCATAGCGGTATGCCTCTTCCGTGCGGCCGCTTCTCAGCATATAATTTGATATTACCGCTGAAAGTTCAGGATTCGACGGATTCTTTTTCAGTCCTCTTAAAAGGATTTTTTCAGCAAGATCCTTTTCTCCAAGCTGAATATAACGTCTGTAAAGACCGATAAAACTCCATGAGTCGTAGGTGATACGTTCCGTTTCTTTGAGAGCTTTTAGCGCATCCTTATATTGGTTTTGCGAAATAAGTGCGTCAACAAGCTCAAGCTGTCCGGCGATGGGCTGTTTTTTCGCTTTCATATTACACGAAAGACATCCCATCGAGACAACAATGATAAGAATGGAGAGAAATATTTTTTCCGGTTCAAACCTCTTTCGTATCATCCTTCGCATCGCCGATTTTATCAAGCATGGCGTTTATGAATTTGTATGCATCATCCGCGCCGTACTTTTTTGCTATATTGACAGCCTCGTCAATTACAATGCTTTTTGAACTGTGTTGAAAAAGCATCTCATAAATACTGGTTCTCAGAATGGCCAATGTGACTCGGTTAAGCCGGTCCTTTGTCCATTTCGGGGAAAGATGGTCTTCTATAAGTTTGTCAATCTCATCAATGTGATCAATTGTTCCGGCAACGATGAGCCTTGCAAACGTGTATTCTTCCTGTTCATTTTTCGAGGGTTGCCTTTCGTCTCCGTCTGACTCCTGATTTTTTTCCCAAGAAAAGTCCATCAGGCTGTCTACGGATGCTCCGCTGGCATCCCATGAATACAGCGACTGGAAAGCAAGAATCCTTCCTTTTCGTCTTGACACTTTAGTTCTCCCAGCTCAGCAGTTTTGTCAGGGCATCACCTGTTTTCTTTCTTTCCACATTTTCCGGAGTGTTAAGGGAATTTGATATTTCCTGCGCCGCAGCCTGAACGAACTGCATCTGTTTCTGCTGACCGAGGTTTGAGCGGATATAATCATAAACAGTGATGGTCGTTTCCGGCTGGACGACATCGCTTATAGAAAGCATTTTGGCAGCATATTTTTTTCTTACGCTCACAAAACGGAAATCGGCGTTTGTCTCCTGAAGATCGGAGACAAAACCTTCGTCCTGGGCTGCAAGAACAAGCAGATTCTGATAAGGCATTCCCAGATTTACAGCTGACGCCTCTGTTTTTGGAATTATTATCTCTCCTGCCTGATAACCGGATTTGTCATTTTTGGACTGAACCGTCATCTGTTCCACAGTAAGCTTCTTGTCGATGAATTTATTCCGCAAATCATTGAGCTTGAGTTTTGCGGCGTCCGCATCCGAGCCTTTGGGAACAATGACAAGGAAAATCTTGAGCATATCGTTCCAGACAAAAGAAGCCTTGTTGTTCTCATAGAATGCACGGATTTCATCGTCTGTAGGCGCGACATTCTGGAGTTCAGTCTGTTTCTGCGAGATTACATACTGTTGCGCAATCAGCTGGTTTTTAAGGTAAGCCTTGTATTCGGATACATTCATTCCGACCTGATTCTGCAGCAACTGGTCAAGTGAAATTCCCTGAGCCTTTTTCACCAGATCATTGAGTTCCTTTTCTGTAACGACAGCACCAACCTGTTGTGACATTCCCTGTAGAAAATACTGGTCTACAGTGCTGTCCGGAATTGAAATTCCCGCTTTCTGTGCCGCCTGGAGAATCAGTTTTTCGTCAATAAGCGCATCGAGAACCATTTTTTTCTCATCGGCAGAAAGTTTTTTGCCCATCTGCTTCTGATATGTATCAACGCGTGATTTCAACTGTTTCACCGTGATGGATTCGCTCTTGCTGAGTTTTACAACAGCCAACACCTGAAGATCGGACTGCGCAAACATTGCTCCTGCTGTGACAAACAGCATCAATAACGAAATTGAAATACGTTTCATTCTTACCTCATTGAAAACAACATAGTTTTTTAATTAAGATTTTGTTTTATAGTAACAGAACAACAGAATATCTGTTCTGTTACTGTTTTTTATTTCTCCAACGGAAGTCCGCCGGAAATTACAGCTCTGATTCTGCGCACTCCTGCGGAAGATGACTGCTCCTTCTGGATTTTGAATTCGCCGATCTGCGCCGTGTGCTGGACGTGAGGTCCGCCGCAGACTTCCTTGCTGAACCAGTTGTCCTTTTCGCCGATTGTGTAGACCTTTACATCCTCGCCGTATTTGTTCGTGAACAAAGCGCGCGCGCCTTCCGCCTTCGCCTTTTCAAGCGGCATGACATCCATTGTAACCGGCAAGTCTTTTTTTATCTGCTCGTTCACAATGTCCTCAACTTTCTGGATTTCCTCTTTTGTCATCGGGCGGTCAAACGTGAAGTCAAAGCGCATACGCTCATTCGTGATGTTCGAGCCTTTCTGCGCAACTTTGTCTCCAAGAACATTGACAAGCGCCTGCTGGAGCAAGTGAGTCGCCGTGTGGTATTTTGTTGTTGTGTCCGACTGCTCGGCAAGTCCGCCCTTTGCAGCTCCGGCATCCTGAGTTTTTGAAGCCTCCTGATGCTTGCGCTCGGCCTCTTTGAATCCTTCGACATCAACGGTGAATCCGTTTTCGGCTCCAAGCTCCTGAGTAAGCTCAAGCGGGAATCCGAATGTGTCGTAAAGCCTGAATGCGATTTTTCCTGAAATTTCCTTCTTTGGATTTTTCATCAGGTTCGGAAGAAGCTTCTGGAATTCCGCCTCGCCTTTGCGCAAGGTGTCGCGGAATTTGTTTTCTTCCGCGGAAAGTTCCGTAAAAATCTTTTCCTTGTTCTGCTCAAGCTCCGGATATGCGCACTTGAAATTTTCGATTACTGCCTGCGCGATTTCCGCAAGAAAATTCTTTTCGATTCCAAGTTTCATTCCGTGGCGGACTGCACGGCGAATCAGACGGCGGAGAACGTAGCCCGCACCGACATTTGAAGGAGAAACGCCTTTCTGGTCTCCGAGAATAAAAACCGCCGAGCGAGAATGGTCGGCGATAATCCGGACGCTTCTGTCTTTTTCTGCATCCGTGCCATATTTATAGGAAGAAAGTTCCTCGATTTTCGCAATGATTGGCTGGAAAACTTCTGTAAGATAAACCGAAGTTTTTCCCTGCAGGATGCAGTTTGTGCGCTCAAGTCCCATTCCTGTGTCAACATTTTTCTTTGGAAGCGGCACAAGAGTTTTTTCATCAACACGGTTGTACTGCATAAAAACATTGTTCCAGATTTCCATCCAGTTTTCGCTGTCTGTGCCTTTGTTCGAGCCGGCCGGCGGAAGTCCTTCGCCAACCCAATAGAAAATTTCCGTGTCAGGACCGCATGGACCGGTAGGACCTGCAGCCCACCAGTTGTCGCTTGCAGGAAGATATGCGATTTTGTCTTCCGGCATTCCGTTTTCTTTCCAGTAAGTGGCAGCCTCTTCATCGCGCGGAGCATTTTCATCACCGGCAAAAACTGTTACGGAGATTTTTCTAGGATCAAGACCGAGCCATTTTGGACTTGTAAGGAATTCGTAAGAAAATCCGATTGATTCTTTCTTGAAATAATCGCCCAAAGACCAGTTTCCAAGCATTTCAAAGCAAGTAAGATGGCTTGGATCGCCAACTTCATCAATATCACCTGTGCGGATGCATTTCTGGTAATCTGTAAGGCGTGTTCCGGCCGGATGTTTTTCTCCCAAAAGATACGGAACAAGCGGATGCATTCCGGCGGTTGTAAAAAGTACGGAAGGATCGTTTTCAGGAATTAAAGACTGGCCTGAAATTTCAACATGGTTCTTTGATTTAAAAAAACTGATGTATTTAGATCTAAGCTCATTGGCATTCATAGCGTTTCATTCTATCATTAGTAATGTTTTCAATCAAGTTGAAAATTCTGCCGCCCTTCTCCGCCGGTTTTTACGGATTCCGGTATGCGTTGTTGCAATAATCGCAAATCGGATTATAATGAACAGCACGATGAAATCCGGCCCGATGACACCAGACAGATTGCTGAATATTGGCGGAGCTGTTATTCTGCTTTGCGCTACAGTGCTTGAATTTTTCTTTCTGACAGATGCGTTTTGTTTTGTTCAGATTCCGCCGGTTGTGATTCTTGTGCTGAATGTTGCCTGTCTTGTGGCGACTGTTTTCGTCTGCTTCTTCCCTCAGTTTCATTTTATCACATACATGGTCATGTTGCTCCAGTGTTTTGCGACAATATCCACGGATTATGCGACGATAAGCGGAATTCTTTTTGCCTTTATGGTTTTTATGATGTTTCTGAACGGATTTTTCAGGACGCATCATGTCATCAGAATTTTTCTGCTGATTTTTGTCTGGATTGTCCTTTTCTCTAGTCTGATATTCAGGGACCCCAAGGAATTTGTCCTGATAATTGGAGAGACGGTCTTTTTTTCACTTTGTTTTATCGGATTTTATCTTAAGGTTCAGAAGGAACTTTTTCATCTTTCTCCGGTTTCCAATATAATAAGCAGGGCTGAATCTCAGCTTCCGCAGCTTCCACGACACGGTGATGTGCTCAGTCTTGATGATTTTGGTTTTTCTGAACGGCAGAAAAATTTTATTCTTGATATATGTGAAAACGGCCTTTCGTATAAGGAGATTGCGGACAAATATCACACGAGCATTTCGCTTGTAAAAAAGGAAATGTCTGTGATTTTTGATGCTTTTCATGTCCGTAGCAGAAACGATTTGAGGCTGCTTCTCAGTTTTTACAGAATCATCTCGTAATGTTCCTGAGCCATTTCCTCTTCATGTAGTGAATTATAATCGGCGCCATTTTCTCGAATTCATCAAGATACAGAATTGTGTATACGATGACGGGCGGCAGTTTCAGTACAAAGGCGGAAATCAGACCGAGCGGAACGGAAATTCCCCACATTACCGCCGTATCAAGAATGAATCCGAATTTCGAGTCGCCGCCGGCGCGGAAAACTCCGCAGATGAGTACGGTGTTTGTTGCGGCTCCGATTACAGAAACAGCATTAATATATAGAAGAATATCGCGGTATTTTGCCGCCGTCTCTGAAAGTTCTGCAAGGAGCGGAATCACCGGGCGGAAACACAGAATGATTATTCCGCCGATAATTCCGGCCGTGATTGTTGTTCTGACAAGGCGGCGGGCGTTGCGTTCCGCAAGTTCCAGATTGCCGGCTCCCATTTCCTTGCCGAGAATTATTGCGCCGCCGTAGGCCATTCCAAAACAGAGGACGGTCGCAAGGTTTCTGACCACGCTGACGATGGAATTTGCGGCGACAATATCTTCTCCCAGATGACCGAGAATCACCGAGTACATTGCAAATGCAGCGCCCCAGACAAATTCATTGCCGAGTGCGGGCATAGAGTATCTGAAAAAATCCGAACTCAGATATTTGCCATGCCTTGTGATGACCGCGGGGGAAATTCTCATCTCCTTGAGTCTGAATCCGAGCAGAAGGCAGACTGCAAGTTCCACAATGCGCGATATTGTTGTTGCGATTCCTGCTCCAAGAATTCCCATTTTGGGAATTCCGAACAGTCCGTAGATGAACACGGCATTCAGAATTATGTTCAGTCCGAGCGCAAGAAATGCGGTTCCCGTAACTTCCCTTACACGCTCTACGCTTTTAAGAACCGCTTGATAAACCTGCGAGACGGACAGGCATATATAGGAAATACTTACAGCGCGCAGATATATTTTTCCTGATTCAATCAGTTTTGCGTCATTGGAAAAAATCCGCATCAGGAATTCCGGAAAAAACATCGCTCCTGCGGAAAATACGATTCCGACGGCAAGAGAAAGGCGCAGAGCGATTCCGGTCAGCGTTTTTATGGAATCTGTGTCCTTTTTGCCCCAATATTGGGCGGCAAGCATTATCAGTCCCGAAGAAAGACCTGTAAAAATCAGAAAAAGTATGAACTGGACTTGTCCTGCCAGCGAGACGGATGCGATTGCCGTCTGGCCGACCGAACCGAGCATAATCACGTCGGCCGAGCTTACCGCTGCGGAAATCAGGTTCTGCCCTGCAATGGGACCTACAATCGTCACAAGCGATTTGTAGAATTCCTTTGATTCGTTTTTGCTCTGCGTATTCTGAATTTGAGTCATGCGGAACAATATATTATAAATTCACAAAAAAGCGTAGCAAAAACAACGGAAAAAATGTATACTCGCTCCGTGTCGGTCGGGGTGAAAAATCAGACAGGCGTAAGGATTTAAAAATGGGCGGAATATTTGGTGTGGCATCCGGTGAGGACTGTTCACTGGATTTGTTTTTTGGTGTTGACTACCATTCACATCTTGGTACAAGAAAAGGCGGACTTGCAGTTCTTAAGGACGACGGAAAATTCGGCCGTTCGATTCATAATATTTCAAATTCTCCGTTCCGTACAAAATTCGAGGACGATATAAACGAGCTGCGCGGAAAAATGGGAATAGGCTGCATCAGCGATTACGAGCCACAGCCGCTTCTTGTGAATTCCCATCTGGGAAATTTCGCGATAACAACGGTCGGAATCGTGACCAACAAGGATGAGCTTGTAAAAGAGGTTCTTGCCGGCGGATATACGCATTTTCTTGAGATGAGTGGCGGAGAGATAAATCAGACTGAACTTATTGTCGCTCTTATAAACCATAAAAAAACGATACTTGAGGGAATTGAATTTGTTCAGGAAAAAATAAAGGGTTCGGTGACAATGCTGATCATGACGCCGGAGGGAATTTTCGGTGCCCGTGACAGACTTGGCAGAACTCCGCTGCAGATTGGCCGCAAGGACGGTTCGTTCTGCCTTTCCTTTGAAAGCTTTGCCTACATAAATTTGGGCTATGCTGATTATCATGAGCTGGGGCCGGGAGAAGTTGTTTTTGTGACGGCTGATAAAGTTGAAATTCTGAAACGCCCTCAGAAAGAAATGAAAATCTGCACGTTCCTTTGGGTTTATTACGGCTACCCCACTTCGTCTTATGAAGGTGTGAATGTCGAGCAGATGCGTTACAGCTGCGGAAAATATCTTGCGCGCCGCGACAGAGGAAATATAACCGCCGACAGTGTTGCCGGTGTTCCTGATTCGGGAACAGCCCATGCCGTAGGTTATGCGAATGAGTCCGGAATTCCTTTTTCCAGGCCGTTCATAAAATATACACCTACATGGCCGCGTTCTTTCATGCCGACAAATCAGTCGCAGCGCAATCTTATCGCAAAGATGAAGCTTATCCCGGTGCATCCGCTTATAAAGGGAAAGAAAATTCTTCTTATTGACGATTCGATTGTCCGCGGAACACAGCTGCGCGAGACGACTGATTTTCTGTATCAGAGCGGCGCAAAGGAAGTTCATGTGCGTCCGGCCTGTCCGCCGATTATGTTCGGATGCAAATATCTGAATTTTTCGCGGTCAAAGTCCGAGATGGATCTTATAACCAGACGGATCATTCAGGAGCGTGAGGGCAAGGTTACGGATGAAATCGTAAAGGAATACAGCAATCCCGACAGTCCGGAATATGCCGCCATGCTGGAGGAAATCAGAAATCAGCTCCATTTTACGTCACTGCGCTATCACCGTCTTGACGATATGCTTGACAGCGTTGGTCTTGAGCATTGCAGAATGTGCACTTACTGCTGGAACGGTGCGGAATGAAACTGAATGTAAGAAAACTGGTGCTTGCAGTTCTGGCGGTTTTCTTTTATGTGGCAGGCGTTGTCTATATCTGCATTAATATGGACAAACCGACCCGTAAAACCGTAACCATAAGCGCCGGTGAAAAATCCAGTACCCGTGATATAGATATTTCGTTCACGAAGAATCAGAACAAACGCTGGTTTGACGGCGGAAATCCGCTGATGGGCGCGCAGTTTGACGGAAGAATTCTGAACACGACGGATTCGGATCTTTCCCGCTGGATTCTTAAAATAAAGGTTCCTGAACGGAGCTACATCGACAGTTCCTGGAACGGAATCTACTCGATAAAGGACGGAATTCTTACTGTAGTTCCGGCACCGGCCGGTTTCAACAGGATAATCAAACCGCATGAACCGATAACTTTCGGCTGCATAATGTATGCGGACAAGAACTATACGCCTGATGAATTCTCGTTCACATACAGTTCCTATGTGAATGTTTTTGAAATGCCGGTTTTTTGGGTTCTTGCCCTTGCTACTTTTGCGATGATAATCATCGGTACTTCTGCGGTCGCGGTGAGAATAAAATTAAGAATCACAAAACAGAAGGAAGAATTCTACCGTGAGCTGATTAATCAGACGCTCAAGACGTTTGCAAACACAATCGAGGCAAAGGATCTTTATACAAAAGGACATTCCGTTCGGGTCAGCACTTATGCCGAACGTCTTGCGCAGAAAATAGGGCTTCCTCCCGATGAGGTGAGAAATATTTATATTTCCGCGATTCTTCATGATGTTGGAAAAATCCTTATTCCGGATTCAATTCTGAACAAGAAAGGCGAGCTTACGGAGAGCGAATTCTCCGACATGAAGACCCATGCCGAAATAGGCGCCGAAATTCTCCGTGACTTTACGGCTGTACCGAATATTTCAAACATAGTGCTTCATCATCACGAGAAATTCGACGGTTCCGGTTATCCCGACGGTCTTAAAGGCGCGGAAATTCCGCTTGAATCAAGGATTATCTGCATTGCCGACTGTTTTGATGCTATGACGACAACCCGATGCTACAGAAAAAGTATGCCGCTCAAGGATGCGATTGCTGAACTTGAACGCTGCGCCGGGCATCAGTTTGATCCGGAGCTGATTCCTCCGTTTGTGGAACTGATACGCAGCGGCTCGTTCAGAGGAATGTCGGAAAGTCAATAAAAAAACATTCTGTTCCTGTTTCTTTCCGCAGTTTCTCCATTACAAGGTTCACGCCGACGGTTTCGGTCTCGTAATGTCCGCCTGCAATTACTGTGATTTTTTCCTCTTTCGCAAAATGATATTGTGAGTGCGGAAATTCTCCTGTTATGAACGCATCAAGTCCTGCCGCCACAGCCTGATCAACATCATCACCTGCCCCGCCCGAAATGATTCCGACGGAATTTATCAAATCTTTTCCGAAATTCATAACTGAAACCGGCTTTTTTCCGGGACGCAGCGCTTTCTCCGCAAGTTCCCCGGCTGACATCGGAGCCGGAAGAAATCCTTTTACGCCAAGACTCATTCCGCGCCAGTTTCCGAACGGTTCCGAGTCCGTAAGTCCGAGTCTGGCCGCCGTTCCGTAATTGTTTCCGGTTTCCGCATTGGCATCCAGCGGAATGTGATAGGCAATCAGGGCGATGTTGTTTTTCATGAACGCCGAAATCCGTCTGTAGAAATTTCCTGTGAGAGTCTGACATCCGCCCCAGAATAATCCGTGATGCACAAAAAGTACATCTGCTGATTTTTCCGCCGCAGCAAGAGCTGTATCCTCACATGCGTCTACCGCAAACGCCACTCTTTTTATCTGTTTTGTAAGTGGCGCGTCGTTCTGAATCTGAATTCCGTTCAGTGACGGATCAGAAGGAAAATTCTCCTTTTTAAGGAAGGAATTCAGATATTCGTCAAGTTCAATAAGATTCATTTTATTCCCCATGCTGAATTTATTTTTTCCGCGCTTTTCTGAACAAGCAGGTTCGCCGTTGTTGCCGCGGTGTCACGTCTCAGTCCAAGAATTTTGGCAAGGATTATGTCCGTCTGTTCGACACATCCGTAACCGGCTGATTTGTAGTCAGAGACGGAATCGAGGTGGAATGTGCCGGAAATTCTTTCCGGATAAAGTTTCATAAAATCATCTGCGGCCGTATTGCACATTGAGTCGGTCACAAGAAAAATCCTGCATTTTTCACCATAAATATCCGTAATCAGATTCATCATTGCGCGACATTCAAGCGATGCGTTGTATGTGTAGAATTCCTTCTGCATATTGAATCTGCCGCTGTCCGTAAGACTTCGCAGAACCATTGATGTCCGGCGGAAAATTTTGAGGTCACCGGCGGAATGGAGCCACCGGCAGTCAGACGCATAAAAATCAGCGGAATATACGGTGTAGCCGGCTTTTGCCAGAAGCTGAAGATACGGCTTGTAGTTGATTGTGTCGCCGCGTTTGTCCGGAATAAAAACGACAACATTGTCTCTCGACGGAACTTCCGGATTCAGCGTGAATTCATATAAAAACGCATCGGCAAACCGGAACGGTTCAGTCGATTTGAATCCTTCCCCGAAATTTCCACTGTAACGGCTTTCTGTTTCCATGATTCCGAATTCCTGGGACGGATAATCAACCGGAGCAAAATAGAGCAGCGCGGTGATTGCTGCCGCGGACATTGTGATTGTGAGTGCGGCCCAGATTTTCATCAGCGGACTGTAATGGTCGATGTAGAGATGTTCGGAGTAGCGGAAAAGCGCATGGAAATTTGAAAATACGACGAGAACTGAAATTATAAGCGCGGCGAATGCAAAAACATCCAGTCCCCAGGCCGCAATCTGGAGAATGGACAGCAGGACGCACAGCGGAGAAAGCTCGACAAGCGGATCCAGCTTTGCTTTTTTTACAAAAATGCTCCTGCCGTTCGTTATCAGCAGAAGCACAAGAATCAATAGTTCTCCGTAGAATTTCATGCGTTCATATTAAAGAAAAAAAACGCTTTTTTCAACGCGGAGCAGGCGGCGGAATTCTGCTCTTTTTATGTCCGTTCTTTTTGTTTGCCTTTTACAAATTCCGGATGTATACTTGAATGGATGGAGCGATTCATCTGCTTGCCGTGCGTGAGTACATCAAAACAACATTAAAAAACCGTCTGCGGAACAGATTTTGTTCCCGGTTTTTTACAGGAGAAAATTATGACACCATCAATCAATGCTGTAGGTTTTACATTGGAACAGAAACAGTCCGACATGATAGATACAAAACTCAAGAGGATAGCCTATGCGGATGACCTTATTGTGGATCTGCTTGTCCGCATTAAACATGAAAAGGCCTATTCTTTTGATACAACCGTGAATTTCCGTTGGGGAACTCAGGCTCATGTTTCCGCAGAGGATTTTGATTTTGCCGCCGCGCTCAACAAGATGATGGATGTTCTTGACAACAAAATCAAAAAGGAAAAGGATAAGGTTCAGGAGAAATAGCCTGAATTATTCGGAAGTCCGGCTGTTTCTTGTGAATGAGCAGCCGATTCCTGCCTGCGCGCGGTATTTTGCGACCGTCCGTCTGGCGATTTTAATCCCCTGCCGGTTCAGAATTTCTGTAAGTTCCGAGTCCGACAGGGGCTTTTTTTTACATTCTTCCGTTTCTCCGATTATTTTTTGGATTCTGATTTTTATGCTTTCGGCGGAAATTTTTTTTTCTCCGTTTCCTTCAGAATTTACTCCTGATGAGAAAAAATAGCTTGCCGGAAAAAGTCCCCAGTCTGTCTGAAAATAACGGCTGTTCCTTTTTCCAGCCGTCCGTGTTACGGTGGATGCGCTCAGTCCGAGGTCAAGCGCAATCTGCCGGCGCGTCAGAGGAAGTATGTGTCCCGGTCCGCTGACAAAAAATTCTTTCTGGCGGCTTACAATGTCGCAGCCCTGGAAAACAATCGATGATTCACGGAATTTCAGGCTGTCGATAAAATCCTTTGCGGACGCAAGAAAATCACGTCTCATTTTCTGCATATTCTTGTTTTTTCCGTCGCCCTGGAATTTAAGAAAATCCGGTGCGATTCTTATTTCCGGCAATATTCCGGATGCGTATTTCACCTGAAAATATGAATTTTTGTCGCAGGAGACAACTCCCCGTGAAAAATCATCGTCGGCGGCCCGTCCGTAAATTCTTGTTATTGTAAGAACCACATCAGGCGCGTCGAATTCCTGACCGGACGGTTCAGAGCGGAATCCGGCTGCCGGCCGCGGATTGAGTCCAAGGATATATGCCAGCGCTGTCTTTACGCTTTCTTCCGTTATTTTTACGGAATCAATCGGAAGTTCCGGTGCAAATGACTTTTTGTGCCATTCCATGCGGAACAGGTTTATTTTTTTCAGAATTTTCTCAGGAACCGGCGGATTCACCAGCTCAAGATGACCGTCGAGCAGGAACAGCGCAAGCGGCGGAGCATCTCCGTTTATTTTTGCCTGGACAAAAAGACTTTCTTCCGGAGTTCTGCAGCAGGTTCCTACAGGATCCATCCGCTGAATTCTGTCCATGCAGTGTGCAAGCATCTGTTTTGTCTGTAGCGGCCGGCGTCTGTCAATCAGTGTTTCCGGGGCAAGCATGGAGCCGTAGCAGCCGTTTTGGTCAAGATTGAAAATCAGGGCGCGGGACAATGCATATTCATCCGGTGACAGACGCATGGAATTCAGCTGATGGATAAGATGTTCCTGAAGCGATTCGGAGCGGTCTTCCGTATTCTCAAGCGCCTGCTGATAGGCATCCGATTTTTCCTGTCCGGAAAGCGATGTCCTGCCGGAAAATTCTGCGGAGCCTGATTTGGCGGCAGGAGACACGGCGGCCGCAAGCGGATCCGACACAATCTCAAGCGCGGGATTCTCATTTGCGGCCTTGAAAATTTCGTCCCTAAGCTCCAGATTTCCTGAGGTGAGGAGACGCAGCGCCTGAATCTGTTTCTGCGCCAATTTGTATGTCTGACGTTGCTGCTGCGACTGTGAAAACAGCTGGTTTATGTCCATTCCGGCGTTTCCGTTTTATTTGGAATTCAGTATGTGTAGCCTTCCGAGTTGTTGTCGGATGTCAGTGGTACGTCCAGGGCAAGTCCATTTTCGCCGTTTTTGTACGACGGAAGTCCCCAGATGATTTCCTTGACAGTTGTTTTTTCCTCATCTGCAAAATTTTTTTTCTGCGGAACAAAACCGAGAACCGTTATTTTTCCGTTCGCCTTGAATTCTTCCGGAAGAATTCCTGCAAGCGTAATTGTTATCGTTGATTTTATGCTTTTGGTTTCAGAATCCACAAAGTACGAATTAACGTCAAAAGTCTGAGTCTCAGTTCCGTTTGTCACAATCATGGCATGGCTGAATTCTGACAATGAATCAGACGGACCGGAATATGAAGTTATATTCAGTTCTTTTGATTCGATATTTACAGTAATACTTGCATTGGAAAAGTCGTATGAGATTTCGTCCGCAGTTTTTGATTCGCCTGTTGGAGTTATCGTCTCAGACCAGCTGCTTGTGTATTCTCCGCTGGGTTCGCTCCACCGGACTTTGTATTTGTACTCAGCGGCCTCAAAATACAAGTCCTCAAAAAGGTAGTTCGCAGCGGATGAATTCTGCGCTGCCGGAAAAATCTTTGCGATGTGGACCGATTCTGTGTCCGATTCATCCGCCTTTTTCCGGAAAACGTCAATATATTTTGTCTGCTGGCTTCTTTTTGTGATTATCACGCCGATTCCGCTTACTGTAGTCTTGACCTCCGGACCTTTCAGGCTTTCTGATTCGGAAAAATTTATTTTACAGCCGGACAAAGCCGCCGCAAGAACAAAAAATGTAATTACACAAAAAAAATCGCTGTTTTTTTTCATTTTAAACTCCATCATGACGGAATCTGTGAAATCCGGATTTCTTGCGGACTTCAATATCAGAATTTCGGTATGAAACTGAAGTTCCTTTAATGTTTCCGGCGGACGTTCTAAAGGCTTTCTCCGAATGACACAACTGCCGAGTTGGAGTATAATGCCAGTCATGAGCAGAGAAATTTTGAAATTACAGAACGGAAGCGACATACGTGGAGTTGCCGCGGAAGGTGTTGAAGGCGAGAATGTGAATCTTACGGCTGCCGAAGCCCGGAAAATCGGAGCGGCTTTTGCCGGATGGCTTTCCGGAAAGACCGGAAAAAAGACATCAGAACTTAAAATCGGAGTCGGACGCGATTCAAGAATCACCGGTCCGACGTTGGTCCGCGGGCTTACGGAAGGAATTCTTGGCACCGGAGCTTCCGTTGTTGACTGCGGAATGGCTACCACACCCGCAATGTTCATGTCGGTTGTTTTTGATCAGACAAAATTCGACGGCTCTTCGATGATAACGGCAAGTCATCTGCCGTTCAACAGAAACGGAATAAAATTTTTTGATGCGGACGGCGGACTTGAACATGAGGATATAACCGCCGTGCTGGAAGCGGCGGCTTCTATGGAAGAGGTGAGAATTCCGGCGGAAGTAAATGTTCCTGAATTTGACCTGATTTCCGTTTATGCTGAATATCTGCGCGGAAAAATCTGCGGAGAGCTTGCGGACAAATCTGACAGACCGCTGGAGGGACTTCATATTGTTGTTGATGCCGGAAACGGTGCCGGAGGTTTTTTTGCCGGTAAAATTCTTGCTCCTCTTGGCGCGGATGTTTCCGGAAGCCAGTTCCTTGAGCCGGACGGAATGTTTCCGAATCATATTCCGAACCCGGAGAACAAGGCCGCGATGGATTCGATCCGGCGGGCGGTTCTTGATAACGGTGCGGATCTTGGTCTGATTTTTGACACGGATGTTGACAGAATGTCGGCGGTACTTTCCGACGGAGTCGAGGTGAACCGGGATTCCATAATCGCAATGATTTCGGCGATTATCGCTCCGTCTTATCCCGGAAGCACGATAATTACGGATTCCGTCACTTCTGACAGACTCACGTATTTTCTGGAGGAAATTCTTGGTCTTGAGCACCTCCGTTATATGCGCGGCTACAAGAATGTAATCAACAAATGCAAGGAGCTGAATTCCCATGGAATAATCTCTCCGCTTGCGATGGAAACGTCCGGTCATGGTGCCCTGAAGGACAACTATTATCTTGATGACGGAGCGTTTCTTGCGGTGAAACTTGTCGTCGCGCTTGCAAGGGCTGCGGCGGCGGGAAGAAAGCTTGACAGTCTGATTGAAAAACTGCCGCCTCTTGTGGAAGAAGGCGAATACAGATTCAAAATAAACGCTGAAAATTTCAAGGAATACGGTCAGGATGTGCTGCACGAATTCCGCGCCCGGGCAAAAGAGGCCGGATACACGTTGCCGGAATCCTATGAGGGTGTAAGAATCTCATTTGATGACGGCAACCTTAAAGGATGGATTCTTCTGCGGATGTCGCTGCATGATCCGGTGATGCCTCTGAACATGGAGTCAGAGAAAAAAGGCGGACTTGCGGAACTTGTGAAGATTGCCAGAAAACTCACTGACGGATTTGAGCTTCTTGACCGCAGTCCGCTGAAGTGAATTTCAGTTTGAGCGGATTTCCTCTGTTAGGGCAAGCAGTTTTGGCAGAGGAAGCGTCATCTCCGTGTTTCTGCCGGAAAAATCCGACAGCTTTATGGTGATTGCGCTTTTTCCGATTTCTTCTGCGGCCTCGTTTCCGTAAAAGGACGCGAGCGTCTCTGTGTATTCAGCTTCGCTCATCGTCTCGCCGTTAAAAACGGGAGCCAGCAGAAGGTCAAGAAATGATTTTGTCTGTTCGTCTGCTGAATTGTAGAATCCGCCGAGTTTTTCAGGAGACAGCACCAGCGTCAGTTTTTTTCCGTCAGAAGAAAGAATTCCTGATGTGAACAGATAGGAATTCCTTTTTTTGTCCGACATTTTTACCGTAAGATCTGTTCCGGTTGTAGTTGTGACCTTCACATCGGAAAAGCCTGATTTTGCCAGTTCGTATCCGATTTCATCTGTATCGATTCTGAATTCTCCGCCGCCGAAAGACGACATCATTTTTCCGATTGCGGAACTTGCTCCGGCGGAAAACATGATGTCCACGTCTCCTCCGGAATTAAGTGTTATTTTGAGTTCGGAACTGCATCCGGCCAGCAGCAGTACAAGAATTCCTGCCGCCGCCGCGCCAAATTTTGTTTTCATCTGGACCTCGAATGCTGTTTTCAGAAGAACGCCGACATCGGCAATGAAATTCTGATTCCCGTATGCATGACAAGGCTTATTTCGGATGTCTCCCAAACTGACAGCTGGGAGCCGTCGGTGCTGTTGAATACCGTCCAGCTTATATCCTGCACGATCTGAACTCCCGCTCTTGCGATTCTGAATTCAGGAGTTGAGAGTGAAAATCCGAATATTCCGGGGAATATTGACGGTGTCAGTTCCTTGTCGCTGTAGGAAATTTCCTTATTTCCGAGTGTGAATATGGGGCCTGCATAAAGACGGCAGTATTCCGTCGGCGTGAATGACAGCGTAATCGGAATCTGATAAACATCCAGCCATTTGTTCCATCTGAATCCGACTCCGATTCCAGGCTCAATTCCCATCGCCTTCAGTCTTATGTTTGTCCTGAAGTCAAGTCCGCGTAAATTTATTCCGCCGGAAACTACGTCCAGAAGAGACCAGCTTCCGAGAACATCCGCATCCAATATGATTGAGCTGGATCCCCTGCGGTTCGTCCTTGCATAGGAGACATTTTCTCCGCCTGTATTGCCTGAATCTGAGGATGCGATTTCGTTGTCATCCGCAAAAACTTCCTCCTCCACGACCTCATCATCTTCTTTTGCCGACCTTATGAACTGTCCGGCTCCCGCATAGCGCGGCTTCCAGTATGTCTGGTTCAGCGATGATACGATTACTCCGGTGTTCTGTCCGTCGCTTATCGCCGATATGAACTGCCTGTGACCGATGTAGATTCCTACGTGCGATATGCTTCCTCCTCCGGATGACGAGCTGAAGAACACTAGGTCGCCCGGTTCCATTTTTTTGTCCGGCACTTTTTTTACATAGCTGTAGATTGCCTTTGCCGTTCTTGGCAGCTGGATTTTGGTAGCTTCCCTGGCGCAGTAATAAATCAGTCCGGAACAGTCGAATGCGTCAGGTCCTGTCGCACCCAGAACATAAGGTGCTCCGATGTGTTTCTTTGCCTCGGAAATGAAATTCTCCCTGTAGGTTTTGGCCTGTTCCGGAGAAAGTGTTTCCGCGCATAGTTTTATGCATGACACCGCGAACATTATTGCCGCTGCTGTGCATATTTTTTTTACGGCACTGCCGTTTCTATTGTAAAAAATCATGCTGCAATTATAAACGAATTCCGTTCATTTTTGTACTCATTTCTGTAAATTATGTGATAAAATATCTCCGAGGTGCACATAAATGAATAAAACAGCAGATTTGCCTTGGTCATATCTTGAACCTTATAAAGGCAATTTGATAAAGGGAGAGTGGCCTACTTTTCCGGAACTTTTTACGGTTCAGGCGGAGAGATTCGGGGAGCGTCCGTGCTTTACGGATTTTGACGGACCGGACGGCGCAAAAAATACGCTTACATATTCACAGGTTCTTGAAAAAATAAAAATTCTTTCCTCCTGGATGATAGCGTCAGGAGTCAAGAAAGGTGACAGAATTGTGGTCACGGGTAAAAATTCTCCGGAATGGGCGGTTGTCTATCTGTCGGCATTTTTTGCCGCCGGAATAATTGTTCCTGTTGACAATGCGCTTCATGAAAACGAGGTGATAAACCTGATAAAAGCGTCATCTCCTGCGCTTGTGTTTTCTGATGACGAGAAAATTCCGTATATAAAGGCGAATTTTCCTGATATTCCGGTGTTCTCGCTGAATCCGGCTGCCGCAGAGAATTATGTGTATAATCTCAAATCTGACGGCGAATTCTCGGCCGCAGATTCCGTCACCGAAAACGATACCGCCGCGATTCTGTTCACTTCTGGAACGACAGGAACTCCAAAGGGTGTTATGCTTTCACATAAAAATCTTGTGAGCGACGGATTTATCGCACAGACAAATCTTTCGATTTTCCATACGGATGTTTTTTACGCGCTTCTTCCGATTCATCATGCGTACACTATGCAGGCCGCGTTCATCTGTCCGATTGAATGTGGTGCGGAGATTGTTTTCGGCAAGAGCATGGCCGTCACAAAACTGATGAAGGAACTCCGTGAAGGCAAGATTACGATAATGCTCGGCGTTCCGCTTCTTTACAACAAACTGCTTGCCGGAATCAGAAAGGGCATTCAGTCCAAGGGAGCCGTCGTTTCTGGCGTCATGTCGGTTCTTTCCGGAATCTCGTTCCTGGTAAAAAAGATGACCGGAAAAAACATCGGAAAGAGGCTTTTCCGTCCGGTGCTTCAGCAGGCAAACATTTATACTCTCCGCGTTGCGATTTGCGGAGGCGGACCTCTGGCTTCCGGCGTGTTCCGTCAGTACAATGCGATGGGAATTGACTTTATTCAGGGATACGGACTTACCGAAACTTCACCGATAATCGCGCTGAATCCGCTTGAACATTTTAAGATTGAGAGTGTAGGCCGCGATTTTTCTCCTTACGAGGAAATCAGGATTATAAATGCCGAAAAAAATGATTCAAACGGACGTGCGGTCGGTGAGATTGTCGTAAAGGGACCGATGGTCATGCAGGGGTATTACAATATGCCCGAAGAGACCGCAAAAATGTTCACCGAGGACGGTTTTCTTAAAACCGGAGATTTGGGCTGGATGGACAGCGAGCATTATATAATGCTGTGCGGCCGGGCTAAAAATCTGATTGTCACGAGCGGCGGAAAGAATGTTTACCCTGAGGAGATAGAGGATGCGTTCCAGCTTTGCGATGATGTGCAGCAGATTGTCGTTCAGGCCTATTACACTGATAAGGATGAGAAATCCGAGGAAATAGAGGCGCTGATTTATCCGTCGGATCAGCTTTATGAGCGGCTCGGAATTTCCAGGGAGCAGAATTTTGAGGACGGCAGAATCCGTGAGGCGCTGGATGCTGATGTCGCCCGTGTGAACAGGACGCTTCAGCCGTATTCGATGATAACAAGAATCGTTATCTTGAAGGAACCGATGGAGATGACGACAACGCAGAAGGTCAAGCGCAACCATCAGTAGAACTTTCTACGGCTCTGCAAGAGGAACGCAGCCGAATTTTGTGTCCGAAAATGTCCTGAAGTCGTGCAGAAGGGCTGCGGCTTCGGGCATAATCTCCGAAATTCTGTGCGTTCCGTTTTTTTCCGCGACGAGCGGATTTATAAATCGCTGCTTTACGTTCAGGCTCACGCAGAAATGTCCGGGCAGCGGTTTTTCCGTATGCAGAATTTTTCTCATCGTGCGGAATGTCCTGAACAGGCTGCGCAGTTCCGCCGTTCCTTTTCCGTCAAGCGCTGATATTATCTGTGCTTCGGAGCATTTCATAAAATCATCTTCCGAAAGGATTTTTTCCTTTTCGGCAAGATTCATTATTTCTCCGAGCAGCTGGAGAGCCAGTTTGTTCTCGTTCAGCTGGAGAATGTGTCCGGTCATGCAGAATTTTTGGCAGTATGCGAAGGCCTTTTCCTTTGATGAAAATCCCAGCTCCGGAAAGCCGTCTTCATTCCGTATGATTCTGATGTCATCGTAAATATTTCTGATTTCACAGGCTGTCCATTCTCCGTATAACGCCGCGCCGGAAGGAAACATGTATTCAAGCCGGTCGGCGCTGAGTCTTGGAATTTCGTTGTCGGCCAAAGGGAATTTGTGATAATCCGCAACCTGTTCCGGAAGGATTCCGTCCTGCTCCAACATTTCTGCCAGTTCCTGATTCTGCATTATTATGGAAGAATTTATTGTTTCGGTGACTTCCTGACGGAGCGCGTCTCCTTTCCTGAAATCGGTGACGTGGCTGAACACCGGTGTGGAGACATCGTGAAGAAGTCCTGCCAGCGCCTGAATCTTATCATTTGTAAAATGCCAGATAATCAGCGCCACACCGATGCTGTGGTCAAGCCGCGAATAGAAAAAACGGTTTCTGTAAAGAGGAGTCCAGTCTGTTCCGCATAATAGACCTATACCGGAGAGCCGTTTGAGAACAGGAAGCTCCGTGTATTTTCGCAGGAATTCCGGAAATTCCGGGCTTAAAATTCTGTGATATTCATTTATATCGAATTTCCGGGGCGGATTCATCTGGAGAATTTTTTTCCAGTTGAATTCTGTATAGAAATTTTCTGTTTTTTTCATGCCGGGTTATGTTTGCATAAATCGCTGATCGGACATTCTCCGCATTTCGGACTGCGCGCGGTGCAGGTGTATCTTCCGTGCAGAAGAATCCAGTGATGCGCGTCTTTCAGATATTTTCCGGGAATCCGGTTCAACAGACTGAGTTCGACTTGTTCGGGGGTGGTTCCTTCCGCCAGACCGATTTTCGGGCTTATCCGCATAAGATGTGTGTCAACGGGCATTGTCGGTTTTCCGAATACGACGTTCAGCACGACATTCGCGGTTTTACGTCCGACTCCGGGCAGCGTCATCAGTTTCTTGCGGTCATCCGGAATTTCTCCGCCGAATTCATCGATGAGCTTCTGGCTTAGGGCGATAATGTGCTCCGCTTTTGTGTTGTAAAGGCCGATTGAGCGGATATAAGGAATAAGTCCTCCGGTTCCAAGCGCGAGCATTTTCTGCGGAGTGTCGGCTACGGAAAAAAGCTTCTCCGTGGCCTTGTTTACGCTTTTGTCGGTCGCCTGAGCGGACAGAACCACCGCAACAAGAAGAGTGAACGGATTTTTCCATTCCAGTTCCGATTTCGGATTCGGATTGCGTTTATAAAAACGCTCAAACACCTCATCCATCTCGTTTTCCGTAAGAAGTTGCATCAGTTCTGCCTGCCGGAATTTATTTTATCGCTTTCTTCAGCGTTTCCGCTTTGTCCGTTTTTTCCCATGGAAATTCGGGTCTGCCGAAATGTCCGTATGCGGCGGTCGCCCTGTAGATTGGTCTGCGCAGATCAAGCGTTCTTATGATTCCGGCCGGTGTGCAGTCGAAAACTTCTTCCACCGCCTTTATGATTTTATCGTCAGGGACTTTTCCTGTTCCGAATGTCTCCACCATTATCGAGACCGGAAACGGAACACCGATGGCATAAGCCAGTTCTATTTCCGCGCGCTCGGCAAGTTCCGCCGCCACGATGTTTTTTGCGATGTAGCGCGCCATGTAAGCCGCCGAACGGTCAACTTTTGTTGGATCCTTTCCGCTGAAAGCGCCGCCGCCGTGTCTTCCCATTCCGCCGTAAGTATCAACGATTATCTTGCGTCCTGTAAGTCCCGCGTCTCCTTCCGGACCGCCGATTACAAATCTTCCCGTCGGGTTTATGTAGAATTTTGTATCCGCATCGAGCAGGCCTGTCGGCTCAAGAACCGGCTTTATGATTTTACTGATTACGGTTTCCCTTATCATGTTGTCATCGATGTCCGGAGCGTGCTGGTGGGATATGACAACCGTATCGATTCGGACAGGTTTGTGCCCCTCATATTCAATTGTGACCTGGGACTTTGCGTCCGGCCGAAGCCAGTTCAGCTCTGAACGGCGCAATTCGGATGCTTTGCGCAGCAGTTTGTGGGAGAACATTATCGGAGCCGGCATAAGTTCCGGAGTCTCGTTGCAGGCAAAACCGAACATCATTCCCTGATCACCTGCTCCCTGCTGTCCTTTGAATTCCGTAAGCCCTTCTCCGACTACGCCCTGATTTATATCACGTGACTGTCCGTGAATCCTGTTCATCACCTGCATTGTTCTTCCGTCCAGTCCCGCCTCGGAATCCGTGTATCCTATTCCGCAGGCAGTTTCGCGCGCTATCTGTTCCGGATTTATTTTATCAAGCAGCTCCTTTTTCAGGCTCACCTCTCCGCCGACAAGAACAAAATTCGATGTGGCGAATGTCTCGCAGGCCACATGACATTCCGGGTCAAGCGAAAGGCATTTGTCAAGTACAGCATCTGAAATCTGGTCGCAGAGTTTGTCCGGATGACCTTCGCCGACAGACTCTGATGTGAAAAGATAATGGTTGTTCATATTTTGCCTCCAGGCAGGATAAATTCAGTCTAACTGAATTTGAAAATATTTACTTAAAATATATGTACAAAAAATGTTAATTTATAGTATAATATTTGCCGTAATTACTCAACTACGCAAAATTTAAAACTTATTTATAATTCAGGAGATATTTATGTCCTTAAAAAAATCTTTTTCAAGAGATAAGAAAAAGTGCAACGTTACGTTTACGGTTTCACCGGAGGCCGCACAGGGAGCTAAAAAAGTGAATATTGCCGGCGATTTCAACAGTTGGAGCAGCACCGATACACCGCTCAAACTTGGAAAAGACGGTTCTTTTTCTGTAAAGCTGGAGCTTGATGTCGATAAGGAGTATCAGTTCCGTTATCTTCTTGACGGAGTAAAGTGGGAGAACGACTGGAACGCCGACAAATACATCCCGGCTCCATATTCCAACGCAGACAATTCAGTTGTCGTTACAAGAAAGAATGTGTAAGACATTTGTTTTATGAATTTGCAGGGCAGCTTCCGATGTGGAGCTGCTTTTTTTTGTCCGCAGGATTATTCATGCGGCGGATTATATGTTTTGGCGTTTGCGGCGCAGTGATTCATTGGGTCCGGTTTTCCGCAGCGGAGTTTCTGGTCAGGAAAAATGATTTTCCATCCGCCGTAAAGCAGTCGGTGGGCGTTATTTTTACCGGCTCAAAATGAATCACGTCCCTGTCGGTGATATTTTTTTCCACCGTCCGTTTTCTGACAGTCTCTGTTATTGTTTTTGTTCCGTAGCTGAAAGAATAGAATTCGTTCAGAACTGAATTTCCGCTGTCGGCTCTGAACTGAATCACATTGTATGAGCCGATTTTCATCGTCGAGAAAATTCCTTTTTCCTCGCGTTCAGGTGATTTCAGCGTGTATGTCTGGTCGCCGAAGGAGAATTCCGTGTCCGATTCGGATGATGTCCATGACGGACCGTCCTGTAAGTTTTCCGTTATGTCATTGAGAGGTGTTTTTTCCGGTGTGGAGAAGGAATTCTGGATGCTCATTTTTTTGTACTGGCCGTCCCACATCGTGTTTTCGGTTATTGTCAGATTTATCGCGTCCCGTGCGGTCACTCTGATTGAGTCGGTTCCTGTAAGCGCGATGTCAAGTCTCCGCTGAAGATTCTGGATTGTCGCGTTTACGGTTGTAAGATAAATTCCGTTGTGCCGCAGCTTGCTGTTGTCCCATTCGTAGACTTCCTGCGAGTCTCCATAAAGCAGGATGATTTCCCGGTTGTCAAAATCAAAGTAAATATAGCGGATGTCCGGCTCTGAATTTTCGGTCTTGTACCACAGACCGTCAAGGAACGAGGCGAAAGTCTCCACGGTTCCGTCCTGAATTCTGGAAAGTTCCTTTGCCGCAAGTCTGCTGGCCGTAACTTTTATTTCGCGTGCCAGCTCATATTGTTGTGTGCCTGGATTCCATTTATATTCAGCCTGAATCTGATTTGAATTTGTTCCGGATTTCTCGTTCCTGTCAGACTTGTACACCCAGACCGAAAAACTTTCTCCGTTCGAGAGCGACAGCGCATACGAGTCGGAGCGTTCCGTCTGCTGGATAAAAATTGTTCCGTCCGAGGAGAAGCTTCCGATGTTCTCAAGTTTTGTTCTGCCCTTCTCCTTTCCGCAGATGAAAATTTCCATCACGGAATTGTCCCTGTCGTCCAGCCCCTGATAAATCAGCGCCATCCTGTGATCTCCGGTTATGTCCATGCAGTTGTAGGAGAATGTCTTTGTTCTGCTGATTTTTGTCTGAATAAGTTCAAGCCGTTCGTACCGGTTGGCCGTGGGATTGTAGATTCCGGGAACAATCCAAAGATATTGGGACCCGGCACGCCTCACGACGATAATCTCGTCGTCGTAGGTATCGTTGTTTATGTCAACTGTGAGCGAATTTATCAGTGTTTCCGAAGAAAGCAGAGGAACAAACGTGTCGAAGGAATTTGTTCCGTCCTTGTCGGGGCGTTCCTGAATTTCCTTTTCACCTGAATCCTTGGATTTTGGTGTTATTATTTTTGCCCGTGTAAGTGATGTTTCTTTCGGTCTGGTGATTTTTTTTGAGACAAAAAACGTACCGGCCAGAATCACTGCGATGCCGGCAAAAAGAAAGGCGAATGTTCTTGTTTTCATTTTGTATCCTGAATTCTGTTTTGTCCTGTACGGATGCAAACATTGCAGGTGAAAATAATACAGATATTTCCCTAAATTCTCAAGTTGCAGAATTTATACAGTTCAGATATAGTTTGTCTCATGAATTTTGAATCTATAAGAAGAAAACTGTTTTCGGCAGTTCCTGTTTTTTTTGTTGTGTCCGGAATGCTTGTCTCATGTGCGACTTCCGGCAATGTTTCTGAGAGCGGCGGAGATTCCGGAGGCGAATCTTTGCCGGAGGTAAGAATCATGTTTGACTCAAACCGGATTTTCCGCGATGAGGGCAACTCCGAATTTTCCGGAATCGGAATGGCGGATCTGATGAGGGATATGCGTACCGGCTGGAATCTTGGAAATTCACTGGATGCGACAGGTACAGGTCTCGGCTCCGAGACAAGCTGGAGCCAGCCCAAAACCACAAAGGCGATGATTGACGGAATAGCCGCAGCCGGATTCAGGACGATAAGAATTCCTGTCAGCTGGTCAAATCATATAAATAAAAAGACATATACTATAGATGAAAGATGGATGGCGCGGATTAAGGAGATTGTTGACTGGGCGATTTCTGACGGACTTTACGTGATTATAAATTCCCATCACGACTGCTATAATTCTCCGTCAAAAATGCCTCAGGGAAGCGGATATTATCCGAACGCCGTGAACTATGATGAGTCGGCGCGTTTTCTGCTGAATGTGTGGACCCAGATTGGAATCGCTTTTAACGGCGGCTACGATGAGCACCTGATTTTTGAGACGATGAACGAGCCTCGTCTCCGTGGCACAAACTGCGAGTGGTGGAACGACGTGAATTCCGGGAGTTACCGCGAGTCGGCGGGCGCGCTGAACCGTCTGAATCAGGTGGCTCTTGACGCAATCCGTGCGACCGGCGGAAACAATGCCAGACGTTTCGTGATTTGTCCGGGGTTGCGCGCCGCGGCTGATTCCGTGCTTGCAAAGGAATTCCGTATGCCTCAGGATTCCGAGTCGGGCCGGCTGATTGTTTCGGTTCATGCTTATTCGCCTTACAATTTTGCGATGGCGTCCCCCGGCGAGACGGAATTCACCCAGGCGCATAAAAATGAGCTTGCCCGGATGTTCTCCCAGCTGGATCAGAAATTCGTGCAGAACGGATACGGCGTCATAATCGGCGAATACGGGGCTGTAAACAAGAATAACCTTGAAGACCGCGTGGAATGGTTCAAATTTTATCTGACCTCATCATATAGGAAGCACGGAATCGTCAGCTGCCTCTGGGACAACGGCGCATGGAAGCCGCAGGGCAACGACTACAACGAGAAATTCGGATATTACGACAGAATTGGTCAGAAATGGTTTTTCCCTGAGATTCTGGATGCGATAATGACTTCAACGGATTTGACGGAGGCCGAATAGATGTTCATACTTTCTTCTGACGGCGGAAAAAGTTCCGTAAAATTTTACTATGAGGAGCAGGCTTTTTCCGGAGTGAAAAAAATCGCCGACAAAGTCCGTTTTGATGTGTTCCGTGTGACAGGCGCGGAGCCGGACAGCTGCGGTGATATTTCGGAGCTCGGTTCGACCGCAGTTTTTTTCGGAACATTGGGTAAAAGTCCCTTTCTTGAGGCGCTTGAAAAAAGCGGAAAGGCTGATTTTTCTTCCGTCAGGGGAAAAAGGGAATCATATTACTTTTCCGTGATGAAGAATCCGGTTGACGGCGTGGAGAATGCCGTCGTGATTGCCGGAAGCGACAAGCGCGGCACGATTTATGGACTCTTCCATTTTTCAGAGCTTATAGGTGTTTCGCCGCTTGTCAGCTGGAACGACATAAAAACGCTTCACCGTGACAGGATGGAATTTTCCGAATCCGACAATTTTGTGTCCAATGAGCCTTCTGTCCGTTACCGCGGTTTTTTTATAAATGACGAGTGGCCCGCATTCGGAAACTGGGCGAACCGGAATTTCGGCGGACTGAACGCCAGAATGTACGAGAATGTCTTTGAGCTTCTTCTGCGGCTAAAAGGAAACTATCTGTGGCCGGCGATGTGGGCATCGTGTTTCAGCTGCGACGGTCCGGGGCTTGCCGCGGCCGAACTTGCGGATGAATATGGTGTTGTGATGGGATGTTCACATCATGAGCCGTGCTGCCGTCATGGTGAGGAATACAAGCACGTGCGCGGTCCTGATTCCGTTTACGGAGACGCATGGAATTTCCGCACAAACCGTGAGGGAATCACGAAATTCTGGGAGGACGGACTTAAGCGCAGCGGAAAATTCGAGAATGTCATAACCGTAGGAATGCGCGGAGAGGCGGACACGGCGATTCTTGGACATGATGCTACTCTCGGAGACAACATTGACCTTTTGCGTGATGTTCTTAGGACGCAGAATTCCCTGATAAAAAAATACGTGAACAACAGTCTTGACGAAGTTCCGCGTATGCTTGCGCTTTACAAGGAAGTCGAGCCGTATTTTTATGGAGATGCGCAGACGCAAGGGCTTATCGGAAGCGACGAGCTTGACGGTGTTATCCTTATGCTGTGCGATGACAATCACGGAAATTTGCGTACTGTTCCTACGGAGGAAATGCGCGGTCACCGCGGTGGCTACGGAATGTACTATCATTTTGACTATCATGGCTCGCCGTTTTCCTACGAATGGATAAACACATCATATCTGCCTAAGGTGAAGGAGCAGATGACCGCCGCCTACGAATTCGGAGTGCGTGACCTGTGGATTGTGAATGTCGGTGACATCGTTACTGACGAATTTCCGCTCTCGTTTTTTCTGGATCTGGCTTATGATTACGGGAAATTCAGCGCTCAGGACTTTTCTGTCCGGGCCTATACGGAGAACTGGCTCAGGCGGCAGTTTCCGCAGTTCACGCAGGAACAGCTTGCCGATGCGCTTTTTGTTCTGGACGGCTACACAAAACTTGCGAATATGCGCCGCACCGAATCGCTTCAGAGCGACACGTTCCATCCGGCGAATTTCCGCGAGTCCGACAGGATTCTTGGCTGTGCGGAGGAAATAATGAACCGCGCCGTCTCTCTCAGAAATCAGGTTGAGCGGGATATGCCCGAAATTCTGCCCGGATTTTTTATTCAGCTTTATTATCCGGCGATGGGCACGATGAATGTCCTGAAAATGCAGCTGCTTGCCGGAAAAAACCACTGGTACGCCCGGAACGGAATCATGGAGGCGAATTCAGTTGTACGGAAAATCCGTGACTGCCTTGAATTTGACCGGAAACTGGTTGGGGAATGTGATTCGATTGACGGCGGCAAATGGTACGCGATGGGCTGGTCGGAGCATATCGGATTCACGAACTGGAACGAGGAAGGCAACCGCAAGCCTATATACGAGACGATTGACGGAGCGGACAAAAAGCGCCTTGCCGTGTGGATTGACGGAACCGACTTTGTGACGAACGGAACGGACTGGCGGCGCAAAACCCTTTATTCAAATGCGTTCAGAAATCCGGAGGTGAATTCTTTTACCGTAAACATTGCGTCCGCATGGCCGGGAAAAGTTGATTTCAGGCTGGAATCGGACAGTAAATGGATTTCATTCTCTCAGAATGAAGGCGAGACAGATGGAATTGTTTCTGTTCAGGTTTTTGCGGACAGAAAGATTCTTGCGGAGGATGCCGCTAAGACTGCCGAAATCCGCGTGGTCTCCGCACCGATTTCAAATTCAAAAATCATTGTTCCTATAAAAGTTGACGCGGATGTTCCATGTACGGATTTTCCGCCGGGAACATTTGTCAGGACTGCGGATTATATTTCCATCGAGGCGGAGCATTTTTCCTCATCGTTTTCTGCCGGTTCCGCGGAATTCAGGATTCTTGAAGGCTACGGAAAGACGCTTTCTGCCGTGAAAGTTTTTCCGCAGACCGCATATTTTTCAGGAATCGAAACCGCACCGCGCCTGGAATATAATTTTGTCTGGGACAAATCCGAGGATGTCAGCATTGATTTCTTTCTGAATCCGTCCAATCCTGCGACACAGGACAACTGTTATAAATTCGCCGCCGGCCTAAACGGAAAAACGCAGGTTGTGGATGTTGTTCCGGCAGATTTCCGCGTGGGCGACAATCAGGAGCCGTGGTCTTCCGATGTGACGGACAATATCCGGATTGTCCGTATCCGCGCCAAAGCTGTTGCCGGACTGAATAAGCTTGAGGTGGCCGCGCTTACTCCATGCTTTGTGCTGGAAAAAATAGTTCTGCACGGAGACGGAACGCGGCTTCCACGGTCATATCTCGGCCCGGAGGAAACTTTCCGGGTCTGAGCCTGATTCGGTGTTTCTGTTTTTCTAGCGCTTTGCGATTATGCTCCTGACAAGCGGAAACACTGCCGCCGCAGCCGGCCAGATAAGCCAGGTTATGTCCCAGCGTCTTGTGGTGAAGCTCAGCAGAAGGTACAGGAATACGACGAGCGGCCAGAATGCGTCGTTGAAATTTTTTGTTCTGTTGCTGAGCCGCTTGTTCTCCTCGGAGAATTCTTCCTGCTGAAGCAGTTTCTGGTATGCGGAATTTCTTGTTCCGCCGAGCACCAGCAGAAACACGCCGACCGCAACCATGATGAGAAGCGAGCAGACCGTACAGATTACATGGAATTCGCCGATTTCCAGCGAGCTTACCGCAATCAGAGGAATCACGGAGACAATGCAGAGGACTACGCCTGAAGTTATGCAGCTGCGGAATTTCGGCATGAAATTTTCCGCCGATTCCCGGATGAATTTTTCCGTTTCCGTATCGGTCATGAAATTCTCTTTTTCGAGGAATTCATATTTTTTGACGGAGAATGAATTCATTATTATTCCGGCGACGGCAGCGGTCACAATCAGCATAAGGACTGAGATTCCGATTCCGGCAGCGGCGTTCTCCGAAACAGGTAGAATTCCGTAATTGTTTGCGCCTGCAAGAAAAATCAGCGGAACCGGAGAAAGGATAAGGAATGCTACGCAAACTGCGAGTTTTCTGGAGAATTCCACCGTCAGCCTGATAAAATTCTCCGCATCGGTGCGCCGGACTGTCCTGATTTTTCCGCCGCAGTTCTGCCCGTCATTTTTTGCGGTTTCTGCGCCTGCTACGGGAATATCCGCCTCGTCTTTTATAAGGTCGTCCGCCGTTACTCCGAAAAGCTCCGACAGCCCGATTATTTTTGAAAGTTCAGGAACTGATTCTCCGCTTTCCCATTTTGAAACAGACTGCCGTGACACATCCAGTTTTTCGGCCAGCTCTTCCTGCGACCATCCTTTTGACTTACGGAGACCCGCGATTTTTTCGTTTAATGTCATTTTTCCCCCATAAAATTCTTGCTCTTAATTGAATCTGACATGATTATAACCCGGATTGCGTATTTTTTTGTAGCAATTCCGCTTGGAAATTCCGCAACTGCCGGTTGCGCCGGATGAATTTCCTGCGAAATGAACAGAAACGGAATAAATTCAAAAACGCTTGACAATGTGCTGGGGGGGGTAAAGTATTTGATGTTTTGTCAGCGGAAATGCTTGTCTTGTATATCTGTTCTCCGGTTTCCTCTGAGTTCAAAACAAAAAATTTTAACAGGAGTTGATTATGGGAAAAATCAACAGGTTTGCGTTTGTTCTTGCGGGTGCACTGGCGGCAGGGACGTTCATCGGTTGTCAGCAGCAGACGCCTTCTGACTATGTGTATCGTATAGGCGCTCCGTCCAATCTGAAGGCAAAGGCAATGCCCGGAGTCGTGTACATTTCATGGAGTCCTGTCCAGGACTGTTCCGGATATACGCTTGTCAGAATCAACAGGGACACAAATGAGACGAAAACATTTGAAGTAAAGGCTAAGAAGTTGTCTCATGTGGATACGATTTCGGATAAGAACGAATGGGTTGACGGACAGAATTTCACATACAGCGTACAGGCCGTCTCTTCCGGCGCAAGCGGCAGAATCAGAAGCATGGTCAATTATGCCGACGTTATCGGCAGCAGCGACTGGACTTCGGTTGACGTGAAGGCCGTGAACAACGGATTCAATTCGGCGGTTGTGTATCAGGTTCCGTATAATCTTGACGGTGACACAAAAAAGGACAGAATTCAGTTTGTCGATTATGACTATTCCGACAAATCGGAGGGAAATCTGAAGAAACTGCAGGAACCGGCCTCTTCGGTTTCTCTTGATTCAAAGGGACAGATTGTCGTCTCCGTTGAGGCCGTTCCGTACCTGAAATACAGCTATACGGTCGAGTCGGAGGACGCTTCCGAGACAGTTGATTTTGTTATGAGCGTTATGAGCGAAGAAGAGGCTTCCGCTTCATCTCTTGGAAACGGCAGATTTGCCGCGCCGATAATCGGAAAGAATGTCGTTTATGCCAAGATTTATGATGAAAAAGGCTATTATGCCTCCAAAAAGTTCAAGGCCGGCGAGGTCAGCGTTGAGGCGGCGGATAATGTTTTTGTGTTCTTAGATGAAAACAAAAAAGATGATAAAGGCGAATATGAAAAAGAAACAATTGGCACCAGAATTTCCGCGGACAAGAAGAATTTCGAGCTTCTGTGGACAGCTCCTAAGGTAAACGGCAAGGTTAACACAACGGATCTGACGTATTATTTCTATGTGAAGAGTTCTGCACAGCCTTCTTCCACGGCCTGGATGAAGGTCGGTTTCTCCGTTCCTGAATTTGATTCTGCGGAGAATAAGATGAAGGCGGTTCTGGGATATGATGCCAGCCTTGCCGGAAAGGAATTCAAGATTTATGCCTACCATAACAACAAGCGTGCAGGTGCTTCAAGTGGTACTGAAAAACTGGCTTCTTATAACGTTAGCTGGGGCAAAGATACTGCCAAAGTTGTATATACTTCCGCTGACAGGACTTCTTACAGACTTGTCTGGGCATATCCAAAATATAATGGAGAATCTGTACCTGAAAAGGTGACCTGGACGGTGACAAAGAATATCTATAAGGATTATAAAGACGTTAATAATAAAGGAACTCTGATTTCCGGACCGGAAAAGGTTGATATTACGCTTTCCGACTCCAATCTGCTTTCTGAGCCGAACCTCATGACGCAGGAATTCAGCCGTACCTCAGCTGATGAGGTTTATACGATTGAATACACCGTCCGCTTTGATTATGACGGAGTCAATACTGAAACCGGAATTGTGGCCGTAAAGCCTCTTGTTGATACGACATTGGAATGTGTCGGTATCACTTATTATGGTACAGCTAATTCAGGGAAATCAAGGATATTCACCGTGGAGGAGAGAGCGATTACAAAACCTGACGTGAACGGAAATGAGACTGCCACGTACGAAACTCCGGCCATAACCTGGATGGCTTCTCCGTACTCATTGTTAAATGATTCTGCCGAAGCAAAAAATATTGCTGTTCCGGTTACGGCGAAGAAAATTGGTGAAGACGATTTTTACGATTGGACTGGTAACTTGCTGCAAAAAAATACAAATGCCTATATGATTGACTTCACAACGGCAGACAAGCAGTATATCTTCGCATACGAGACTTACAACGGCAAAGTGTTTGAAGCAAATATTTCCGGTGCCGAGTCTGGATTCTAATCGGTTCGGGTGCTGCCCGCTCCGTTAAATAAAAAAGGGGATGTCCCGGTAAGCGCAGATAAGCTTTCGGGGCATCCCCTTTCCTGTATATGAACCGCCCAAGGCTGTTCCTGTTCTATTCGTGGAATTTCCTGAAAATCAGGCTCGTGTTCACGCCGCCGAATGCAAAGTTGTTTGACATCACGTATTCTGCGTCGATTCTGCGGCCTTCCCCTTGAATGTAGTCAAGCGGCGCACATTCAGGGTCAACGTTCACGAGGTTTACATTCGGATGGAACCATCCTTCGTTCATCATGTTGATTGTTAGCCAAGACTCGACGCAGCCGCAGGCTCCGAGAATGTGACCGATGTAGCTTTTTGTCGATGAGATCGGAACCGCGCGGTTGAACACTTTGTACACCGCCTGAGATTCTGAAATGTCTCCGTGATGTGTGGCCGTTCCGTGCGCATTGATGTATGCGATCTGCTCCTTGCTGATTCCGGCATCCTGAATCGCCATCTCAAGGGCAAGCGCCTGTGTCTCGGCGTTGGGACTTGTTATGTGGGTTCCGTCCATGTTCGTTCCGAATCCGGCGATTTCTGCGTAGATTTTTGCTCCGCGTTTTACGGCGTGCTCCAGATCCTCCAGAATCAGAGTTCCGGCTCCTTCTCCGATTACAAGTCCGTCCCTGTCCCTGTCAAAGCATTTCGGTGTGAGTTCGGGCGTTTTGTTCAGGCAGCTTGTGGCACCGAGGGTGTCGAATATCGCCGCATCCGGTGCCGAAAGTTCCTCCGCTCCGCCGGCAATCATTATTTCCTGTCTTCCGTCCTCAATCGCCTCGTATGCGTAACCGATGGACTGGCTTCCTGATGTGCAGGCGGTGTCCGTGACGATTACGCGTCCGCGGATCTGATAATATACAGAAAGGTTGCAGGCGTTGGTCTGAGGCATAGCCTTTATGTATGTCTGCGAATTCAGATGGGAGGAATCGCCCGTCTCGACCATTTTCGCCAGATCGCCGATTGCGTCCATGCTGCCCATGCAGGTTCCGTAGGCGATTCCGGTGCGGCCGTTTTTAAGCTCGTCGATCACATCACCGTCTTCCTTTAGAAATCCGGCCATTTTCAGCGCTTCCTCGGTTGTTACAAGGGAAAGCAGTGCGACGCGTCCCATTCCGCGGATTTTTTTGCGCGGAAATGACGGAAGCTCACCGTCGTATGGGCAGGCCATCCGTGTGTTCATTTTGGTGAAGCGTTCCCATTCCGGCATATAGCGGATTTTGTTTTTACAAGCTTTCAGGTTTTCGTATGCGGAATTCCAGTCGCGTCCGAGTCCGCTGAGCATTCCTCCGCCGGTTACCACGACACGGCGTTTTCCGTTTGCTTTTGTAAATTCCATATCAGAGTCCTCCGTCAACAGTGATGACCTGTCTTGTTATGTATGCCGCGCCTTCCGAAAGCAGGAATACTGCCGTAGCTCCGATTTCCTCCGGTTTTCCGGCGCGCTTCATCGGAATTGTTCCCATTATCATGTCGTAAACTTCCGGATTGATGGCTTTTGTCATGTCGGTGTCTATTACGCCCGGAGCAATCGCATTCACAGTGATGTTGCGGCCTGCAAGCTCCACCGCAAGCGCTTTTGTCGCACCGATGATTCCCGCTTTTGACGCGCTGTAGTTTGTCTGACCGCGGTTTCCGTTTATTCCGCTGACGGATGAGATTGTGATTATTCTTCCGCCGCGCTTGTTCTTGCGGCTTGCCATCGGCATGATAAGCGGATTCAGCACATTGTAGAAGCTGTCCAGATTCGTGTGGATTACCTTGTCCCAGTCCTCTCCGCTGAGCGCCGCAAAGGTGTTGTCACGGGTTACGCCCGCATTGTTCACGATTCCCCAGAGCGCTCCGTATCTGTCCGTAAGCTCCTTGAGTTTTGTCTTGCAGTCCTCGCGGTTTGAGACGTCAAACTGAATCAGTTCTCCCCCGCCACCGGCCGCCTTTATCTGTGCAAGAGTCTCTTCGGCCTTTGCCTGGCTTCCGTTGTAATGGCAGATTACATAATACCCGGCTTTTGCCGCTTCGACTGCAACCGCACGTCCTATTCCTCCGCTGGCTCCTGTCACCAGCACTTTTTTGTCAGCATTCTGATTTTCCATTTTTTACTCCAAGCTGAATATATATTTAATATAATAAAAGCAGTTTTTGTCTGCTTTCCGACACTGTGCTAGTCCTTGAAAAGCGAATGGATGTCTTCAGTTTCCATCACCGTTATTTTTGCGGTTACTGAAGGTTTCTCATCACCTTTTTTTGCATACAGCTCGCAGATATATCTGTAGATGTGATTCTCCTCTTCCCTGTAGTCCTCTCGGATTTTCATCTGAATTGTTGTTCCGTTCTTGAAATATCCGACTTCCGCCTTGAATTCCGACACGCTGAGAATAAATCCGGGAAGAGGCTCCCTTCCCTTCTCCTTGTTCGTGATTCCCGTAAGCGCCGAAATTCCCTGCGCCATGAATTCAAATCCGGCCCAGGACGGAACGCCGTCGAATTCCGGTTCGTAGAAAATACAGTTTTCGGTGATGTCGTATTCGCTTGTGATTGTGTGGTTTGTTCCGTCATGCTGAGTAACGCGCGAAAGCAGAAACATCTTGCCTTTGTGCGGAAGCATCCAGATAAGGTCGTCGTGGTCAATGAACTGCGGGATTGTTATTTTTTCCATAAAAATATCTCCAGTTGATAAAAATTTGCAACGCAAACTTGAAAATATAAAATCTGACAGATTTTCCGTCAGCCTTGTACTTTTCAGCGGACTCCTATTATCAGGCTTGCGTCCGCACCTCCGAATGCGAATGAATTCGAAAGGCATTTTCTTATGGGACCGGATTCGGGGATTTTGTCTCCCGGACTGACAAAATTCAGCTCAGGAATTTCCGGGTCCCGGATTCTGTCCCAAACCTGAAGCGGAAGCGCCGCCGTTTGTTCCGCTCCGTTTTTTACAGCCATCCAGCATATTGCGGCTTCGAGAGCGGCGGCTGCTCCAAGCGTGTGGCCCGTTACTGATTTTGTTGAGCTTACCGGAACATTCAGGTCTGCGAATACAGAATTCACGGCTTTTGCCTCCATGGAATCGTTGAATTTTGTCCCGGTTCCATGCAGATTTATGTAGTCAATCTGGGACGGTTCAAGTCCGGCGGAATTGAGTGCGCGTCTTATGGCTGATTCCGCACCTTTTCCGGACGGATCCGGCGAGGTCATGTGATATGCGTCCGCCGCTTCTCCCCAGCCGAGCAGTTCGATTCCAGGCGCATTTTCCTGCAGCGGAACACGCGACATGACAAAAAAAGCGGCGGCCTCGCCGAGTGTTATTCCGCGTCTGTTCACGCTGAACGGATTTGTCATTTCAGGAGAAACAGCTTCCAGCGAGTTGAATCCGAGAAGAACTGTGTCCGATGCGATGTCAACTCCTCCGGTTACGACGGCATCCGCAAGACTGGCATTTATCAGTTCCGCGGCTTTTATCATTGCGACTGCGCTTGATGAACATGCCGTACTGAATGTGGCGGACGGTCCTTTAAGTCCGAATTTTTCCGAGACAAATGAAGCGACATAGTCTGCACCCTGAATTTCGAGCGAATAGTTTTCGGGAAACTTTCCTCCGGTGAAAAATTCCCTGTGACCGGAAACAGAAAATTCCGTACCGTTGTCGCAGGAGCCGACGCATACGGCGATTCTTTCGGCGGGAAACATGGATTTTGCTTTTTCCACCGCGCCGGAAATCATGTCCAGTGCGGCTTCCTCAAGTCTCATTATTCTCATGTCGTATTTTGCGGACGATGTGCGGAGCGCGGAATCGTCGGTACGCGCCGCATAGAATTCTCCGCCTGTGGATGTCCTCACCTTTCTGATTCCGCTGCGGTCGCCGGTTGTCACTGATTTCCACAAGGCTTCCGCTGATGTTCCGGCCGCGCTTATAACGCCCGGTTCTGAAAGAAAGTTCCGGATTCCGTCCATCATTCACCTTCCAGAAGATTGTATTCGTAGCCGCGCAGAAAATTTGTTATTCTTACAGATCCGTTTTTCTTTTCGATTTCGGCGATGAGTTTTGTTCCGTTGGTTATGCGTCTGATTTCCGTTCCGTCTCCGCCGGAAATTACGGCGAATCCGAGTTTTGATTTGCCCAGATTCTCAGCGATTTTCTGTGTGTCGTAGAATGCGTACTGGATGTCGGCGATTATATATTCAGCTTTGAGTGCGGACGGAAACACCGCCGAGTCAAATTCTGCCGATATGCCGTCGTAGACAAGGTTTCCCATGTCCGTCCCGAAATCATTAAGCAGCGACAGGAAAATTTCGTTCTGATCCGCATGAATGTACGCCAGCAATGAGAACGATTCCTTTCCGAATTTTCCGTTCAGCAACTGCATTGAGTCAATTTCTCCGCTCATGTCCTTTGGCGGAAGAAGATTTATTTTTTTTGTGTTTGTGACATAGACGGGATTCAGGGATGGTTCCGCCGTTTTTGCCGAGGCGCAGGAAAAAAATACCGTGCACATTGCGGCGATTGATGTCGTAAGAAGCAGTATTTTTTTTATGAAAACAGAGTTTTTCTTATAAAAGGAAGAAATCATAAACTGAATCATTGTAAATTTTATGCTTTGTTTTGTCAAACTGATGTCGTGTCCGGCTTGCTTTTACGCCGAAAATCGTGGATAATCCGGAGAAACTATAAGACGGCATTGCCGGGGAGTAAAAGGGATGAGAAAAAGAATTCTTATGGCAGCTGCGGCTGTCCTGTTCATGGCGGCTTCCGTTTCTGCTTACGAATATTCTTACGAGGATGATGATTACGGAAGATTTTTCGGCGGAGCGGCAGGATTCGGAGTTTCCGCGATAGGATTTGCGCCTGTGATGAATCTCTATGCGGGCTGCATTGATTTGGAGGCTTCATGCGCAATCGCCAGAAATGTCGAGCAGAATATGCTTACGCTTGGTCCGGAGGTGTCGCTGGGCTATGCGTCTAATCCTTTCGGCGTTTATTTTTCTTCTGTAGGACTTGCGTACAAAATCAAGATGGACATAAATGTCAATGATTATTCCGATTCGCTGTTCATGCACGGAGCCGGAGCGTATTTTTCCGCGAATCTTAGATTCGGCAGAAAATTCGGATTCGCTGTAAAGACATATCTTCCGTTCATCGTGTTCAACACCGGAACAAAGAATAATATTGAATTCACGATTGTTGACGGAAACGGCGGTTTCTGGGAATCTGTTGCCGTCGGTTTTCTGGCCACAACGGTAAGCGCAAAAATTTATTTCTGAAATTAAAAATCTTCAGAGGCGGAATTCCGTGACTTCCTGAATGTCTGCGTTATGTTGATTTTCTGAATGTTATTTTCTATAATATCCGGCAAACAACAGCGTCAGAGCGACGATTTTTCCAGGAGGAGCGTCCGGTTTTCCGCCGGATCTTTACAATAAAATGCCTAAAATTGAAGTGAACGAAAAACTGTTTTTCAGTATGCTTGGTAAAAAATATGATTATGATACGCTGGAGGCAAAACTGCCCTGCGCAAAGGCCGAGCTTGATGAAAAACCGGATATGAGCCAGCCGGAAGAGCAGCGCGTGATAAAAATCGAACTTAATGACACGAACCGCCCGGATCTCTGGTCTACGAATGGCGTTGCCCGGCAGATACGGCTTCATGACGGCGGAAAATGCGTTGACTACATGAAATTTATCTCCACAAAAGATGATATAAAGGACTGCGGCGAAAGGATTGTGAATGTAGATCCTGAGCTTAGGGAAATCCGTCCTTATATGGTCGCATTTATGATTGCCGGAAAACCAATTGACGAGCCGATGCTCCTTGACATAATTCAGACTCAGGAAAAGCTTGCCTGGAATTTCGGACGCAAGCGCAAGTCAATTTCGATGGGAATTTACCGTATTGACCAGATAAAATTTCCTGTAAAATATCATGCTGTGGATCCTGACAAAACAAGCTTTGTCCCGCTTGCCTGTACCGAACCGATGACCTGCCGTCAGATTCTGACCGATCATCCTAAAGGCAAGGATTACGGCTGGATTCTCAAGGACTGCAGGAAATTCCCGCTTCTGTCAGATGATAAGGGTGAGGTTCTTTCAATGGCTCCGATAATCAACAGCGCTACGCTTGGAGCTGTAAAAGTCGGCGACAAGGATCTTATGGTCGAGCTGACCGGAGACAATATCGAGAATCTTGTTCTTTCGGCGAATATTGTCGCCTGCGATTTTGCCGATTGCGGCTATGAGATTCTTCCGATAACGGTCCGTCATCCTTATGAGACCGGTCTTGGCCGTGACATCACGGTGCCGTTTTATTTCCAGACGACTACGAAAACAACCCTTTCCCATGTGAACAGCCTTCTGGGGTCTGATTTTAAAATCGAGAAAGTCGCCGATGCTCTTGCCCGTATGGGAAGCCGCATCACGACTGCGGATATAAAGAATTCCGACGGAAACGATGATGTCGAGATAACGCTTTATCCGGCCCCGTATAGAAATGACTTTCTGCATGAGGTCGATATAATTGAGGACGTGATGATTGGCTGTGATGTCTCGTCATTTGAGCCTGAAAGTCCGCATGATTTCACAATCGGAAGGCTTCTTCCGGTAACGCAGTTCAGCCGCAAGGCAAAGACGCTTATGGTCGGGTTGGGTTATCAGGAGATGATTTTTAATTATGTCGGAAGCCGCAAGGATTATATCGACAATATGATGATTGACGGTTCAAAGGTGATTGAGATTGCCAATCCTATGAGCGAGAACTATCAGTTCATCCGTCCGGAAATCATCTCGTCACTGCTGCGCGCCGAAAGCGGTTCGGCAAATGCGATTTTTCCACATAAAATTTTTGAGATTGGAAAAGTCGCATATATCAAGGAAGATGAGAATACAGGAACGGTGACCCGTACGCATATCGGATTTCTTACGGCAAGCGCATCTGCCAATTTCAACAGTCTTGCTTCCGAGGTGTCTTCACTGCTCTACTTCCTTGATCACAAATATGATGTTGTGGAAAGTGATGATCCGCGCTTTATTCCGGGCAGGCAGGCCGCCGTTATCGTGAACGGCGGGAAAGTCGGTGTTTTCGGTGAGGTTCATCCGCAGATTCTGGAGAACTGGTCAATCACAACTCCATGTGCGGCCGGCGAGCTTGATCTTGAGTCGCTGATGTGATTTTATGCCGGTTGTGCCACTTTGAATTTTTGAAAAGATGAATGTTTACAAGACAGCCTCCGCAATTGGACTGAATGTCTGATGCCGGAGGCTGTTTTTATATTTGCTGTTGAATTTTATCCGGAGGAATTCCGGTTCACTGCGCCGCTTTTGTTGTTTTTATCGTGCTCCTGAAATATTCGATTGCGTCAATCCGTGAGTGTTCTGTCTTGAAATTTTTGAACAGATTTCTGTCGTTTATCAGGTTCACAAAATCATCAAAAAGGAAATTCGTGTCGAGCGGGCCGCCTGCGGCTTCCGGATGGAACTGCACGCTGAATGCCGGAATATCCGTATAGGTGATTCCTTCGCAGGTTCCGTCGTTTGTATTCACGAAACTGAGAACAGCGCCGGCCGGAAGGCTTTCATTCATCACGGCGTAACCATGGTTCTGGCTTGTGATGTAAACTCTGCCGGAAAAAAGCTGTTTGACCGGCTGGTTTCCGCCGCGGTGCCCGTATTTCAGTTTGGATGTCGCAGCTCCGCGGGCAAGTGCAAGCAGCTGGTGTCCGAGGCATATTCCGAACACCGGAATTCCTGATGAGCATATTTTTCTTATTTCTTCTATTATTTCTGTGTTTTCCGCCGGATCTCCTGGACCGTTGCTGAGCATGATTCCGTCAGGATTCAGCGAAAGAATTTCTTCTGCGGTCGCACTGCTTTTTACTGTCACAACTTCAACTCCGCGTTTAAGCAGCTCGCGCCTGATGTTCGCCTTTGCGCCGAAATCCCAGAGGACGACTTTCTTCCCTTTTCCGTTCCTCATCGCCTCTTCCGGATTGTTTACTTTTAGTCCGTCTTTTGTCACCGGAACGGCCCGATATTCCGCCGATGTCCTGAAAACCGCATCGGCCGGCTCCTCGATTCCGACTGCATTTCCGCTTACGGCTTTTACGGCTCCGGTTATTTTATATGATTTTATCTGTTCAAGCAGTTTCTGTTTTTCCTGCGGATTTTTGAGCATTGCGAATTCTTTCGCGGCTTCCGGTGAGTCTCCGGAAATGATTCTTGCGTTCATCACGCCCGTCTCGCGGAGAATTTTTGTGAGACGCCGGGTGTCGATTCCCATAAGTCCGATTATGTTGTTCGCTTTCAGGAATGAGTCCAGCGTCTCCTTGCAGCGGAAATTGGACGGAGTTTCGCAGAGGGAACGGATAATGTAGCCTCGCACATGACTTTTTGCGCTTTCAAAATCCTGCGGAATGACACCGTAATTTCCGATGAGCGGAAAAGTCTGTGTCACAATCTGGCCGTAGTAACTTGGATCGGTGAGCGTCTCAAGATAACCTGTCATACCTGTTGTAAAAACCGCTTCTCCGGTGATGCAACCCGAAGCACCGAATCCTGTTCCCTCAAAAATCTGTCCATCAGCAAGGACAATGCAGGCTTTTTTGTTCATACTAAAAGCGCATTATACTGAATTGGCTTATAATTGTACAGAATTCATAGTAAAAACTTTGGAATAATGATATAGTTTGTCCGATTATGGATTCAAAAGAGGAGCTTCTGCATTGGGCTGATGAGAAGGAAGTTGTAAAATCCAGCCGTGCGATAAAGCTGTTGTTCCGTCTGTTCGATGTTCTTCCCGGATGGATGGTCCGGGCTTTGATTTATCCCGTCAGTTTTTTTTATTTTATTTTTTCAAAAAGGGCGCGCGATGATACAAAACTGTATCAGAAAAATCTGCGTGAATACACCGGCGGAAAAATTCCCGCAAAAGTGAGTTCCTACCGTCAGATTCTCTCGTTCTCGTTGTGCGTTCTGGAAAAAATGGAAGGCTGGCTTGGAAATGTAAGTCTTGATAAGATTGAATTTCAGGATGATGATGTCGTCGGGCTTATAAATCAGCTTGAGGATTTTCACGGCGCGGTCATAATCGGTTCCCATCTTGGGAATATCGAGCTTCTGCGCAGTCTTTCGAGCTGGAACCGCACAAAAGTATCGAGGAATGTTCCTGTTACCGCGATAATGGAGCTTCATTCTACGGAGCAGTTTAACCGGACGCTTCAGGAGGTGAATCCCGGAGTCGGATTCAATGTGATTTCTCCGTCCGACATAAGTCCTGAGACAATCTGTACTCTGATTGACAATGTGGAGGCCGGCGGACTTGTCGTGATTACTGGAGATAGGACTTCTGCAAGGTCAAGGGACAGAATCCTGAAAAGAAAATTCCTCGGAAAGGATGCGGCTTTTCCTTACGGATGTTTTCTCCTGCCGGCACTGATAAAAGCTCCTGTTTACTTTATGTTCGGAATGAGGGAGCGTACTTCGATATTTGATCCCAAGTACAAAATGTATGTCCGTAAGGCGGAGGCCGATTTTGACTGTCCGAGAAATCTCCGCGAGGAGCAGATAAATTCTCTGTGTGATGAATTCGTCGCGCTGCTTGAGGAATTCTGCTGTATGTATCCGTATCAATGGTACAATTTCTACAATTTCTGGATGATGCCGTGAGGTGATTTATGGAAAAAGTTTTGTGTTCGGTTGACAAGGAATTCACGGTTGAATTCTTTGATGTCGATTCGATGCAGGTTGCATGGCATGGGAACTATGTGAAATACATGGAAGTCGGACGCTGCGCCCTGCTTGACAGCATCGGCTACGGTTATAAGGAGATGGTTGCGGACGGTTACGCGTTTCCTGTGACGGAAATCAGGCTTAAATATGTGAAGTCGCTTTTTTTCGGTGAAAAAGCCGTCATCCGTTCTTCTCTGTTGGAATACGAGAACAGGATTGTGATAAAATACGAGATTTTCAATCACAAAGGTGAACTTGCGACAAAGGCCGAAAGCAAGCAGATGGCTCTGAACCTGACGACGCATGAATCGGAATTTGTGTGCCCTCCTCTTCTTATAGAAAGGGCTGAGAAATTCATAAGAGAACGCGGTCTCAGATAACAGAAATTTATGTTTTTTTGTTATGATTTTAATTGGATTGCGGATATTTAAATCTGACAATTCATTATATTTATAGATATTTATTCAGAAAATTTCCGTTTTTACGGTTTTATACGCAGAATATTCCGCCGGTCTGTAAAATCTTTTTTCCGGACGGAGCTGCAGGAGGATTTATGAAAAAAATGAGGCGCATAGTCGCATCGCTTTTGCTCGGCGCGGCAGGTTCCTTGATGTTCGCATCGGGACTTTCGCTTGATTCGGTTTGCCGGCAGCTGGCGGACCATCCCAACACTACAGGAGATTTTATCCAGACAAAGACAATAAAGGCGGCGAACCGCCAGCTCAGGTCTTCCGGAAAATTCGTTTTCAGTCTTGACGGAATTATCTGGGACACGCAGAAACCGTTTCCGTCATCGCTTGTTGTCGGAATGACTTCGGTCATCCAGACCGCGGCAGACGGAAAAAAGACGGTGATAGATGCGTCCGGAAACCAGATTTTTACTAGCATCGCGACGACGCTTTCTTCCGTGTTTTCAAATGATTTGTCGTCTCTTCAGAAAAATTTCTCCACGGAATTCACGGACAACGGAAACGGCGGCTGGACACTTGTCCTTTTCCCGAAGGACGCTACGGTTTCGGCTGTAATGTCGTCGCTTTCTCTCGGAGGAGTCTCAACTTCTTCCGGTGCCCGTCTTGACACAATTGTGATGACCGAGGCTTCCGGAAATTCCATAACTTATTCTTTTAGCAACCAGAAATATCCGGAGGAACTTTCGGCTGATGAAAAATCCCGTTTTACTGCTGAATAGGCTTGAGAACAAGCATTTTTTAGGCGCATGGATTGTATTCCATCTTGGAATTCTTGTTTTCTTTCTGATTACTTTTGTCTCAAATCCGGGAAAAATCGGAGTTGATGCGGATCTTTTCAATATGCTTCCAAAGCCGATTGAGGAGGAGGCGCTTAAAGTCGCAGATGAGAAGGTGACCGAGGCGACCGGACAGAACGTGTTCATCCTTGCTTCGGACGAGGATTTTGGAAAAGCCAGAGCCGCCGTGGTTTCTGTATATGACAGGCTTGTTTCCAGTCCGAATTTCAATTCAGTTTCCCTTTACAGCGACATGGGTTCGCTTTCGGATGTGACGGATTTTATCTATAAATATAGATGGAATATGCTTGATGATGAGGCGATTGACCAGATAAATTCTCCCGGCGGTGCGGAAATTTTCGCGCAGAACGCGCTTTCCCAGGCTTACGGCGCATTCACCATGTTTCCTCTGGACAACCTTGACAAAGATCCTTTTATGCTCTGCGAGCGTAATCTTGGGAACTATCTGGGCGCCATAATGAATTCCGGAATTGCGATGTCAGTAAAGGACGGAGTTCTTGCTTCTCAGCATGACGGCAGATGGTATGTGATGATACGCGGAATTCTCAGCAAGCAGGGAGCTGCTCTTGCCAGCGATGACAACGGAATTTCCGAAATATACAGTATCTGTACTCCTCTTGAGACTGGCGGAACACGTTTCGTCTATTCGGGAACACCGTTCCACAGCAATGAAAGTTCAAATTCCGCATCAAAGGAGATAACGGTCATAACGACGGTCTCAATGATTGTCGTCATTCTTATGCTGCTGGTTATTTTCCGCACGCCAAAACCGATTGTCTATTCCGTCGGTGCGATTGTCGTGTCGATTCTTACTGCGATTTTGAGCACGCTTGCCGTTTTCCGGCAGATGCACATTCTTACGTTGGTCTTCGGAACTTCGCTTATCGGTTCATGTATAGACTACAGCCTTCATTTCTTTACGAACTGGATGGGAAACAGGGAACTGAAATCCGGCCGCGAGCTGCGGAATTTCCTGTTGCCCGGCTATATGATGGCGATTGTATCCACGCTGATATGTTTCGGAATTCTGCTTTTTGCGCCGTTCAATCTTCTTAAACAGATGGCGCTGTTCTCCATGGCGGGACTTATGAGCACATTCCTTACGGCTGTCGCGGTTTTTCCGTACATTCCGCTTCCTCCGGAGGAAAAACGTACAATCAAACTTATTTCGGTGATGAAACGTTCTCCGAAATACAACAGCAGGCTTGTCGGACGCATTGTGATTACTGCGGTTTTTGTTGTGTCAATCGGAACTATCCTTATTTGCCACAAAAATGTCCGGATAGAAAACAACGTGACAAAACTCTACAAGATGGAAGGCCGTCTGCTTTCTGACGAGATAGAGGCCGGAACAATTCTTCAGTACAATCCGACCGGCTGGTTCATAATAAAAGGTGACACGGAGGAGCAGGTTCTTTCTGCCGAGGAAAAACTGATAAAGGAATTTAAGGATATGGAATCCGGGAAAGGTGTGGGATTTCTTGGAACTTCGCTTTTTATTCCTTCCGAGGCGCATCAGCGCAAATCACGTGCGGCTGCGGAGAAGCTTCTTGCTCTTGCCGACTGGCAGCTTGAGGCGCTCGGATACGGACCTGATGCGGCAGCGGCTCTCAGGGCTGATTTCGCGGCTTCGTCTGATGATTTCATCTCTATTTCGGGCGGTTCAGTTCCGCAGTTCCTGTTGGATTCAATTTCCGGCGCATGGCTCGGCGAGCTTGAGGGAAGTTTCTATTCGGTGGTTCTGCCAAGCAGGATAAACGATGCGGCGGAATACCGGAATCTTGCGGACAGCATGGGAACTGTCTGGTTCGTGAACAAGATGTCCGACATGAGCGGCGACCTTGACAAACTTACCGTCATGATTCTTGAATTTTTTGCGGTCGCTTATATTCTGATGTTTGTCGTGCTGAAATTTTTCTACAGCTGGAAGCAGTCATTCAAGATAATATCGATTCCGCTTCTGATTGTGCTGGTGACCACAGCGGTCTTTGCCGTAGCAAAGATAAATCTGGAATTCTTCTCCGTGACAGGACTGATTCTGGTGTTCGGACTTGGTCTTGACTATATAATATACATGATGGAGAATGAGAACCACAAAGACGAGCGGGACAATCTTATTGAGCCGTTTGCAATAATGCTTTCGTTCCTTACAACAGTGCTTTCGTTCGGTGCGCTTGCGTTAAGCTCATTCACGCCGGTTCACCTTATAGGACTTTCGATATTCATCGGACTGACAACGGCTTATGTCAGCTCGTTCTTCTACGACAGATCGCTCTGATATAATTGTTCTGAAAACTGACTGCGGTTCAGCCGGTTGCGTGCTGAACCGCAGTTCCGGTGGTTTATATGTGTATGACAAAAAAAGATTTCCTGCCGCTTGCGGTATTTTTTCTTCTGACATTCTGCGTCTCCTGCGAATCAACGAGAGTCTCTTCAAAAAATTCTTCCGCCAATCCGAAAACATCGGCAAAACGGCTTACCCTTATCCGGGACGACTCAAAAAAAATAAAGGAAGGAAAAGTCTACTATTTTATAAAGAATTTTGAACCGGAGACTCTTTCCGAACGTGAACATCCTTTTACGCTTTATTTCAGCAGGGACTGGGATCGGGATGATTTTGAGGAAGATGATCAGGTTACGATTTATCTTGTGATGGATGTGGACGATTTTTCTGTGATTACGTTTGCGAACAGGGCTAACAGTACGGAATTTGACAGGGACGACATTGACGGAAATTATGGTGATTACAATGTTTTTGAGCTTGGCTACTTTGACCGCCGGGCTTTTGATGATATGATCCGTGAGAAATCCATGTATTTTTATATAGATGACGAGGAATTCAAGATGAATGAGGAGGATATGTATCTTCTCAGAAAGGCTTTTGCCCTGCTTGATGTTTACCGTCTGACCGGAATTGTGGAATTCGCCAGAAATCCGTCTGTTTACCTTGAAAAATGATGTGATTTTTACGGACGCTTGATTTTTTGCCTGGAGTTTTTATGGAACAGTATAAGAAGGAATTTATCGACTTTATGATTGAATGTGGCGTGCTGAAATTCGGCTCGTTCACGCTGAAAAGCGGCCGGAAGTCTCCGTTTTTCATGAATGCCGGCGCATATACGACCGGAAGCCAGCTCATGCGCCTGGGAAGGTATTATGCCCATGCGATTCACGATAATTTTGGTGATGATTTTGATGTGCTTTTTGGACCGGCCTACAAAGGAATTCCGCTCGGAGTCGCGACGGTAATCGCATATTATAAGCTTTTCGGCAGGGAAATCCGTTACTGCTCCAACCGCAAGGAAGCAAAGGATCATGGTGATGCGGGAATTCTTCTTGGAAGTCCGATTTGTGACGGTGACCGGGTTGTGATAATCGAAGACGTTACGACTTCCGGAAAATCGATAGAAGAGACTTATCCGGTGATAAAAGCCCAGGAAAAAGTTTCCGGTTCGATAAAAATCATCGGCGAGATTGTGTCACTCAACAGAATGGAGAAGGCCATTGATTCGGAAAAAAGCGCGCTTGATGTTATTTCCGAAAAATATGGTTTTCCGGCGCGCGCGATAGTCTCGATGGCCGATGTCGTGGAGGCTCTGTATACTTCCGGAGACAAAAAAATCATTACGGATGAGATAAAATCGCAGATAGATTCCTATTATATGGAATATGGAGCAAAATAAAGGAAGTGACAGAAAGTTATCGCCGGGCTGATCTGAATTTTTTAAGCGAGAATGAACTTTTGTCCGGCCGGGGGGCTGGAATTTGCTGTTCGGAGGAGGAATGTTTATGTCAAAAAATAAAATTCTTACTGCCGCGACCATTGCCTGTTTCGCAGGTCTTGTTACGCTTCCGCTCGGTCTTGCACTGATGTGGTTTTTCCTCGGTTGGAAGAAAAAAACAAAAATAATTCTTACTTCTGTACTCGGTACATTATATGCGGTTCTGCTGGCGTTTTTTATTCTGCTTGAGCCTTCGGTAAAAAACGGCGGATTTGAAATTCCTTTTATTCCAGGAAGCGGAACGGCTGCAGAATCCTCCGTGATTCCGGGCGGACGTTCCTCTGGAGATGGAAAGAAATCCAGTTCCGTCTCGCCGTCTGCTTCCGGTGCCGATTCATCTTCATTTCCTGTGCCAGGAAAGTCCGGCGGAAAATCTTCCGCAATAAATCTCCGTCTTATAATCATGATTGCTTTTGTCGCGGTCATGATTTTTCTGATAATACGGCGGAACGCAAAACCTTCTCCTGGAGACAAAAATCCTTATGTTGACACATCGTTGTATAAGCTGCCGCTTGAAGACGGCGCGCAAATGCCGCCTGTTCATTACCAGAAGCTTGTGAAAAAATCGGGTGAGGAATTTCTCTTCGCCACGGAAGCCTCGCTCAAGAACAATCCGGGAGATTTGATTATTTCAAACCGCAGGGTCGTGTTTTTCGGGCGCAATGAGAGTTTTGAATTTCCGCTTTCTGTCCTGGAGGCGGTGTCCTCCATATCCGACACGGTGATGCGGCTTACAAGCGGAAGCCGCAAATATTTTATTTTTATGAATGCCACGCAGATGAAATATGCGCTTGCCGTATTGCGCTGGGCGTACAGAAATTTTGTTCAGGAATAAACAGCAGCAGGAGGAACTGTCTATGAAATTCAGGAGAAATGGAATTCCATTCGGAATCGCCGCATTTTTTTTACTTACGGTGCTTGTTTTCGGATGTGCAAGTTCCGGCGGAATCAGTCGGGACGGTGCAAAGCCGCTTCCGTTTGACAGGGAGATTGTCTCCGGCAGTCTGGAGAACGGTCTGAGCTGGTACGTCCGCAAAAATTCAGAGCCGAAAAACAGAATTCATCTGAGGCTGGTTGTCAGAGCCGGTTCCTGCATGGAGGATGATGACCAGCGCGGTGTCGCTCATTTTGTGGAGCATCTTGCGTTCAACGGGACCGAGCATTTCGAGAAGAATTCTCTTGTGGATTATTTTGAGTCCATCGGAATGAGTTTCGGTGCTGATGTGAATGCCTATACTTCGTTTGAGGAGACCGTGTTCATGCTTGAGGTTCCGGCGGATGATCCGTCCATGCTTGAGAAGGGAATGTTGGTTCTCCGCGACTGGGCATGCGGCATTACTTTTGGGCAGGATGAGATTGACAAGGAGCGCGGAGTTGTGACGGAGGAATGGCGCCTCCGCCGGGGACTCAGCGGGCGTATTTCCGATCAGCTTTTTCCTTTTCTTCTGAAGGATTCAAGATATGCGGAACGTCTTCCGATCGGCGATATGGATGTGATAAAAACTGTGAGCCGGGAAAGGATTGTTGATTTCTATAAAAAATGGTACAGACCGGAATTCATGTCGGTGGTGCTTGTCGGAGATGCGGAACCGGATGTCCTTATAAATGCCGTAAAGAATGTGATGTCGGATATTCCGGCCTCTGCTGAAAAACTGGAACATCCTGAGTTTTCGGTTCCGGACAGAACGGAGAAGGCGTCTCTTGTCATGACCGACAGGGAGATGTCTTATCCGGTACTTGAAATTCTTGCTCCGATGACAGTCGAACCGTCCACAACGGAATGGCATCTCCGTGAATATATTGTTTCCTCTGTCGCATCCGGAATTCTGAACGAGCGGCTTTCCGAGATAACTAACGATGCCGCTTCTCCGTGGGTTGCGGCGAATTCTGTTTGTCAGGGGATTGTGAAATCCAAGGCATTTAACGGAGTCGCCTTTGTTCCCAAGGAGAATATGTTCATTCCGGCGTTTGAGCGTCTGCTTGATGAATATGAACGGATTATGCGGTTCGGGGTGTCGGCAACTGAGGTTGAGCGCGGAAAACAGCGGCTTATGGCCGAAATGGAGCAGTCATACAGAAGCCGTGACAGCATAAAATCAGCCTCTTATATTTCTGATATAGTGGAATATATAACCGGCGGTTCCGTTCCTGTTTCCGTCGGGGCATACTATCAGCTTTACAGGAAAATTCTTCCGACGGTGACGGCCGCCGATGTGCTGCGGAGCATCAATGATATGCTTCCGGACCGTGGGCTGATGATGCTGGTCGAGTCGCCTGAATCGCGGGTCGATATGCCGTCCGAGAATGAGCTTGTCGAAATCTGGAAGGATTACCGGAATGAAAATCTTGTCGCATATCAGGATAACGTTGCTGATGGAAAAATCGGTTCAAGACCGGAAGAATCCGCTGCTGTCGTCTCTTCCGCTAAAAATGACGTGCTTGATGTTACTGAATATGTCCTTGAGAACGGACTGAAGGTCATAATAAAACGCACGGATTTTGAGAAGAATAAAATTCTGTTCAGCATGACAGGAGCCGGAGGCGCGTCGCTTTATGATTCTGCTGATTTTTATTCTGCGGCATATTCTCCGTCCTATGCGATGTGTTCAGGAATTGCCGGAATGACATATCCGCAGATGCAGAAGGCGCTTGCCGGTATGGAAATATCGCTGAACATTGATGTCGGACGTTACCGGCAGTCAGTTTCCGGTTCTGCTCCATCGCAGAATCTGGAGAATCTTCTTTCCCTGGCACGTGAATTCATTGTCGCTCCGCAGTTTAATGACACCGGATGGACAATTATGAAATCCTCGCTTGACGAGAGGGCAAAAGGACATGGCTCTGAGCCCTATGATGTGTTCATCGACAGGATAAATGAGATTGTGTTCGGCGGAGATTTTACGTTCAGATCGCTGACACCGGAAGTCGCCGCCTCACTGGACAAGGTTGTTTCGGAACGGATTTACAGGGAACGTTTTGCGAATGCGGCCGATTTTACAGCTGTGTTTGTCGGCGACATCGATGAAAAGAAGCTTGTCGGACTGTGCCGGACTTATCTTGGAACGCTTCCGTCTGATTTATCATCGCTTAGTTCTCCTGTTTTTAAGGAGCCGGAATTTCCAAAGGACAATCCGCGCGGAATTGTGAGGAAGGGACTGGACAAGCAGAGTGCTGTTTATATCGCTTTTGGCGGGTCTGTTCCGGCCGAATCTGATCCGATGAGACATTGGGTTATGAGCGGGACGATGCTGCCGTTTGGAGACATGCTTGAAATCAAGCTGCGCAATGAAATCCGGGAGGCCAAGGGCGGAACCTACGGAATTTCCGTCTATCCGCGGATTTATGGAACCGGCGAGCTGGACAGTCCGCTTTCGTTCAGAACGGAAATAAGCTTTGGGTGTGAACCCGGCCGTGAAATTGAGCTTTCCGATGCTGTGATTGAGGTTCTTCGCGGACTTGCTGAAAATCCTGTTGACGAGGAGACTCTTTTGAAACTCCGCGAGCAGTACAGGCGTGGCAAGGAGACCAGTCTCCGGTCAAACAGCTGGTGGCTTTCTGAACTGCAGCTCGTCTATGGAAAATCCGGGGCGCCGGCTTCGTTGGTGAATGATTTTGACACCATCCCTGCGCAGTTCACCGGAGAGAATATGCAGTCTCTTGTAAGGAAATATTGTCCTGTGGATGACTATGTCCGTGTGATTCTTGAGCCGGAACAGTAATCCGGGGCGGAAATTTTTAAAGGCACGGGGCGGATTTTGTTTTCCGTTTCCGTGCCTTGACCAGACGTATTTTGTCAGCCGATTGTAGTTCCGATATATTCTCCGCCGTCAAGAATTGCGCGTATGTTCGGAATGTTTTTTCCTCCCGCGCAGATTACCTTCATTCCGAGGGATTCTGCTTTTTTTGATGCGATCGGATCAAACGGAGTGTTTTTTCCGGGTGTCCATTCATCGCCGACCATTGCTCGGAAATCCTTCCACGAAATCGTATCGAGCGGTTTTGCATCGGGATTTTTCCGCGGATCGTCAGTGTAGACTTTTTCTATGTTTGACAGATTTACGATTGTGTCGGCACCGAATTTTTCTCCCAGAAGAACGGCGTCATTGTCGGTTGAGAATCCCGGTTTCCATCCGGCCGCAACAAGAATCTGTCCGTCAAAATTCAGGTTCTCCGTCGGATTGTACACAACTTCGTTCCTGCACAAATTTCCAAAAAGAGCCTTCAGCAGCTGTGCGTTTATTCTGGTCGCCATTATTCCGATCCAGTCGGTGGCGCTGCTGTCTGCAGGAATTCCGGTTTCGGCGGAAACTTCGCTGTAGGCGTGCTGATAAATGCGTGCGGGCGCGCCTCCTCCTGCTACAAGAATGAGTTTTCTGCTGGTGTCCGCATTGAGCCAACCGGTCACCATGACCACGAATTCTTTTAAGAATGAATTGTCCGGTTTTTCCGGGGCGATTATAGATCCTCCGACTGAAAGAACTTTTGTCATTTTTTCCTCCTATAAATACCGTTTTAGTACGTAAAATGTCAGTAGACACCGGCGACAACAGGAACTGTCCAGAATGAGCTGTATTTTGCCGTGCTGTCTGATGATTCCTCCCAGATTGACTGAAGCGCAAAACTTCTGGGATATTGCACTATTTTGTTGTCCTGCGAGAACGGTTTTAGATTGCTCCAGCCTCTGGAGAATGCGATGTGGTGGGAGTCGAGGTTCCCGAAGTAGAATTCGCCTGGATTATTGATTTTCTGCCAGTTCTTGTATTCAAGTCCGGCGCCCAGAGCCGGATCCGCCGGAATCCATCCGACTTTTGGAATATAGAATTCGCACCACCAGTGCGGCTGAGTGGTCAGATCCTGATTTATCAGGATGCCTCCGTCTGTTATTGCGGGAATTCCGGCCGCCCTCATGAGCGCTGTAAGGATGACGGCAAAATCGTAGGCGTCCCCCTTTACTTCTTCTATAAGATCCAGCGGTGATGCGCTTTCATTGCGTTTCTCACTGAGAATTTCAAATTCTGAGGTTACGTAGGCGTATATAAGTTTTGCCTTTCTGAACGGATTTTTTTCTTTTCCCGTAATTTTTTCCGCAAGGTCCTTTATGTTCTGATTGTCTGACGGAACAAGCGCGTCGGCCTTTGTGTATGCGGAAACTGTTCCTGCGCTTATGTCGGAATAACTTCCGATCCGTTCGGGATACACCGTTGTGTTCACCTCATACACAGGAAGAGCGAAACTCTGGGAAGATACGTTTTTTTCCGGGCTGCTCCTGTTTTTTGTGAACTGATGAATCAGATTGTTCTGATAATTGAAAAGAATCGGTTCCGGAGAGACTTCAGTCACTTCAACACCAGGCTGCGCCGAATATTTTACAGGAACCGGACATCTGAGCGTCACTGTTCCGAAATCCGTTATGACGACATCGGCGATGTCCGCTGAGTATTTTATAAGATAGATTTTTCTTTCGGAGAATGTTTTTTTTCCGGCTCTTGTATCTACAGAAAAACTCTTGGGGTCTGATTTTTCTTTTCCTGTGTCCACGATGACTTCTCCGCTGCCTGCCCCGTCCGGAACCCGCACCCGGATTTCTGTGCTGCTCCAGTATTCATAGGCAAAATCAAAGTCCGATGCGGGAATCATGTTCCCGTTGTACAGTTTTATATCATTGAATTCAGAATTCGCGGATTTTTCTCCGTAATCGGCGGTGAATAAGACTTGGGATGAATTTCTGCTTTCTCCGAAATTGCTTCCGTAAACAGTCAGAATCTCTCCGGGTGCCAGTCGGTCAGCCGAAAGGGATGTTATTTTTGGAAGCGTTGTCGGTGCGGCTCCGGTCACAGGGACGGGAATTTCCGTCTCGTTTGCGAACAGAACCGGATTTGATTTTTCGCTTTTTGTTCCTACGTACACAAGTCCGTCCTGAATGTTGGCCGGCAGAACGAATTTTATTTCATTGTCGCTCCAGGAAATGTATGAACTTGCCGTAAGACGTGCGCCTGCGAATTCCACATAGCTCATATCTCTTGATTCGCCGAAATTCTTTCCGCTGATAACCACAACTTCTCCCGGTGAGCCGACAGGCGGCGTGATGGCGTCTATAGCCGGAACGCTTTTCGTCTTTATACCCGAAATAAAGACAACCGCAGAAACAGCGGCGATTATCAGAATCGCCGTCATCAGCCTTGCAAGAGGAAACTTTCTGAAAAGATAGCTTAATTTGCCTGTGGAATTCACTGGAACTGACCTGGAATCATGGACATTGGCAGTTGGATTGTTGCTGTTATGGGCGCAGGATTTATTCCGGGAACCGTTATTTTTATGGAGATGGACTTGTCCTCGTTGAATGCCGGTCTGAATACATCCACGTCCTTTATCAGATTTTTTTCGGCGGAATTTGTGCTGACATTTCTGATTGAATTTACCGCCGTATGTTCGATGTTGCCCGAAAGCACAACGCTTTTTCCTCCGGCAATAGGAGTGTTCGCCGTCTGGGAGACGAATTGCGGCGTGTTTGAATTCATCATGTTCGAGGCTCCTGTCATCCTCAATGGAATGATGAGTCCGAATATGGCAGCGGCTGCAGCCGCCGGAATTGTGTACCTCAGCGCGGAAAAATTCGGAACTGTGCTTTTTCTGGTTGTTTTGGCATAGCTCATTCTTATGGAGAGCCGTTCAAAACTCTGGTTCATATAATGATTGTCCGGAGTTATGTTTTTTGAGTCCGCGGCAAGCAGATTGTGGACGGCACGCAGTTTTTCAAGTTCGCGCTGGCATTCCGGACAGCTGTTTATATGCGATTCATATTCAGCCCGGTAAATTTCAGGCAGTTCGTTATCAAGATAAACAGAATGAATATCTTTATTCGGGCAGAAAGACATTTTCTTCTCCTATCAGTTTTACAAGCTGTTCTCTCGCTCTGAAGACTCTGACTTTTACGTTGCCTTCAGTTATTCCAAGGATTTTTCCGATTTCCTTGTAGTTCATTTCGCTGTATTCCTTGAGGATAAGAACTTCCTGCATTCCCTTTGGCAGTTTTCGGAGCGCTTCCCTTGCCTTTCTTATAGAATCGGCTTTCAGAAGCTCCTCTTCGCCTGACGGAGTTTTTCGTTTGTCCTCGTAAAGAACTTTCTCATAGGCTTTCCGTTCCCTCTCCTTGCGTTTTATGTAGTTCAGGGAGGCATTCTTTACAACCCGGATCAGCCAGTATTTCGCATCGTTCAGGGACGGAAACACAAGTTCCTTTTCGTTCATTTTTATCAGCGAATCGTGCGCCAGATCTTCTGCGGCCTCCTCATCATTTACAATTCTGTATGCGATTTTGAAGAGCATCTGCATTGTGGCGTCATAAATCATCCTGAAATCAGCGGGATTTCCTGCATTAAGTGATGAGGCCGGTTCCGGCTGATTCCGTTCTTTCGGGTAAAACACATGGACTCCGTAAAAGGTTACAGAACGTTACGAACGTTTCCAGACGGGACCGCCCGGAGTGTCGGTGACGGTTATTCCCCGTGCGGTAAGTTCATCTCTGATTCTGTCGGCTTCCGCAAAATTCTTCGCCTTTTTTGCTTCCGTTCTTTCTTTTACAAGCCTGTCGATTTCCTCCGCTTCCGGATCATCACTGTGAATATCAACGGCATTTTCTGTCCTGGAGTTGAATTCTTTTGCCGATTCCTCAATTTTCAGTCCGAGAACTTTATCCATGATTCTTGCCAGTGTGACCGTCTCTTCCGGTTTAAGCGCCGCATCCTTTATCGCAAGCTGGAGAACACCAAGTGCCTGCGGAGTTGAAAGATCGTTCTCCATGGCGGTCCTGAAATTGTCCAGATATTCAGCCGCTTTTGCGGAAAGCCTTTCGGCCGGAATATTGTCTCCGCTGTATGCCGCAAAAAGCTTTGCGGCCCGTTGAACCAGTGCTTTGCGTGAATTTTTCGCGGAATCCATAGAATTCCAGCTGAATTTTGCCTGGCTGCGGTAATGTGCTCCCATCAGAAAATATCTGTAGTCGAGCGGATCATAACTGTGGTCGATGAGGCTCTGCAGCGTCAGGAAATTTCCTGATGACTTTGACATTTTCGCGGTGTCTCCGCTGCTGTCCGGCTGTTCCTTCTGAATCACAAGGAATTCGTTGTGCAGCCAGTAGTTTACCCATTTGTGGCCGGTTGCGCCTTCCGACTGGGCGATTTCGTTTGTGTGGTGGATCGGAATGTGGTCGATTCCGCCTGTATGGATGTCAAAATGCTCGCCGAGGTATTTCATGCTCATTGCGGAACATTCGATGTGCCATCCCGGATAGCCTCTTCCCCAGGGTGAATCCCATGTCAGAGCCTGATTTTCAAATTTTGATTTTGTGAACCAGAGGACAAAGTCGTAGGGATTGCGCTTGTTCTGGTCAACTTCGATTCTTGCTCCGGCCTTTAAATCGTCAAGGTTCAGGTTGGCGAGCTTTCCGTAGTCGGGATAAGTCGTAACGTCGTAGTAGAGGTTTCCGCCGGACATATAGGTGTGTCCGTTCGCTTCGATTCTCTTGATAAGCTCAATCATGTCCTGAACGTGTTCAGTCGCCTTGCAGACGACATCCGGCCTGATTATGTTCAGCCTGTCGATGTCCCTGAAAAAAGCGTCCGTGTAGAATTTTGCGACTTCAAGAACCGACTGGTGGCGTTCCTGCGCCGTCTTGAGCATTTTGTCCTCGCCCTCGTCGGCGTCTCCGGTAAGATGACCGATGTCGGTTATGTTCATGACGTGCTTTTTGTCGTATCCGAGGAAAGTGAGCGTGCGGTCAAGCGTGTCAAGAAAAACGTAGGCGCGGAGATTTCCGATGTGCGCGTAATTGTAGACGGTCGGTCCGCATCCGTAAAATCCCACAAAACCTTCGTGAATCGGAACGAATTCTTCTATCTTGCGGCCCATTGTGTTGTACAGTCTCAACGCCATATTTTCAGCACCTCTTTAAAAAAAGATAAATCTTATATAGAATAAAGGCTTCCTGAAAGCTGTTTTTCCGGAATTTTCTGATCTGAGAAAAATTGCTGTTCGACAGGAAATTCTAAAGGATATATTGTGTATAACATAAGAGAAATAGGCAAAAATTTCAATATGAACGGAAATTTCCATGGCGAAATCAGTTTTGACCGTCCGTTGACGCAGCTTTCCACGTTCAGAACCGGAGGAACTGCGGAATTTTTTATTGCGCCCGAAGATTCCGATTCTTTTGTCTTTGCCTTTGAGCTGCTGCGCCGTGAGAATGTTCCTTTTTTTCTGCTTGGCGGCGGAAGCAATATCGTGTTCCCGGACGGTGAATTTGCGGGTGCGGTCATTTCCACCAGAAATTACGGCGGAATCAGAATTCTTGGGGAAGACGGTGATTCTGTTCTTGTTGAATGTCAGTCCGGGGCTTCGTTCGCCTCGTTTGTGAATTTCTGTGCTGATGGCTGCATTTCCGGAATGGAAAAATTTGCGGGGCTTCCGGGCAGCGTGGGCGGAGCCGTCTACATGAACGCAAGGTGTTTTGAGCTTTCGGTGAGCGACATTTTCTGTTCGGCGGAATTTCTGGATTTGGAGAACCTTTCCCGCGGAAAAATTGAATTTTCCGCATCTGACTGGGGCTACAAACGTTCGCCGTTTCAGAAATTTCCGTTTGCTGTCCTTTCGGCGGTTTTCCGTCTGAAAAGGGAGTCTCCGGACTGCATGGAAAAAATCCGCGGAGACTGCGCTTTTTATGTGAATGAGCGTGTCTCCAAGGGACATTTCCGTTTTCCAAGTGCGGGAAGTGTTTTCAAGAACAACAGGAATTTCGGTGCGCCTTCCGGCAAAATCATTGAGGATGCCGGTCTTAAAGGTTTTTCTGTCGGCGGAGCGGAAGTTGCGCCATGGCACGGAAATTTTATTATAAACACGGGAAACGCCACGGGAACAGACATCCGCAAACTCACGGAATATATAAGGAAAACAGTTTTTGAAAGGACAGGTTTTATGCTTGAACCGGAGATTGTTTTTGTCGATAATAGACTTGACTATAAGGATTCAGTTTGTTCGCGTTTGTTGACAAACGGATAATGTGAATCTATAATTTTTTTGTTTATCGGGTGGTGAAAATTGCTGCAGCTGTCGATTTTGAATTTTAAGAAAGGCTCATATATTGTCATGGAAGGCAAGGCTGACAGTGACCGTTTCTACATTATACAGAGGGGATTTGTTCAGTGTTACAAGGGTGCCAGTGCGGGACTTGCGCCTGTCAGACTTGGACCCGGAGATTTTGTCGGTGTCGTGCCATGTATGTCCGGGCATCCCCAGATAGAAACCGCTGTCGCACTTACAGATGATGTCGCTGTCATTTCCGTAAAAAAGGAACAATATCCTGATCTTATCGTAAAAAATACACCGGTCGCGCTTAAAATAATAAAAACTTTTGCAAACAGAATGCGCGTCATGAACGAAATGCTTACGAAAGCCACGCTGAACAATGCCGCAGCCGACACTTCCGATCAGATTTTCAAGGTTGCTGAATATTACGAAAAAATCAGAAAGCTTGACATAGCTGAATACGCATATTATCAGTTCCTTAAAACAAAACCGGAAGGTGTTTGTGCTGATGTGGCTAAAAAGAAATTCATAACATACAAGCCGAGAACCCATGCGGTTTATTTTGAGCCGACCGAGGAGCTTGTCCGGGAATATCCTCAGGACACTATGATTTTTTCAGAGGCGCAGCGCGGAGCTGATATGTTCATAATTCAGAGCGGGCAGGTTTCCATAACAAAAGTTGTGGACGGAAATGAGGTTACGCTTGCTGTTCTTCAGAAGGGCGATATGTTCGGCGAGATGGCGCTTCTTGAGAACAAACCGCGTTCGGCCTCGGCGATTGCCCATTCCGCCTGCCGTCTGATGGTCGTGAACAGGAACAACTTTAATCAGATGGTTTCCACGCAGCCTCAGCTTATTGCCAGACTTACCACTACACTTGCGGAGCGGCTCTGGTCGATGTATCGCCAGCTTGATAACGCAAGTATCATGAATCCCGCCGAACGGATGCTGGATATGCTGTCGCTTCAGTTTGAAAAGCAGAAACTCTCGCTTAAATTCGGCGACTCAAGGCAGACTGATTTTACTTTGCTTGATCTTGCGAATATGTGCGGAATTCCAAAGGAACTTCAGCCGAAGGCAATCTACGATTTTCAGCAGGATTCGCATATAAAAATAATCAACGGAAAAATATTTATAAAGGATTTGCTTGAGCTTACAAAGCAGTCGGCGTTCCTGCGCAAGCAGAGCTGACTGTTTTTGAATCAACAAATTTTCCGTTGTTCCGATAATCTTCGATATGAAAAGACTTCCGTTTTTGTTTCTTTTTCTTGTTGCGTTCTTTGTTGTCCAGGCTTCGTGGGCGGAGAATTCACTTCCTTCCGGATATGGCGGAGTTTCATTGGGGATGTCGCTTGACGAGACGAAAGATGCGCTCAAAAAGAATACAGATTTTGGCTATCATGGTGACAGGGATGTGTCTCTTATTCCTGGCGATGCGCGTGTGCTTATCGAGACGGATGCGGAATACGGGCATGGCTCTGTTTTTCTGCGCCGATGCTGGTTTCAGTTCTTTGAGGACAAACTTTTTACTATAACGGTAAATATCAACCGCGACAAAATGGATTATTACAGCGTTTTCACTACGCTTTGCGGCAAATATGGAAATCCTGATTCGCTTGATCCTAGACAGGCCGTATGGAAAGATGATTCTGTCACGATGATTCTGGAGAAACCGCTTACGCTTAAATATATAGACAATGAAATTTCTGATTCTATGAGAGGAAAATCATCTGTTCCGCTGTCAGGAACGGAGGTGACACGGGAAATGTTTCTGGATGAGCTATGAGAAAATTTAAATTCTATGGAATTCCGCTGCTGCTCCTTTTGCTTGCGGCGTTTGTGTATGGATGCGGCGGAAAAAAACTTGATACGGTCAGCATTCGGATTTTTTGTGCGGACGGAAAAACCGTGGATGTAACTGCGGAAATCGCCGATACCGAGGAGACACGGGCGTTCGGATTTATGGAGCGCAGGAAAATTCCGGCAGGAACAGGGATGATATTTGTTTTCGGACAGGATCAGATTCTTTCATTCTGGATGAAGAACACGCCGCACCCGCTTTCCATCGCTTATATAGATTCGCATGGCATGATTCGCGATATATTTGACATGACCCCGTTCAGTCTTTCGCCGGTAAAGAGCACCGTTTCTGTCAGATATGCGCTGGAAGTTCCTCAGGGATGGTTCGTGGCGGAAAGAATTTCTGTCGGCGACAGAATCTCGCTCGATTTTCTGAATTAGCTACGGTTCTCAGTTGCCGGATTTTTCCAGATTGAACAGTTCTGCGGCGGCGATCTTGTCGTTCGGGTCAAATTCCAGCACCGCTGAAAAGTAATTGCGGGCCTCGTTGGAATCTCCTTTGGCGAGCGCAAGGTAGCCGAGATTCGACATGACTTTTGTGTTTTCCGGCTCAATTGACAGGGCTGTTTTCAGATGCTTTTCTGCGGCGGCAAAATCCTTCTCCTGAATAAGGCATAGAGAAAGTTCGTTGTAGGTGTCGGCGTTTTTATCTCCGCCGTATTTCAGCGCCTCAAGAAATGCGTTCTTTGCATCCTGATAGCGTTTCAGTTTTCTTAAGCCCCAGCCCAACATGAACCAGGCATTCCAGACTTTCGGATTGTTCTGAAGGAATTTCCGTATCTCCTCAAGTCCTTTCTCCTCTTCTCCGTCCGAAATCAGGTCGTATGCGGCTTTGAACCGCGCGTCATCCATGTTCTGGTTGTTTATATTTGTGATGATTTCCTGTGCGCGTTCCTTTTTGTAGATTCCGTTTTCTCCGAGATCCTCATCGTTTGTGTCGCAGGTGAGCGCCAGATAGGTTTCAAAACAGTCCTTCGCCTCCCGGTATTTGTACTGTTTCATGAAGAAGAATCCCGCATTGAAGAATGCGTCCGGCAGTGGAGGTTCCGCATCCATCGCCTGCTGATAATACGAGAATGCGTTGCTGTCGTAGGCATCCGCATATTCGTTCATGTCTGCATGTCTGAACGATTCCGCCCTTTCATCAAGAAAAAGCGCCATATTAAGAATTACCGCCGGATCGTCAGGAGAAAGCCCCATCAGTGCGGAAAAAATTTCTTCCGCAAGCTCAAAGTCACCGTTTTTTGTTTTGAGTATTGCGGCTTCGCAGAGTTCCTTCTTTATGTTGGGTCTTGCCTTTTTTATTATCGAGCGGTAGTAGTCAAGGTGCGGATTTTTTTTATCATAAGCAAGAACTGTCAGAATTCCGGCAAGAATCTGTTCCGCCGTTATCTCCTCCGGATTGAATGTTCCCGGCGCATCCATATCCTTTTTCTGGACGGGAAGCTGTATTGTCGGATCAATCTGAAGTGCTGTTTCAGCAAGCCGGAAATCATCCGGCAGAGTTATAAAATATATCGAGTCCAGGGGGCTTGTCGGATCCATCATCTTACCTTGCCTGATTTGCGTTTTCCGCGTCTGTCTGTTCCTGTGACTGCATGTTGGATATGCTGTTGAGGGCTTTTTTGCGCAGTGTCGTTATGTAGTTGTTTATGTGCATTTTGTATGTCATAGGAACTTCATTGTCATCGAATGCCAGATGGCAGATGGCAATATCCTTCCTGCCTTCAAGAAATTCCGAGCGGACAATTTTTCCGTTCAGCAGGCAGTGCTCGTTTGTGTCGGTGAAATTTATTGCAAGAGCCTGTGCCTTGTTCACAAGAAATTTCGGAACGCCTACAAGCATGACTTTTGCGCCAGAAAAGGACAGATCCTTTAAAATACATCGGCGCGGAACCTTTTCTATGTAGATTACGGATTCTTCCTTCTGAATACCGAGCTTACGCATTGAATTCTCGTTTATCTCGATTCTTTCCTCGCGTCTGTTGATGAAGTTTTCCTGTGCCTCGATGAATTCTCCTATATGGAGAATCAGATCATCCGGCGGCCGTTGCGTGAATTCCAGAGTGACAATTGCAAGTTCCTTTGAATTCTGATAAGGCTGCACATCCATCACCGTGCAGTTCACAAAAAACTGGATAGGAGCGTTGTTCTGGTCAAGAAAGCAGTATCGCAGACTTACAACGGTCGCCTTGTTTTTGGTCAGAAAAGTGTAAGCCGCACCGGTCGTTCCTATGATGATTTTGGCCATCTGCAGAGATGTGGAATTTATGATGCACGGATACTGTCCGTCGTTGCACTTTATGTAAATCTGTCTCGGATCTATATGAAGAGAGCGTAAATTGGCCTTTGTGAAAATGATTTCCTTGTCCCGGAAAAAATCATAGTATCTTGTGGTCTGAAGACTTGTTGAAACACCCATAATATATAGTCTATCCCAATTCCTATGTTCATGCAAGTTTTATCGGAAGCTTGTAGATTCTGTCCTCTTCCTTTTCGGCCTGTCTGAAAAGAATCGCGACATTTCCGATTATTCTTACGGTGACCGCACCGCAGGCTTCTCTTATCTTTTCTGTCAGTTCCTGTTTTTCGTCTTTGAATTCGTTGAATTTTATTTTTATCAGCTCGTGTGATGCAAGCGACTTGTCCGCCATGGAAATTACGCCTTCTGTAACTCCGGCACCGCCGATAATGACAACCGGTGCCAGATTGTGCGCCGCCTTTTCAAGGAATCTGCGCTGTCTGCTGTTTATTTCTGTCATGCTGATATATTACATTTTATCTCCGCGTTTTTCAATTTGATATTGTCAAAACTCTCTGATATAATCACGTTATTATGGAAACAAGAAATATTTTTGAAAATCTGTCCTGTCTGGATCACCGCTATTCAATTTCTGAAAAAGAGGTTTTTGCAAAACTTTCAGCATATATTTCGGAGGAAGCCTCCGTCCGTTCCTGTGCAAAAGCAGAATCCGCGCTTGTGAAGGCGCATCTTTCAATTCGAGGTCAGCTTACTGATGATGTTGCCGCAATGCTCGATAGAACCGCCGGTGATATAGATCCGGAGGAGGTTTATGCCGAGGAGGAGAAGACTCAGCATAATATCCGCGCTCTTGTTAATGTGATGAAGACAAAAGTTCCGGCGGAGATTGCGCCGCTTGTTCATCTGGGCGCCACATCTGTTGATATTCTTGATACTGCGCTTTCCATGCGAATGCGTGACGTTACAAAAAACGTTGTTCTGCCGGAACTGAAGGAGCTGGAGCTGGCGCTCTGTGCGATTGCCGAACGTGACTGCGCTACTCCCCAGGTCGGGCGGACTCATGGTCAGCACGCGGTTCCCATTACATTCGGCTGGTCCATCGCGGAATTCGTGAGCAGGCTTGGAAAGTCAATCCTCAGAATAGACGAACTTTCTGATCAGCTTAAAGGAAAACTCGCCGGTCCTGTCGGCGCATACAACGGACCGAGCATGATAGTCAGGGATCCTGAGGAGCTTGAGCGGCGTTATCTTGAATTTCTGGGACTTGAACCGAGTGAATATTCAAATCAGCTTGTGGAACCGGAATATCTTCTCCGGCTTCTGCTTGAGTATAATGTGGCGTTCGGAATCATCGCGAATCTTGCAGATGATCTTCGCAATCTCCAGCGTTCCGAAATCGGTGAGGTTTTTGAGTATTTCTCATCGACCCAGGTCGGTTCATCCACCATGCCGCAGAAGCGCAATCCCTGGAACAGCGAGCATGTGAAGTCGCTTTGGAAGGCGATGAGTCCGCGGGTGATAACTTTTTACAGCGACCAGATTTCTGAGCATCAGCGAGATCTTACAAACAGCGCGAGCCAGCGTTTTATCGCCGACTACACGTCAGGATTTGTAATGGCTGTCGCACGCATGAAGAAGGTGGTGAAGGGACTTCAGGCGGACAAGGAAAGCATGATGAGAAATCTTCAGGGTGCGGGCGGAAAGGTAAAAGGCGGAGTTCTTGCCGAGCCTGCGTATATTCTGCTTGCGGAAAGCGGAATCAGCGATGCTCATGAGGTTATCCGGAAAATCACGCTTGAGGCGGAACAGACAGGAAAGACGTTTTTTGAGGTGCTGAAATCCAGGCCGGAAACTTTTGCCCGAATAACAAAGCAGCTTGAAGGTCTCGGAGTAAAGGATCCGGAAACTTTCTTTGAGAATCCGGCGCGCTATCACGGGCTTGCGGACGTAAAGTCAAAAAGGCTTGCGCAGAAATATGCCGAACTTATGAGAAAATGACAGGACGGAGCCGTTCCTGAAAAAAGAAGCCGTTTCTCCGATGTGATTGGTTCTCCGGAGAAACGGCTTTTTATCTGATGTGCGCTCTTTGTTGGTCTGTCGGATATTTTTTACTGTTCCGCATGGATTTTTTCCGACCCATCAAGAGCTCCTATTTCCTCAAGCCAGTTTTTAAGACTTTCGTTCCATTTGAATTCCTTCATAAAATCGTTGTCCAACATTCCGAAACCGTGTTTTCCCCATTCATACACCGCAAGGCGGCAGCCGGGAATCTGTTTTTCCTTGAGCGCGTCGTACAGGACAAGGCTGTTTCTGTAGTCCACAACATCGTCGTCTTTTGCCACTACAATGTAGGTCGGCGGCATGTCATCAGGTACGTTCATCTCCATGGAGAAATCGTCCTTCATTTTCTGCGTCGGATTTTTTCCCAGAAGGCTTTTCCGTGACCATCCGTGCGCGATTTCATCCTGCATTGATACCACAGGATAAACTGGAATCACAAAATCCGGTCTCAGGCTTACGCCGGAATTTATTCCCGCCTCTGCCGGACCGTTGTATTTTCCGGCGAATTCCGCCGCCATCGTGACAAGATGACCGCCGGCCGAGTATCCGATTACGCCTATTTTTCCAGGATTTATTCCGTATTCTCCGGCGTTTTCCCGCACAATCTGAATGGCGCGCTGAATGTCCTGAAGCATTGCCGGATGATTGTAGCCGCTTTCATTTGTCCTGTATTTAAGCATGAATGCCGTTATTCCGATTGATGAGAACCATTTTGATGATTTGTAGCCTTCGTTGTAAAGTCCCAGATGATGATAGCTTCCGCCCGGACAGATTATGACCGCCGTTCCAGATTCGTTTTTTTCCGGCGAATGTACATACATCACCGAATTCTCGCGTTCCATTCCAGGAATTCCACGCCACAAATATATTGTCCGGTCCTGGGAGAAAACTCCGGCCGCCGCTGAATATAAAACCGCACAAAGCAGAAAAAATTTTGCAGATCTGATTTTCATAGGCAAAACTCTACATTAAACTCTGTCTGCCGGTCAAGAATGAGCGGAAATAAAGTAAAAATATGTCACTTGAGTTTATTTCCAAGCCGATATACATTTTGACTATGAAAAAAATCAGACTTTCCGGAATTATTCTGTTTTCTGTTTCAGTGTTTTTTCAGTTTTTTGTCTCATGTTCAAAAAAAGACACCGAAATTTCCGCCGCAAATGACATAATCACCGTAAAGGCCGGCAGCCACAGCTGGTACTGCTTTACCGGAGACGGATTTGCCGGAATAAGCCGGCCGCAGAATGCACCGGAACACAGCCTGATTCCTTGGACCGAGGCTGTCAGAATCTCGTCCGCGAATTCCGCAGCGGAAACGGATTTTACGGGCAGCGAAGCGTTTGCGGTGGTGAACAGGCTTGGAATTCTTCGTTTTTCGGGAGAAGAGATTTCTCTTTCAAAGGATATGAGTCTTTTTTCAGACAGGACGGCCGGAAACCTTGTGTTTTACAACGGAACTCCGCTTTTTTCTGTTTATAAGAGCGTCTTTTTTAATGATACTGTCCGCGATTCTTCTTATATTGGCGACTCTTCGCGACATCTTTTTCTTGTCCAATTTGATACCGCCTCAGGAATTTCCTATCCGGTCGTGAACAGCAACAACCTTACTGACGAGCCGAATTCAGAAATCACTGATTTTTTCTGGGACGGTCTGGACTGGCTTTGCTGCGTAAAGACTGTCACCGATGTCCGCAACTATTTCTCCTATATAACATGGCGTCCTTCGGTTTCGCTTCTTTCTGTCTCTCCGGCCACGGCCTCGTCAGGAATCACCGTTTCTGAATCTGATTCCTACACATTCCGCAGACTAAAGGAGCAGAATCTGTTTTCCTATGCGCCGGAACGTATTCAGAGGCTTCTGCTGGGCGCCGCCTCATCAAGGAATTTTTACATAGAAGTGAAAACTGCCGGCGGAACTTCTCCGCGCAGATACGAGAATTATACCGGCGAGGATGACGGATTTCTTGAGGCAAAGGCAATAATGTCAAAAGCCTGGAGCGCGGCGCTTTTTCAGGACGGAACTTTTTATATAGAAGGCGCTCTTCCCGGAAAGTATATTCTCCGGGGCGGAAAAGCTGTTGCGATGCGGCTTCCGAAGCTTCCGGCGGGATATATTTACTCAGATTTTGCCGTTTCCGGAACGACGCTTTATGTCGCCTGGGAGGAAAGTTCATTCTACAGGACGGGGCGCAGCGGCTTTCTTACCGTCGATCTGAACAGAATTCTTTATCCGGAGCTTCCGGAAAAATGATTCTAGGCATCCGGGCGAAATTTTCTTTATTTCTGATAGCCGTCTGTTGTTCCGCAGGAGGAATCTGTGCGGACAGGAAATTTGTCACCGGCGGAAGCAGTTCCGGACGTTCGCCCAAATCCGATTTTGTCAACAACTCCGGAAAATCAGTTTTCGGCAGGCAGTTCGAGAAACCGTCCTCGCTGTCCGAATTTGTCTCGCAGTCTTCCGCGGATGTTTTTTTTGTCCCGTCGCTTTATTCATTTTCCGCCTCTTCGGTGTCCGGCACTTATTCTCCGGTGTTTCTGCCCTTCTCCGCCGGATTCAGCTGGCCGGATTATACGTTCATTTCTGTGCGTCCGTCGTTTATGTTCTTCTATATGTATTTTCTTCTTGACGGAGACAGCGCCTTTCCGTCCCGTTATGATTCCAGACAGCTTACTGCGTTGGCGTTCATGCTGAATGTTCCTGTCTGCGCCACTCTTTTTTTGGGGAACAGCAGAATTTCGGTTTCGGTCGGAGGCGCCGTACTTGCGCGCTTCGGGCTTATGTCGTCGGGGCTTGAGCGCACAAAGGAACTTAAAGCTGCCGCCGATGAGATAAACCGCGCGTTCTGGCGCAATCTGGAATTCCTCTATCTTTCGTCGGAATTCTCCTGGAGTTTCAGGTGCTCGGAGCGGCTTTATGCAGGTCCTGTGTTTTCCTGCTATTTTCCGGCTTCGGTGGTTTTTTCCGGGGCGCAGCTTCCTGAAAAAATGATATTTTCCGCCGGAATGAAGATGAGTTTTTGAAGTTTTTTTATTGAATTGTTAAGATTTCAGTACGATAATAGGGATATGGAAAATTCAGATTTTACAGATAAGATTCAGTCATTGATTTCCGAAAAGTCACAGTGGTTCAATGATACCGCGCTCCCGGAGATGCTTGACAATTACAGGCTTCTTCATACCTGTGTAAAGAATATAAATGATGTGCTTGTGAAAAAGTCGCTTATTGTTCCGGATCCTTATAGGCTTGACCGGAGAATTTCGGAGATAGTCGTTCCTGATACCGCTCCGTTTTCCGAAGGAGAGACGGCGGTTGTAATCGGAACCCGTTTTTCTGACTATGAGACGATGCTCGATTTTATCTGTACATATTTCAGGTTTTCCATAGAAAATGTGACGATTCAAAAAATAAAGAAATTGATTGAATTCAACTCCGTGTTTGACTGGAATGCGTTTTCCACGAGCAATGCGAAGCCGAATACGCAGGGGCTCGCCGCACTGATTATGTCCGCAAGACAGAATTCACCGGCAATCACGGTGGGAATGTTGGCGGATTGCGTTGACAAGGCAAAGTCATCTGTCTGTGACATAAACAAAGGCTTGAGTATGCTTGCGGATTTCCAGAGGGAAATTTACAAGTGCCAGGTAAGACGTTCCGTAATCGGTCATCCGAAATTCAATTCTGCCGAGGCGTTCCAGTCTCCGGACAAGGAATCTGCGGAAATCAGGCGGATGTTCAAGGAGGCGATGGGAAAAATCCCGTTCTACAACGATCTTATTCAGGAGATTGTGAACGAGGATCAGGGGCCGAACAGCGGGCGGCTCCGGGAACAGCTTGCAGAAAAGCTCAAGATAAAAGATGACGCAAAGCTCCGTAAGGCGGACGGACCGGATCCGCGCGCAATGCTCATGGATGCGGTTTTCTCGCTCGGAGGAATGGCCCCCACTCTTTCTGCGCTGCAGGCTAAGCTTTCTGATAATTTTGAGCTGCTTTTTGCAAAGAAAAATTCAATCGGGCAGAAAATCGCTGATCTGTTCAGAAAGGTTTTCAAGATCCAGGAAAAGGAGAAAGTCTGCCAGATTGTTATCCGCGATGCGAACACGAATGCTTCCGTCGGGCATAAGCTTAAGGTCAATGAATTCATGAATTCGGTTTCCGCAAAAATCCGGCTGTACAATGCGATTGCGGCCAGAGGTCCGGAATTCAGAAAAATCGGCGCTCAGGACGACACTTTTATCCTGAATTTCCTCAGCCGCCAGATAAGCGACAACCAGAAGTTGTTCACCATAATAAACGCGCTTGACGATCATTTTAAGACGAATGTTGATGTCATGCGCCGCTCAAAGGTCAAGGGACTTAAAATCGAGCTTTCTGCGATGAAAAATTCCATGGTGAACACAAACAAGCGGCGTGGAGAATATGTCTCAACCGTTGAGGAGATAGAACAGATGAAAAAACTGGGAATTCATTCAGATGTGTAGATTCCGTTTTCTGCGCAGTTTTTCCGTTGCGGTTTCTTTTCTTGCGTTTTTAGCCTCTTCTCCGTGCCAGGAGATTTCCGGGGATGAATCGCAGCCTGACGCTCTGGAAATGATTCTTTCATCTCCTCAGGAAAAAATAGATTCATCCCTCCAGAAGAATTTCACGATTGTGGAACCTGTTCACAGGCACGATCTGAATCCCCAGACAACATCATATTCGGCGGATGCGCAGATTCTTACAGGTCTTTATGAGGGGCTTTTTGTATATGACCCGGAGACGCTGGCACCTCAGCCTGGGATTGCGCTTTCTTATAAGGTTTCGCGCGACAAGAAACGGTGGACTTTCCGCCTGAGGGAGAATGCGAAATTCAGCAACGGAGAGCGTATAACCGCAGGGGCGGTGCGCGCTTCGATGATACAGCTGCTTTCCACTCAGGGGGCACCGTTCGCGTCTCTGCTTGACATAATCAGAGGCGCAGAAGATTTCCGCAACGGCAGAATTTCAGCTGATGAGGTTGCAATCCGTGCGGTTTCAGACAGCGAGCTTTCCGTTCATCTTGTCAAGCCGGCGGGATATTTTCCAAAGCTGCTATGCCATTCGGCTTTTTCCGTCGTTCACAGGAGTCCGACGGTTTACAGCGGAGCTTTTATGCTTGAGGATTCCGGTGACGGAATTCTTGTTATGGAGAAAAATCCTTATTATTGGGATGCGGCCGGAACTCATCTTGAAAGGATAACGATAATTCAGTCCGACGATCCGGCAGAAAACGCCTTTATGTTCAATACCGGCGCCGCCGACTGGATTGCCGCCGCCGCCGACACATCACGCATAATAAACCTGAATTCGATGCAGATAAATGCGGAATTCGGCACAAATTATTTTTTCTTCAAGACATCCGCCGGCAAACCCGGCAAAAAGGCTTCAGTCTGGGACAATCCCGATTTTCGCAATGCTCTGCTTGAGGCTGTCCCTTGGGATGACATAAGGCAGGGGATGGTAGTTCCGGCCTCTACTTTTGTATATCCGCTTGCTGATTATCCTGCCGTAGAGGGACTCGGCTATACGGATGCAGCCGAAGCCCGGAGTCTGATGGCGGAAGCCCGGCGCAGGGCGGGAATTTCCGGGGAGCAGAAGCTTCCTCTGGTGTTTGATGTTCCCGACGGCGGAATTTCCGATTCCGTGATTGAATCGCTCAGGCAGGCGTGGGAGCCGCTTGGTGTTGAGTTTTCCGTCAGGAAAATTCCGCAGCAGTATTATCTTTCCAATGTCCGTTCCTCCGATGCCGATCTGTTCTCTTATGGATGGATTGGCGATTTTGCCGATCCGCTTACGTTTCTGGAGCTTTTCAGGAGCGGTTCCACAATGAATGATTCCGGCTGGAGCGATTCCGAGTATGACCGGCTTATAGACGAGGCGGCCTCTTCTTCCGGTTCGGAGCGCTATCAGCTTCTGGCAAAGGCCGAATCCATTCTTCTTGACAGCGGAATGGTGATTCCACGTTATCATCCGGTTTCGTTCAATCTTGTGAATATGGATGCGGTGGGAGGATGGTCGCCCAATCCGATAGATGTCCATCCGTTCAAATTTCTTTACAGAAAGTCTTTTGTTCCGAAAATCCCCAATGTCGTTATGTCGTCCGGGCGCAGATAAAACCGGATATTCCGCCGCATCTGTCTGTTTTTTTTTGCAGATTTGTTTCCGGTGGATTTTTTTTCTTCATTGTGTCAAAATTTCCAGTCAAACTGGGTAAAAATGATACATTTATCCCGGATTTTTCTGAAAATTCGGGGAAATTCTGCTCCAGGTTTTTGTTTTTTCCGGAAATTCCGGGCGGAATCTGCGGCTGTTTTTCTGTCTTTTTTTCCGTTTTCCATAAAAAATGCTCCTTTGCGCTTGAAATTCAGGTGGAAATGTTTTGTTTGTAAAGTTGGCATGTAAATTGCTATACAATATAGTGAAAGATTTGAGAGCCGCACAAAACGGTGGCTCAAACGTTCCGCGTATGCGGAGCGAACAGAAACAAACAGAGGTAAATACTATGAACGAACTTTCACTTTTTGATTCACTTTTTAATGATGTTATCGGCGACCATTCATTTCCGGGATTTGTCTACAGCTCAAAGGCTGTAACTCCGAAAGTCGATGTCAAGGAGGATGACAAAGGCTACACATTGGAAATGGATTTGCCGGGACGTACAGAAAAGGATGTGAACATCGAGATTGACCACAACACACTGTCAATTTCTTCAAAGGTTGAGGACAAAAAGGAGGAGAAGGAAGATAAGAAGGATGGAAAATCAAAATGGGTTCTCCGCGAGCGCTATGTGAGCAGCTTCTCCAGACGCTTCACGCTTCCTTCTGATGTGAACGCCGAGGGAGTAAAGGCAAGTTTCAAGAACGGTGTTCTTACGGTGTATATGCAGAAAAAGGAGCTGCCGACACCTAAGAAAATCGCAATCGAAGCCTGCTAAAAACGGCTGAGCGGAATCCGCGTCTTGCATAGAGGCGCGGATTTTTTTGTCCTGTCAGTTTTTTGGAAGAATTTTCTGTTCCCGTCCGATGTGCATTCCGGATGAGGAGACGGTCGCCACGGAATTTCCGAGATTGTCCGTGATTGAAATTTCGTAGAAGCACATCCGTTTTCCGTCACGGAGAAGCTTCGACTCGCCGTAGAGAATGTTTCCCCGTGCGGGTCCCAGATAGCTTATCTGGCTTGTTGCGGTCACAGTCAGCGGCCGGCGGAAATTTGACGCTACGGCGAACACAAAATCCGCAAGCGTAAAAATCGCCCCGCCCATCACGCTTCCTGCCGCGTTTATATGTCTCTTGTCAATTTTCATGCTGCATTTTGCATAACATTCTCCGACTTCCTCTATTTCGATTCCGGCTGTTTTTGTGGCGAACACGTCATTGGCAAAAAATTCCTTTGCCTCCTCCAGTTGGGTCATTCTGCTGTTGCCTCCTGAATTCCTTGTTTTTTCATTTCTGCTGATGCCTTCCTGAAAATATGGATAAAATATATTATCTCGGCAAGCGCGGTGATTCCCCAGGAGAATACATAAAGCAGATAAAGTGAACGGATTGTCTTGAACCATGCGAAAACCGTATAAATCCATAGAATTCTGAACACGCAGGAGCCTAGAATCACGATGATTGATGGAACAAATGTTTTTCCCAGTCCGCGTGATGCCGCAATCGTATTGTCCATGAATGCGGAGACACAATAAGAGAGGGACATAATCGAGATCCGCTGAAGCCCGGCTTCTATTACCGCCGGATCTGACGTGAAAATCGCAAGAAACGGTCTTCCTGCGGCATGAATTCCAAGTCCCAGAACCAGTCCGAAAATGAACGAATATCCGAGGGCGACAAAATATGTTTTTGCCACGCGTCCGGATTTTCCCGCTCCGTAATTCTGCCCGATAAATCCGGCGCATCCCATGTAGAAGGCCGCCATCACGTCGTAGACAAGGGGATCCGCATTTGCCGCAGCCGAATTTCCCGCGACCATCACCGCGTCAAATGAATTTACTCCCACCTGGATGAATATGTTTGCAAATGCAAAAATCGCGTTCTGAATTCCTGCAGGAAGTCCCACCTTGAGAATTTTTGAGGCTTTGTGCCTGTTTATTTTCAGTGTCCGCAGCCGGAGTCTTATTCCGTTTTTTTCGCGTATCAGTGAACGCAGAATCAGGGCGGCCGAAAGATACTGCGAGATTATGCTTGCAACAGCGACACCGGCCACATCCATCCGGCATACAACCACAAAAAACAGATTAAGCGCTATGTTCAGAATTCCTGCCGCCGAAAGGAAAATCAGAGGACGGCGTGTGTCTCCAGCCGCGCTCAGTATGGAATTTCCGAAATTGTAGAGCGCTACGGCCGGCATTCCGAGCATGTAGATTCTGAGATAAAGCGTTGCACCTTCAATCAGTTCCGGCTTTGTTCCCATCAGAACAAGAATTTTTTCCGCAAAGCAGAATCCCAGAACAAGCATTGCAGTTCCGGCAATCAGACAGATTTCCGCGCCGGTGTGTACGGTTTCGGCCAAATCCTTTTCTTTTTTCGCACCGATATAGAAAGCGGCGATTACATTTATTCCCGAAGACAGTCCGATCAGAATTCCCGTTATGAACATTACGAGCTGAGTTGTTGAGCCGACAGCACCGAGAGAAAGAGGACCGGCAAAATGACCTACAACCGCAAGATCCGACATATTGAACAGCGCCTGAAGAAGATTTGAGAACATCAGCGGAATGCTGAAAATAAAAATGTTCCTGCAGAGCGAGCCTTCTGTAAATTCCAGCGATGAATTTTTCATGACAGGATATGTTTATACTTAAAAAATAAAAAGCGCAATAGGACTGTTTCCGCGGGATTCCGGCTGAATTTCTGCGTTTTTTTGTACTAAGAATTCTTTTGTTTGCCGGGTGATATGATGCTATACTGTGCGAATGGATTTTATTTCAGTTGACAATAAACTTGTTTTACGTGACGGCCGTTCAGTTACAGTGATTGAGCCGTGGGGAAAGGATTCTGTCCGTGTCCGGATGTCGCTTGAGTCTGAGATGGACAGAAATGACTGGGCGCTTGATGCTGTTCCCGGAAACCGCAGCGCGGATGTTTTTATAGAAGAGATTGATGTTGCCGAGCCGTGGCATGTCCATTATCCTGAGCCGGAAAAGCACGTCAGAAAGATGATGCAGGCACGCCTTGTCAGCGGAAAACTTGTTGTGCGCGTGAATTTTGAGGGCTGGATAAGTTTTGAGAATGACAGAGGTGAAATTCTTTTTGAGGAATTCTGGCGCAACCGTCAGAGAATTGACCGTTTCTGCGCGCCGCTGAATCTTTCGGGACGGGAGCTCAAACCGCATTACGGCGCATCCGATTTTTCTGCGGCGGTCAGGTTTGAGGCCTACGATGATGAGCATCTGTACGGAATGGGACAGTATCAGGATTCCCATCTCGACAAAAAAGGCTGTTCACTTGAGCTTGCGCAGCGGAATTCACAGGCGAGTGTTCCGTTTGTCGTCTCAAGCCGCGGGTACGGGTTTCTCTGGAACAATCCGGCGGTCGGAAATGCGGTTTTCGCGAACAACGGAACAGTCTGGACGGCCGAACGCACAAAAAAAATCGACTATTGGGTGACCTGCGGAACTCCTGCCGAAATCGAATCGAATTATGCCGAGGTTACAGGTCATGCTCCGATGATGCCCGATTTTGCGATGGGATTCTGGCAGTGCAAGCTCCGCTACCGGACACAACAGGAGGTTCTTGATGTCGCGCGCGGTTACAGAAGCCGCGGACTTCCGCTTGATGTGATTGTGATAGATTTTTTCCATTGGACGGTTCAGGGAGACTTCAAATTCGACCCTCAGGACTGGCCTGATCCGGATTCGATGGTGAGGGAACTTTCGGAGATGGGAATAAAACTGATGGTTTCTGTCTGGCCTACAATCGACGAGCGCAGCGAGAATTTCGGAGAAATGGCCTCGTCCGGCCTCCTGATAAATTTTGACGCAGGCGGCGGTCTGAATATGACCTGGATGGGAAATACGGTTTTCTTTGACACGACAAATCCCGCCGCGAGGAAATTCGTCTGGGAAAAATGCCGCGACAATTATTTCAAAAAAGGAATTCAGCTTTTCTGGCTTGACGAGGCGGAACCTGAATACGGAATCTATAATTTTGAGAATTACCGCTATCATATCGGGCCTGCGATGCAATGTTCCAACGCCTATCCGAAATTCTATGCGCAGGGATTTTACGAGGGGCTGAAATCCGAGGGCGTGGAGAATCCGCTCAGTCTTGTCCGCTGCGCCTGGGCCGGAAGTCAGAAATTCGGAGCTGTTGTCTGGTCCGGTGATGTGCATTCTGATTTCCGTTCATTCAGGAATCAGATTCAGGCGGGGCTCAGCATGAACATGGCAGGAATTCCATGGTGGACGACCGACATCGGCGGATTTTTGGGAGGCGATGTTCACGACAACGGATTCAGAGAGCTTCTTGTCCGCTGGTTTGAATGGGCTGTGTTCTGCCCGGTTATGCGGCTTCACGGCGAGCGGCCTCCGTTCCGGCAGCTGGAACAGCCGTATCACATCGTGAACGGGCATCAGATAAAACAGATGGAGAGCGGTCAGGATAACGAGGTCTGGAGTTTCGGCGATGAGGTCTACGGAATTCTGTCGGAACTGCTTTTACTGCGCGAGAGGCTCCGGCCCTATATCAGGGAGGTTATGCTGTCGGCTCACGAAAACGGTTCTCCGGTCATGCGCCCGCTCTTCTACGATTTTTATGACGATAAGAACGTGTTTTCCGTTGAGGATGAATATATGTTCGGTGACAGAATTCTTGTGGCTCCGGTGACCGAGGCGGGTGCCCGTTCAAGAAAAGTGTACCTTCCTGCGCTTGCGGAAGGAAAATGGACGGACGCTTTCTCCGGAAAAAAATATGACGGCGGAAAATCGGTCATTTCGGAAGCGCCTCTTGAGCGGATTCCTGTCTTTACCCGCGGAGAGTTTGATATAAAAATATGGAAGTAAAAGCAATGGATTTACGGAAAACATTTTTCAGAAACAATTTGTGTGCGTTTTTTTTGGTTTTCATGGGATTTGCGGTTTCCGCTCAGGAAAAGAATTTTCAGCCCGATGCCGTAAATGTGAAATTTCTTGGAAGAACCGTGACAGAAGATGGGATTCTCTGGTGCGGATATTCGGGTACCGGAGCCGCGTTTCATGTTACGGCAAAGTCGCTCGAAGTTACTTTTGCCGGAGACAGCGGTGCAAAAGTCAGAAAACCTGAGACGAATACGGGGCTTGCGCGTGTCGCAGTTTTTGTTGACGGCGAGCGTGCCGCCGATCTTAGGCTTTCAAAGCCGGAGCAGAAAATTCAGGTTTTTTCCGGAGATGAAATCCGCAGCTGCGATGTGACGGTGATAAAACTTTCCGAGGCGGCGAATTCCGTTGCCGGAATCAAGGCGATTTCGACCGATGCTGACGGAAAAATTTCTCCTGCCGCGGTAAAGTCGCTCAAAATTGAATTCATCGGAGATTCAATCACCTGCGGTTACGGTGTTGACGACGAGGACAGAAATCATCATTTTTCCACCGCAACCGAGGATGTTACAAAAACTTATGCGTACAAGGCCGCCATGCGTCTCGACGCCGACTGGAGTTTTGTAAGCCAGAGCGGATGGGGCGTCGTGTCGGGCTATACTTCAAATCCGTCCGTAAAGTCCGACCGGCAGCTCATGCCTGATTATTATGATAAGCTTGGATTCTGCGGAAATCATTTCGGCAGCTACAGCCAGCTCCAGAAGCTCAGCTGGAATTTTGGAGATTTTGTTCCTGACGTGATTGTTGTGAATCTTGGAACGAATGATGACAGCTGGTGCAAGGGAAATTCCGCAAAAACTGATGAATTCAAGGCCGGCTATGTGGAATTCCTGCGGCAGATAAGGACACATAATCCTGATTCGTATATTCTATGCACCCTCGGAATTATGGGAGACGCGCTTTTTCCTGCTGTTCAGGCTGCCGCGGAGCAGTTCCGTTCGGAAACCGGAGACACGGATGTCGGTGTTTTCCGTTTTTCTCCGCAGTCAATGGCCGACGGAATAGCCGCAGACTGGCATCCGAGCGAAAGGACGCACACAAAAGCTGCGGCCGCGCTGTGCGGAAAGATAGAATCGGTTCTTGCGGAATAAGTCAGACGTTGTTCAGGGTTATGCAGTCCGGGTGGTTCCGGCTGTATTCGTCCGCGGCGGCAAGAATCGTCTGCTCCATTTTTTCGGTAAGGCGTTTTGCCGCAATTGCTTCCGGCAGCTCCCTGAATTCCGCGATGTCAATTTCCGGCAGCAGCTTGAAGTCGTAAAGATAACGCTCCACATGATTGTAGGAGATGAACGCATCGTGTTTTCCAAGCCCATATTTGTCGCTTCCGCCGATAAATATGGGCTGGACGTTGCATCCGGAAAAAAGCGCAATCCGTGCCGCTCCTTTTTTGTATGAATTACGTCCGTGCCGCGGAGTTCTGGTTCCTTCCGGAAAAATAATGACGTTGCTGCCCTCCTCTATCACTTTCCGGCAGATTTTACAGAGGTCGTCAAAATCGGTTGTGTTTGTTATGTAAGCCTGCTTGATTACTCCGGCAAGCGGAGTTTTTGTCAGGCTTCCGCGGACAATGCAGGTTGAATTCGGAACAAGCGACATTATGTAGACAAAATCAAGGATTGACGGATGGTTTGCGATTATCACCTTTCCGCTGATGTTTCTGTATGCGGTTCTGTTGTCGGTTTTCTGTCTTGAGCCGCCCATTACCCTGAGAAAATTCAGAAAAAATCTGAATGTATGCGACACGTAGGCGCGCGCGTGTATTCCGAAATTCTCCTTGTTCGGGTGGAACAGACGGATGAACGGAAATATGAATATTGCGAGGAAAACTGCTCCGACTCCGAAAAAAAGATAAAAGAAAAGTTTTATCAGACAAAAATACAGATAAGCGAACACATTTTTGATTTTAGGAAGGTCATCGGCACGGTATTTTGCCTTGTCCTCCTCGGACATTTTTTCTTTTTTCGACATGCAAAACCTCTTATGTGCGGCCGAAATCCGCATAGACTTTCAGGAATTCGTATGGAACGGATGGAATTCTGTCCAGGTCAACTTTTTTTGAATTCCCGCTTTCTTCTGATTTTATGACCGCCGCAAATGCCAGCGGAAAACTGTTCTCCGGAGCAAGATTTCCATATTCCGCAGGAACAAGCTCGTCCGCATATACAAGAATCAGCTGCTTTTCGGTTCCGGCAAGAACCGGTGCCGCAGCGTTTACGAATGCGGCCGAAAAATCGTTTCCGGAAGGAAAAACCGTTGTGTAGCCGCCTTTCATTTTGAATGCGAGCGTCGCCAGCGCAACCGGCGTGTTGAACACAGAAAGTGAAAATGCCGCCGGAAGAATCATCCCGTCGTTTATCAGTGTTCTGTTTATTGTGAATTCCCGTTCGATTTCTCCGCGCAGGGATATGAATATGATTTTTGTGTCCGGTGATATTCCTGTCTGTTCAAGCAGGTTGTGGACAACATGAACGGTCATTTTTGAGATTTGGCTGAGCCGCCGTCTGAAAAGCGGATCTGTATATTCAAGTTTCGGAGCGTCTTTTGTAAGTTCTATCTGAATTTCTCCTTTGCTCCAGTCCTGCCATTTCTGTATGTCATCGCACAGACCCGGTGCCCAGAAGGAGAAATCAGAAATGAAAAGTTCTTTGCCGTTCAATCTCATGCCTTTTTGAATACAAGCAGCGAGTAGCTGTTTGAGCCGAGGTTGTGATGTGCGCAGTCAAGTTTGAATCCGGCCTCTTCAATTGCATTGACAAGTTCCTCGTAGCGGTACATCTTGCTGTTTCCGTTTGCTATGCAGGTGAAGTAAAGTGACGTGGCCTGCAGTGAATATGAGCTGGCCTCGAATTTCTGCCTGTCCCAGAGAGGTTCAAGCACGTAGACATTAGTGTCCTTGTTTGCTGATTTGTTCACTTTCCTCAGAATTTTCGTTATCTGATGAAGAGAGAAGCAGTCAAGGAACTGGCTCATCCAGACCGCATCGGGATCCGGAGGAAGGATGGTCGTGTCATCAAGAACGTTTCCGCTGTAAGTGGATATTCTGCCGGAGAAACCTTCCTTTGCCGCATTCTGCTCTGCGACGGCGGTCTGTCCCGGAAGGTCAACGATTGTCATTTTAACATCGGGATTGTAGCGGCAGCAGGCGATTGACCATTTTGCCGTATTTCCGCCGATGTCGGTTATAGTCTTCGGTTTTTTGCTGAAGACTATAGGCAGGGCTTCGGGAAAAGCTATGTCGCTGTAAAAATGGTCGAATTCAAACCAGCTTTTTTTCGCCTTTTCCGGAAGTGACGAAAGCGCCTCGTATACTGTTGTCCATTTGTCACCGAAAACTTTAAGTCCTTCCGGTTTGCCGTTCACAACGGATTTTTCAAGATCCCATGCTCCCTGATAGCAGATGTCGTTCGTGAAGTTGAAATTAACCTTTGTCAGATCATCCTCAAGAAGCATCCATCCGATTTTTCCGATTGTAAATTTCTCTTCCTCACTGCGGGCAAGTTTTATGACGTTCATTCCGAGCGCCATCTCGCATAGAACGCCTGCTCCGTATTCAGAAATTCCTGATTTTTCCGCAAGCTGTTTCCGTGATATTCCATCTTCTCCGGAATCGTTTATAAGCCGGAGCAGATTCAGGTCGAGCATAGCTTTTATCGCCTGAAAAGTCAGCGGAGAGAATGCTATTTTCTGGGCTTCAAATTTTGCATCCACCGCACGGATGTCATCGTTTCTGAATTTATCAATATTATAGAAAGAAGAGTCCATTTATAACCTCATTGTAACTTCGGAAAATCTTATTGGAAAAAGCCTGTTTAAGCAAGTAGGCGCATTTTATACCATAGATTGACAGTTATTTAAATAGAATGTAATATTTTTATAAATATCTAATCCTTTTTTTGGAGAAAAAATCAATGGCAAACAAATTTGTTTATTTTTTCGGTAACGGCGACGCTGACGGCGATGAGTCGATGCGCGCTGAGCTCGGAGGCAAGGGCGCTAACCTTGCTCAGATGGCCAAAAAACCTTTGAGCCTTCCTGTTCCGGCTGGTTTTACAATTTCTACAGATGTGTGTCAGGAATTCTACAAGCTCGGACGTAAATATCCCGACGGTCTTGATAAAGAAGTTGATGAATATCTTGCCCGCCTTGAGAGCGTTATGGGCAAAAAACTCGGAGCTGATGATGATCCGCTTCTGGTTTCTGTACGTTCCGGCGCCGCAATTTCAATGCCCGGTATGATGGACACAATCCTCAACCTCGGTCTTAACGACAAGTCAGTTCTTGGTCTCGCGAACAAGACGGGAAATCCGCGCTTCGCATGGGATGCATACCGCCGTTTTATCCAGATGTACGGCGATGTCGCGATGGGCGTTGACCACGACAAATTCGAGGCGATTATTGACGAGGTGAAGTCTCACCGCGGAATCAAGGAAGATACGGATCTTACTACAGAAGAGCTTCAGGAAATCGTTCAGAAATACAAGGCGATGTACAAGGCTGAAAAAGGAACTGATTTCCCTCAGAATCCGAAAGAGCAGATGTGGGGAGCGATTGGAGCCGTATTCGGTTCATGGAACAATCCCCGCGCCATCAAATACCGCCAGCTTAACAACATCAAGGAAGGTACTCTGAAAGGAACAGCCGTAACTGTCATGGCGATGGTTTTCGGAAACATGGGAAATGATTCAGGTACAGGTGTCTGCTTCAGCCGTGATCCGTCAACTGGTGAGAATGTGTTCATGGGCGAGTATCTGATGAACGCTCAGGGTGAGGATGTCGTTGCCGGTATCCGTACTCCGCAGAAACTTTCTCAGCTTGAGAGCGAGAATCCTGCGATTTACAAGGAACTCTGCGAAATCCGCGAGCGTCTTGAGAAGCACTATCACGATATGCAGGATATGGAATTTACCGTGCAGCAGGGCAAGCTCTATATGCTCCAGTGCCGCAACGGAAAGCGTACCGGTGCCGCCGCTGTAAAGATGGCTGTAGATATGGTCGGTGAAGGACTTATCACAAAAGAGCAGGCTCTTCTCCGCGTCGAGCCGGAGCAGCTGAACCAGCTTCTTCTTCCTCAGCTTGACAAGGATGCTGTCAAGAAAGCGACAGAAATCGCCGCCGGACTTAACGCTTCTCCGGGAGCAGGATGCGGACAGATTGTGTTCACGGCTGACGAGGCTGAGAAATGGGCCGCTGACGGAAAGAAGGTTCTCCTTGTAAGAAAGGAGACTTCTCCGGATGACATCGCCGGAATGGCTGTCGCTCAGGGAATCCTGACTTCAACAGGCGGACGCACATCACACGCCGCTGTCGTTGCCCGCGGTATGGGAACTCCTTGTGTCTGCGGATGTGCTGATGTGACATTCAAGGATGCTGATACAATCGTTGTAAAAGGAAAAGAGTATAAGAAGGGAGACTTCCTCACAATCGACGGTGCTACAGGCCGCGTTTATGAGGGGCAGGTTGCCGTAAAACCGGCTACAATCTCCGGCGATCTTGAGAAATTCCTCGGCTGGGCGGATGATGTACGCAATGCTTCTGTCCGCACCACGGCTTCAGGCAAGACTGTCAAGGGATTTGAGGTTCTTGCGAACGGAGACACACCGAAGAATGCGGAGGATGCGTTCCGCTTTGGAGCCATGGGAATCGGTCTTTGCCGCACGGAGCACATGTTCTTCGACGAGCCTAAACTCACTGCGTTCCAGAAGATGATTATTTCTGACTCTACGGAGGCACGCAAGGAGAATCTCAAGACAATTCTTCCGTATCAGCAGAAGGATTTCTACGAGATTATCAAGACTATGGCCGGAAGGCCGGTTACAATCCGTCTTCTTGATCCGCCGCTCAATGAGTTCATCCAGGCTGAGAGCGACGCTCAGCTGACAGCTCTTGCGACAAAGCTCGGCGTTGACAAGGCTGTTCTTGCGCAGAAGGTTGCTTCTCTCGATGAGCACAACCCGATGCTCGGACACCGCGGATGCCGTCTTGCAATAACATATCCGGAGATTTACGAGATGCAGGTTGAGGCTATCGCGCGCGCGACGGCTCAGCTGGACAAGGAAGGTGCAAAGCACGATGTCCGCATCATGATTCCGAACGTAGTCACATACCGCGAGGTTGAGCAGATCCGTGCCCAGGCTGAGGCTGTGATTGCAGCTGTGAATAATGAGGTCGGAACCAAACTCACATTCCAGATCGGATCAATGGTCGAGTTCCCGAGAACAGCCCTTTCTGCTGACAAGGTTGCAAAATTCGCTGACTTCTTCTCATTCGGTTCAAATGACCTTACTCAGACAACATTCGGCTTCAGCCGCGATGACTATGGTAAGTTCATCGGTTCATATCTTGACCAGAGAATTCTTGAGGACGATCCGTTTGCGACACTTGACGCTGACGGTCCTGGAGCTTTGATGGAAATTGCGGAGGCAAAGGGACGCTCCGTCAAGTCTGATCTTCACCTTGGAATCTGCGGTGAGCACGGAGGAGATCCTGCTTCAATCGCTCTCTGCTACAAGATCGGCTTGAACTACGTTTCCTGTTCACCGTTCCGTGTACCGCTTGCCCGTCTTGCCGGTGCGCAGGCTGTGATTAAGTCCAGCAAATAACAGTTAAAACTGAAAAATGCCCGATCTGTTTTGAGGTCGGGCATTTTTTTTGTAAAAATAACGTTGTAGATTCCTGTCTGCAATTTCTGTATAATCCGCTGTATGACAGAAAAACATAAGATGCAGGTTCTTCAGGAATTTGCTGTAAAAAATGGTCCGCTGTGTGTCGGCCTTGATACAGATCCGTCATATATACCGGAATCCGTGATAAAATCCTGCGGCTCGCCGTCCGAGGCTGTCCGAATTTACAATCGGGAAATTATACGACGTGTCTCGGCGGATAAGACCGCCTGTTGCTGCAAAATCCAGATTGCATATTATGAGGCGATGGGACTTGAGGGCATGAGAATTTATGCGGACACGCTGCGCGCCGTAAGGGAAGCCGGGCTTGTAGTTATTTCCGACATAAAACGTGGAGACATAGCCGCTACTGCGGATGCCTATGCGCGCGCCCATTTTTCCGGTGACTTTGAGACGGACATCATAACCGTAAATCCGTACATGGGATTTGACACTCTGAAACCTTTCTCCTCGTATTGTCTGCCTGAGAAGGGCGGAAAAGGAATGTTTGTTCTGCTCCGCACATCAAATCCGGGAATGGCCGATATAGAGCGGCAGCAGCTTGCTTCCGGCGGAGCTGTTCTGGATCGGGTCGGAACGGAGCTTGAGCGGATTTCGGAAGAATTCGGGGAAATTTACGGGGCTCAGACCTGTTCTCCGGTCGGCGCGGTCGTCGGCTGTACAGAGGAAAATGATGCGAAAAAAATCCGAGATGCATATAGGGATGTGTTTTTTCTGATTCCCGGATATGGTGCCCAGGGCGGTGCCGCAAGAATCGCCGCAGTCTTGCTCGGCGGAGCCGGCGGAACAGTGAATTCATCGCGTGGAATTCTGTGCGCCTGGAAAAAGGATGATTCCTTGAAGGAAAAATCCGAGTCGGGAACTTTGTCTCTTGCGGACATCTCCGCCGCCGCGGCCCGTGCCGCTTACGAGTCAAAGACGGAACTGCTTGAGGCTAAGTCCTCTCTCTGAATTCCGTTGCATTAAAGCCCGGCTGCGGATTGCAGAATATTCTCCAGAAGACCGAGCGTCGTGTTCAGGGCGTTCTCATCAGTCGGAAGCGCAAAGAGACTTCCGGCTCCGCTTTCCGGGTTCTGACGCATGGTCTCCTTTCTTCCGGCTATATAAAGGTCAAGCTGTTGGGTTATGACTGCGGCCGTTCCGCTTGCGGTATGCGCAATCTTTTCTTCTGCGGCAGGAGGAATTTTCCCCGCTTCTGCAAACAGCCTCAGCAGCACCGCAATTTCATCTGAAAGTTTTGTGGCTGCCGCCGAAACCGTGTTCAGCGCATTCGGATTGAAATACTGCTCCGTATGGACAAAAACGTACATCTGGAACAGCGGTTCCGATTCAAAAAGATTGAAGTATCTTGTGACAAGCCGTTTCGTAACCGCCATGGGGTTTGAGTTTTCTTTGCTGATTGCGGCGGCCGTATTTTCCGTGAGGAAATTTACGGCAAGAATTTCCTTCCGGCAGAATTCAAGCGTTGCATTGTACATCGAATCCCTGTTTGCAAAATGGTTGTAAAGGGAGGCTTTTTTTATTTCGAGCGCGGACGATATGTCGGTGAGAGATGTCGCTCCTGCGCTTTTGTCGAATGCGGAGTATAGAAAGGACTGGACTATTTTATCTTTTGATATATTTTTTCTTGCCATGCGGAATTTATCGGAAACTACCGGACATTAGTTTATAACCATGGTTAAAACCTGACTTTCTGCTTGCAGAGCGCCGGTTTTAGCTATATACTTGAGGAACTTTACAAAAAGTCATATTTTGTCATTTTACCGATTGCATGGAGTTTTGTTTTTATGGAATTCGATTCAACATTCACAGTTCCGAAGATGATAAGAAAGTCGGCCGGGCTTTATCCCGAAATTCCGGCGCAGTACAGACGTATGCCGGACGGTAAATTCGAGCCGATTACATACCGTGAGATGTTTCAGTTCGGACTTGATTTTGGCGCCGCGCTGATTGAGCTTGGCGTGAAACGTGGAGAGCCGGTCGGTCTCATTTCCGACAACAGGGCGGAATGGCAACATGCCAGCATCGGAATCATGTCTGTAGGTGCGGTTGATGTTCCGCGCGGCTGTGACGCTACGATTATAGACCTGGAGAAAATTCTTTCTATTACGGAGTGTTCGACTGTCATCGCCGAGAACAGTTCGCAGGTGAACAAAATTGTTTCTCTGAAGGAAAAACTGCCGGCCGTAAAAAGAATCATAGTGTTCGAGCCTGAAATAAAGGAAGAGGTGAGGGAACTTGCCGCCCAGAGTCAGGTCGAGATTCTTTATTTTGATGAGCTGATAAAAAACGGACAGAAATACAGGATTGAGCATGACGGAGAGGTCGAGGCGGAACTGGAGAAAGGTTCAGCTGACGATACAGTGACAATCATATTCACTTCGGGAACGACGGGAAATCCCAAGGGTGTTGTACTGAGCCACAGGAATTTTCTTGCCCAGTTGGATGAGATTCCGGAAAGAATTTATCTTAATCCGGGAGACCGCGCGCTGAATGTCCTCCCTGTATGGCATGTTTTTGAACGTGAGGTTGAATATGTTATTCTGATTCAGGGCGCCGCAATCTGTTATTCAAAGCCGGTCGGTTCAATTCTGCTTGCTGATTTCAAGAAGCTTAATCCGCATATTCTGCCGGCAGTTCCCCGTGTGTTTGAGGCGGTTTATGACGGAATCACAAAAAAAATGCGGAAAACAGGCGGAATCGTCTATCTTATGTTCCGTTTTTTTGTGCGGCTTGCGGTGATACACAAACGTATGCAGCGGAAAATGTTCATGAAGAACGCATGTTTTTCCCATTATTATCCGGTGCTCTGGTGGATTCTTTTCATCATTCCATGGGCGCTGATGTTCCCGCTTTACTGGCTTGGAGATTTCCTTGTGTTCAGAAAAATAAAGTCTATGCTCGGAACGAATTTCAGGGCCGGCGTTTCGGGCGGAGGAGCGTTTCCTCCGAATATCGATGAATTCTTCTGGGCTATCGGCGTCAAGGTTGTGGAAGGCTATGGACTTACGGAAACTGCGCCGATTGTGTCGGTCAGGCCGATTGCGGATCCGATTTTCAGGACGATAGGTTCTCCGATACGCGGCGTAAAGGCGAGAATTGTGGACATGGACGGTTATGTTCTCGGCCGCTGCAAGGAAGGAATTCTACAGATAAAAGGCCCGACAGTGATGAAGGGTTATTACAAGCATCCTGAGCTTACGGAGAAGGTGATGACAGTGGACGGATGGCTTGATACCGGAGATCTTGCTGTGTTCACAATTCACGACGAGCTTCAGATAAAGGGAAGAATAAAGGACACGATTGTTCTTCGCGGAGGTGAGAACATCGAGCCGCTGCCGATTGAAATGAAACTTACCGAATCAAAATACATCAAGACTGCGGTTGTTGTCGGACAGGATAAGCGTTATCTCGGTGTTCTGATTCTTGTTGACAGCGATGAGATTAAGAATTTTGCCGCGGACAACGGACTTCAATATGACACTTTTGAAAGTCTGCTGCATTCGGAGGAAGTCCAGAATCTGTATGCGAACGAGATAAATTCTCTTATAAACTCAAAGAACGGATTCAAGCTGTATGAGCGCGTCAATAAATTCGTTCTTATAACCAAGGATTTTGAGGTCGGTGTGGAACTTTCCGCAAAACAGGAAATAATGCGTTTCCGTCTGAACGAAATCTACAAAAAGGAGATAGATTCGATGTTTGCGGACAGCTGAGCCGTGCGGATGGAGAAATTCAGTTGTGTTCATTTAACGCTGTTTTTTCTTGAAAAATCACATTTTTATCAGTAACTTAAATCTGATAACAAAATCTTACGTTCTGCCGGATGAATTATCGTCCGGCAGAATCATTTTTAAGAGGTCATACAGAAATGGCAAAATACCAGTTTCAGACAGAGGTGAACCAGCTGCTCAAGCTGATTATCCATTCACTTTATTCAAACAAGGATATTTTTTTACGCGAGATTGTCTCAAACGCTTCGGATGCGCTTGACAAGCTGAAATATCTTTCTGTTTCCGATGATGCGTACAAAAATGTGAAATTCAATCCGCGCATCGACATTTCGTTCGATGACAAAGAGGGAATTCTTACGGTGCAGGATTCCGGCATCGGAATGAACAGCGACGATCTTACCAATAATTTGGGCACAATCGCCCGTTCCGGAACAAAGGCTTTTCTTGAAAAACTGAATTCGGACGCGGCAAAGGATTCCGCACTTATCGGTCAGTTCGGAGTAGGCTTCTATTCGGCTTTTATGGCTGCAAAAAAGATAGATGTATATACAAGAAAGGCCGCCGGCGACGGAAAAATCTGGCACTGGTCAAGTGACGGAACAAATTCCTATGACATGGAGGAGATTCCGGCGGACGGCGAGGCGGCGAAAAAGTACGGATTTGACAATGCCGAGGCTTCCGGCTCCGCAATTGTCATGGCTCTTAATGACGACAGCAAGGAATATGCGTCAAGGTGGAAAATTGAGGAGCTTATCAAGCGTTACAGCGATCATATCGCTTTTCCGATTTTCCTGCATTATACGCAGAACAAATATGATGACAAGGGCAATGTGACCGGCAGTGAGAATAAGGTTGATCAGGTCAATACGGCATCGGCACTCTGGAAGCGTCCGAAAAGCGAGCTGAAGCCGGAGGATTATAACGAATTCTACAAGACTATAGGTCACGACGGACAGGATCCTCTGCATTATGTTCATACTCATGCGGAGGGAACACAGGAATACACGACTCTTTTCTTTATTCCGCAGAATGCTCCGTTCGATATGTATCAGGCAGACTACAAGAGCGGCGTAAAACTTTATGTCAAACGCGTGTTCATAACTGATGACGACCGCGAGCTGCTTCCCGCATATCTGCGTTTTGTCCGCGGAATCATTGATTCTGAGGATCTTCCGCTCAATGTGAGCCGCGAGATTCTTCAGCAGAACAGAATTCTTGAGACCATAAAGAAGCAGTCGGTCAAAAAACTGCTTGGAGAGTTCAGGAAAATGGGCGAGGCTGCGGATAAGGCCCGCAAATCAGAGAATCCGACTGATGATGAGAAAAAAGCCATAGAAAAATGGAATAAATTTGTCGCGGCATTCAACCGCCCGATGAAGGAAGGGCTTTATAGCGATTACGAGAACCGCGATGAGATTGCTGAAATCGTGCGCTTCAAGAGTACGGATCCTTCTGGAACTGGCGACGGAAACTGGACTAGTTTTGCTGATTACGTTCAGCGGATGAAGCCGGATCAGAAATCTATTTTCTATATCTCCGGCAGCGATGAGAAGAATCTGCGCGCGAATCCTCTTGTGAACGCCTATACTGCAAAAGGTTTTGAGGTTCTGATCATGGCTGACGATATTGATGACATCGTTATCCCCGGTTATGGCAAGTATAAGGATTTTGAGCTTAAGGCTGTGAACCGTGCCGGCAGCGATGAGGATTTGGGAACCGACAAGGCTGAGGCTGAGAAAAAAGAGAAGGAATTCAAGCCTGTGGTCGAGAAAATCAAGAAGGCTCTCGGCGAGAAGGTGAAGGATGTGCGCCTGAGCAAGACGCTTACCGGTGAGAATCCTTCCTGCATCGTAGTTGACGAGAATGATCCGTCATATCAGATGGAACGGATGATGAAGGCGATGGGACAGACAGGACCTGAAATCAAGCCGATTCTTGAGGTGAACGGAGATCATCCGATTGTCGCAAAAATCAGAGATACGGAGGATGAGTCGCTTGTCGCCGATGTCTCCGAGGTTCTGCTGGATCAGGCGCTGCTTATCGCAGGTGTCGAGCTGAAGCAGCCGGCTGAATTCGTAAAGCATCTGAACAATCTGCTTTCAAAATAGACTGAAATCCGGGCGTTTTGTCCGCCCGTTCTATCAGCTGCCGAAAAGCCGCATCCGAAAACCGGATGCGGCTTTTTTTGGAGATGGCAACAATAAATTGATTGATTTGTGCTATTTTAGAAAGCGTTTTTTTTCTAGACTTTCCGCATGAAGAACGGAAAAAGAATTTTTGTGAACCAGATTGGATTTGCGCCCGATGCGGTAAAGACTGTCTGTTTTTTTTGTGACGGGTCCGCTCCCGCTGATTTTCTTGTAAATGATGAGTCCGGCAGATGTGTCTGGAGCGGAAAATTCGGCGCTCCGGTTGAGGATGCGCTTTCGGGAGGAACGGTCGTTTCCGGTGATTTCTCTGCTTTTTCCGGAGAAGGAACTTTTACTGTTACGGCGGCCGGGAACACCAGTTTTCCGTTCAGGATCGGTTCCGGGCTTTATGACGGACTGCTTTTTTCTGTGCTTGATTATTTCCGCCTTTCCCGTTGCGGCGAGGAGGTTGAGAATCCCATATTCGGTCATGCGGCCTGTCATACAAAAAATGCGCTTGTCTACGGAACAGGGGCATATATCGATGTCCGCGGCGGCTGGCATGATGCCGGCGACTATGGACGTTATGTCGTTGCGGGCGCCAAGGCTGTGATGGATCTGCTTGATGTGTTTGATTCGTGCGGAAACGGATTCTCCCGTTTTGACATTCTTTCTGAAGTCCGCTTCGAGCTTGAATGGATGCTCCGGATGCAGCGCGCTGACGGTGCGGTCTATCACAAGGTTTCATGCTTCCATTTCTGCGGATTCATCATGCCTCAGAACGAGGATGACGAACTTGTGGTTTCTCCTGTATCGACCGCCGCAACCGCTGATTTTGCCGGATGTGCCGCTGCCGCCTCAAAATATTTTGCTTTGTCTGACGGAGAATTCGCAGGCCGTCTGCTTTCCGCCGCAAAACTTGCGCAGTCTTATCTTGACAGCCATGATGATGAGATTTACAGCAATCCTCCGGAACTGAAGACGGGAGAATACGGTGACAGAAATGTGGCCGACGAGCGTTATTTTTCACTCTGCGCGCTTTTTTCCGCAACAGGAGACGGATGTTATCTTCAGAAAGCGCTGGCGCTGCGCGCGGAGAATCTTAGGGAGTCATTCAGTTGGGGAAATGTGGCAGGTTATGGGACTGAAATCCTTCTGAAGTCAAAAAATTTGCTTCCTGATTCAGTTGTGTCGGAACTTGCGGATGCTGTAGTCTCCGGGGCTGAAAGGCTTCTTTCTGCCGCCGACAAAAACGGATTCGGTGTGGCGCTTGAAAAAGTCTTCTGGGGAAGCAACGGCTGTGTCTGCGACAACGCCCACATTCTTAGGCTTGCATTCTCGTTGACCGGACGAAAGGAATTCAAAGAGGCCGCTTCACGGCAACTGGATTATATTCTGGGGTGCAATCCGCTTGGAATCTGCTATGTCACCGGAGCCGGAAGCTGCTGCCCGGAGCATACGCATCACCGGCCGTCAGGCGCACTCGGAAAATCTATGCCTGGAATGTTGGCCGGCGGCCCCGCAGCCGGGATGCATGATGCCGCCGCAAAAAAACATCTTGAAGGCGCGGCGCCGCTTTTGTCATATATTGATGACGAGCGGAGCTACAGTACGAACGAAGTGGCAATTTACTGGAATTCGACGCTGGCCGCATTGATTGCGGCACTGAATTTCGGCTGATTTCCGGAACCCGTTGCCGCTTCAAATTCAGGGAATTTCTGATATAATCGGACGGATGAACTACAATGACCGTCCGATTAAAATTTTCTTCTCATATTATAAGCCTCATCTGAAACTTTTTGCCGGAGATATGATCTGTGCACTTCTGATTTCAGTTGTGGATGTCGCTTTTCCGATGGTAAGCCGTTTCGCCGTAAATTCGCTGATTCCCGACAGGAACATCCGCGCGTTTTTGATGATGATATTCATCCTGTTGGGTGTCTACATAATCAGACGGATATGCACCTGGTTTGTGAACTATTGGGGACACGTATTTGGCACTCTGGTTGAGGCCGATATGCGCCGTGATGTTTTCCGGCATCTTGAGAAGCAGTCATTCAGTTTTTATGACTCGCACCGCACCGGAAAGATAATGTCGCGGGTCACGACGGATTTGTTTGAGATTACCGAACTTGCCCATCACGGACCGGAGGATTTTTTCATCTCAATCCTTACTCTTTTGGGCTCATTTTTTATGCTTCTGCGGATAAGGTGGGAATTCGCGCTTGTCGTGTTCCTTTTTGTTCCTGTGATTGTGTCGGTCGCGATGTTTTCCAGGAGAAAACTTTCATCCTCGTCGAAAAAAGTTAAGGAGACGATGGCCGGAATAAATGCGTCTCTTGAATCGAGCATTTCCGGAATAAGGGTCACAAAAGGATTCTCAAACGAGGACTACGAGGAGAACCGTTTTGAGCGTGACAATGCGGAATTCCGTGCCGCAAAGAAGAATTATTATAAGTCAATGTCAACTTTTCATTCAAATGTGGAATTCTTCAACAATATTCTGAATGTTGTTGTTCTTGCTGTGGGCGGAATTTTCATAATGGACGGAAAGCTGACTGTGGCCGATCTTGTGGCGGCAAATCTGTTTGTCTCCGCATTCACCATGCCGATAAAAAGACTTTCAAATTTTGTCGAGCAGTATACTACGGGAATGGCCGGTTTTTCCAGGTTTCTTGAACTTATGCGGACCGATTCTTCCGAAAAGGATGCTCCGGATGCGGTTGAAATTCTCGCCGCAAGGGGAAACATTGATTTTAGGGATGTGTCGTTCCGTTATAGAAAGGATTTTCCTGTGCTTGAAGGCGTTAATCTTCATGTAGGTGCAGGAGAGAAATTCGCCTTTGTCGGAACGTCCGGCGGTGGAAAGACTTCATTATGCAGTCTGATTCCCCGTTTTTACGAGATTTCCGGCGGAGAAATTCTTCTTGACGGAATAGACATAAGAAAAATAAAGCTGTCCTCGCTGCGTTCCCAGATTGGAATTGTCCAGCAGGATGTGTTTCTTTTTGCGGGAACAGTCCGTGAGAACATCGCTTATGGAAAAATAGGCGCTACGGATGAGGAGATTGAGCGTGCGGCGCGGCGTGCGGAAATTCATGATGACATAATGCTTATGCCGGACGGGTATGATACGGTTGTGGGCGAGAGGGGAATAAAACTTTCGGGCGGGCAGAAGCAGCGTATATCAATCGCAAGATGCTTTCTGAAAAATCCGCCGGTTCTGATTTTGGACGAGGCGACTTCCGCATTGGATACCGCCACTGAGATAAAAATTCAGGGCGCGTTTGACAGCCTCTCCGATGGCCGCACGACGCTGGTGATTGCGCACAGACTTTCGACAATCCGAAATGCGGACAGAATAGCCGTTGTTGACGGACATGGAATCGCAGAGTCAGGCACACATTCCGAACTTATGGAGAAAAAAGGAATTTATTACGGACTTTATGAGGCCCAGCGCAGAATTTCGGGTCAGGACTGATTGTCCTGCGTGACAATTGTGTTTTCCGGAACAGAAGATGTTACCCAGGTGTTTCCGCCTATTGTGCATCCGCGCCCGATTATGGTGTTTCCTCCGAGTATTGTGGCTCCGGCATATATTGTGACGTCATCCTCTATTGTCGGGTGACGTTTTTTGTTTTTGAGTTCCTTTTTTACGCTCAGAGCACCGAGTGTTACACCCTGGTATATTTTTACGCGGTCACCAATCAGGCAGGTCTCGCCGATGACAACGCCCGTTCCGTGATCGATAAAAAATGATTCTCCGATTTCCGCGCCGGGATGAATGTCTATTCCGGTCTTTCCGTGCACGTGCTCACTCATTATCCGCGGAATTATCGGAATTCCGTTTTTGAACAGGAAATTCGCAATCCTGTGGACAAGAATCGCTTCAAGTCCCGGATATGACAGAATAACCTCCTCGTTGCTTTGCGCCGCCGGGTCTCCGTTGTAGGCGGCCGCGGTGTCCAGCTGTATTTTTCTCCGTATTTCTGGAATCTCCTCAATCAGGGTGACGGCGGTTTTCTCCGCAAGTTTGAAGCAGTGTGAATTTTCGACATTGTCGGAATTTCCCTTTGTTCTGCATATCGTGTAAATCAGCGCCTTCTGAATTTCTCTGGTCAGTTTTGCAATTATGTTGTTCACTCTCTGGCCGGTAATGTAGCGGATGTTAGTAGGATCTATGTCCTCGGCCACCCTGAATCCGGGGAAAATCAGGGACTGAAGATCCTGGAGCACCGAAACGACATTCTGTCTGTTCGGAAAATTCTCCGCGTCATTTCTGTTTATAAGACCATATCTGTCGTAAGAGTCTAGGATTCCGTCTATCAGCATGTCGATGTTCATGGATGCTCCGTTTTTTTTGCGTTTATTTTTATAGTACAATATATTGAAAAACATTGCAAAAGCCAAAAAATCCGTTTAAATGCCATTCAGATTCTTGACAATAATCTGAACATAATCTATATTCTTTAAACGCGCATTTTTCTATTAGTAAGTGCGGGATCTGGTTTTGCCCTTGTAGCTCAGTCGGTAGAGCGCAACCATGGTAAGGTTGAGGTCTGCAGTTCGATTCTGCACGGGGGCTGTAGAAGATATTTGAAATTCGTTCAGGAGCTGATAATATGGGAAGCAAAAAGAAAGGTGCTGTTGAGATTATTGCGTTGCAGTGTTCAGAGTGTAAGAGGAAAAACTATACAACTTACAAAAACCGCAAGAATATTCAGGGAAAACTTGAGCTCAGCAAGTATTGCCCGTTCGAGCGCAAGCATACTCTCCATAAAGAGACAAAAGTAAAATAACATTGTATATTGCTGTTCCTTATGGAATGGTTTTATATATAGGGCAGTAGTTCAGTTGGTAGAGCAGCGGTCTCCAAAACCGCCTGTCGTGGGTTCAAGTCCTGCCTGCCCTGATTTAGTTTTAGGAACGAGGTATTATGTCTAAGATGATTCAGTTTTTCCGTGAAAGCAAAGCGGAATTGAAGAAAGTCGTATGGCCTACACGCGATGATGTTGTTTCTTCTGTAAAAGTTGTTATTATCTCAACTGTCGTGATTGCGGTTATCCTCGGACTGCTTGACTTCGGTTTTACGGAACTTTTCCGTGCTGTTCTGAAATAGGCGGATTCGGATGTCAAGAAACTGGTATATACTTCACACTTACACCGGATATGAAGGTAAGATAGAGCGGACAATCAGGTCGCTCCTCGATACAAAGGAGATAAATCCTGAAGTTATTCTTGATGTTAAGGTTCCGGTGGAAGAAGTCGTCGAGATAAAGGACGGCAAGCGCCGTACACGTAATAATAAATTCCTTCCCGGTTATATAATGCTCGAAATGGATCTTCCGGAAATAGGCTGGAAGTCAATCTGTTCTCAGCTCAGAAGAATTCAGGGTGTGACCGGTTTCGTCGGTACAAATCCTAATGTCCGTCCGGTTCCGATTTCCAATGATGAGGCGAAGAATCTCCTGCAGAAGTCCGGTGTTATAAAAGGGGAAAAGCAGATACATATAAAACAGTCTTTCGCTGTAGGTGACCAGATTAAGATTACGGAAGGGCCGTTCGCATCGTTTACCGGAACAATCAAAGATATAAATCTGGAAAAAGAGAAGTTGAGCGTAGAAGTTCAGATTTTCGGACGTCCAACTCCGGTGGAGGTCGGTTTTCTTCAGGCGGAAAAAGCCTGATTTTATTTTTTTTCTGTTGAGTCAAAATCAGGAGTCCGTAACCCAATGCGGACTGTATATCACCTGTTTTTGGGAGAGGCGCAGGTCCGTCGGACAAAGGTGTCTCGTTAGAAAGTTGCCTTTATGACGCTTTCACACCAATTTTGGGAGAAATAAAATGGCTACAAAAAAAGTAACTGCCGTAATCAAATTGCAGTGTCCTGCTGGATCAGCTACTCCTGCTCCTCCGATTGGACCTGCTCTTGGACCTCACGGTGTAAGTGCTCCGAAATTTGTTCAGGAATTCAATGACAGAACAAAGACTATGGAGAAGGGGCTTGTAATCCCTGTCGTCATCACCGTCTATCAGGACAAATCATTTACATTTATTCTGAAAACCCCTCCGGCTGCTGTTCTTATCAAGAAGGCGCTTAAGCTTGACAAGGGGTCAGGAAATCCTCTCCGTGATAAGGTCGGAACTCTTTCTCAGAAAGACCTTGAGGAGATTGCAAAGACAAAGATGCCTGATGTCAATGCAAATGATATTGAAGCGGCGAAGAAAATCATCGCCGGTACTGCTCGCAGTATGGGTGTAGAGGTGGAGCACTGATATGAAACATGGAAAGAAATATAATGCAGCTGCTGCAAAATATGATCTGACAAAGAAATATGATGTTGCTTCGGCCTGCAGGATGATTCAGGATATGAAATTCGCAGGTTTCGACGAGACTGTTGAGGCTCATGTCTCTCTCCGTCTTGATAAGAATGCAAGTGTCCGCGATACGCTCGTTTTCCCCAACCAGTTCAAGGGCGAGAAGAAAGTTCTCGTTTTCTGTAAGGATGACCGTGTTCAGGAAGCTCTTGCCGCCGGTGCCGCTTATGCCGGTTCTGACGAATATATCGAGAAAGTGAAGGGCGGCTGGCTTGATTTTGATGTCGCAGTCGCAACTCCTGACATGATGAAGGATGTCGGCCGTCTTGGTATGGTTCTCGGACGCAAGGGGCTTATGCCGAACCCGAAGACAGGAACCGTCACTATGGATATTACGAAAGCAGTGGCCGAACTGAAGAAGGGACGTACTGAATTCCGTGCGGACAAGGGCGGAGTTGTTCATATTGCAGTTGGTAAATGCTCTATGGATGCTGAAAAAATCGTCGAGAATGTAAATGTTCTTGTCACGGAAGTTGGCCGTAAAAAGCCTGCCGGTTCTGCTGCCGGTTTCATCCGTTCTGTGTCTTTAAGTTCATCAATGGGACCTGGAGTCTGGATTGATTTCAAGGAAGGTGAATAATGGCTATAAGATCTAAAAAAATACAGCCGGCAAAGGCGGAAGCCATTGAGAACGCAAAGAAGATTTTTGCGGAATACAACGACTTCATTTTTGCTGATTACCGTGGTCTTACGGTTGAGCAGATTACGGCGCTCAGGGACAAACTCCGCGAGAAGGATGCCGTCCTGAAAGTTGTAAAAAACAATTTTGCACGCATCGCTTTTGAGGACATGAAGGTCGAGAACGTGGCGGATTACCTTACGGGACCGACAGTTGTCGCAATGGTGAAAGAGGATTCAAACGAAGTCGCCAAAGTCCTTTTTGATTTTGCGAAGGAAGCTCCGTCCCTTACTGTAAAGGGCGGAAGCATCGCAAATGAGATTTATGATGCGGTAAAGATAGAGGCATATTCTAAGGTTCCTGGAAAGAAGGCGCTTTACTCTATGCTTATGTCCGCGATGAATGGACCTGTCCGCCAGCTTGCAGCTACGTTGAAAGCGTATGCGGAGAAAAAAGAACAGGAAGGTGCGAACTGAGTTTCAGTTCCCCGAAATGTATACAGCACGGTCAGGCTTCATAGCTGTCGACTGTCCGTGCTTAAATGCGGTAAAAATCAGTAAGATATAATATCCGCTGCCGTCCTTACGGACGGAACCAATAACTTTATTTAGTGGAGAAGACAATATGGCAGCTCTCACAAATGATCAGATTCTTGAGGCGATTGCTTCAATGACAGTTCTGGAGTGTTCAGAACTCGTAAAGGCAATGGAAGAAAAATTCGGAGTAACAGCGGCTGTTGCAGTTGCTGCAGCTCCTGCTGCCGGTGACGGAGCCGCAGCTGCTGAAGAGCAGACTGAGTTCACCGTTACTCTTGAAAGCTTTGATGCTGCGAAGAAGATTCCTGTCATCAAGGCAATCCGTGAGATTACAGGTCTCGGACTTGGTGAGGCTAAAGCTCTTGTTGAAGGCGCACCGAAGGTCGTTAAAGAGGGCGTAAGCAAGGCTGATGCTGACGAGATGGTCAAGAAGATTGAGGATGCCGGCGGAAAGGCCAGCAAGAAATAATCAGTTCCATATAAAAGGAAGTTAATTTGCTTATAGGGGATAACTGCGTGGTTTTGCTTCAGGTTATCCCCTTTATTTGTCTTGTCAAAATTTAAATAAAATAATCCCGACCGGGATAAATCGGTGTTTTCTGTGCTGTACAGAGTTTCTTGTATGTAGCAGATATGCGCTGAACCTAAAACTCAGGGGGAACGGATGTTCGCAAAAACCCGAACAATCGACCGTCAGTACATCGGAAAAAATATCCAGAACTTCATGGAAGTTCCGAATCTTATTTCAATCCAGACATCATCTTATGAGGATTTCATCCAGTCTGAAAGACTCCGCGACAATCAGCCGCTCAAAAATCAGGGACTTCAGGAAGTTTTTACATCCACATTCCCGATTGAAAGTCCGAACGGCGATATGTCTCTTGAATATGAGTATTATCATCTGGACTGGGAGCATCTTAAATTTTCAGAAATTGAATGTAAACAGAAAGGTCAGACTTATGCTGTTCCTCTCAAGGCATGCATAAACCTGAATTTCCTTCAGACTGGAGCTATTATCCAGAAAGACATATATATGGGTGACATTCCGCTGATGACAGACCGCGGAACGTTCATTATAAACGGAGCGGAGCGCGTTGTCGTCTCGCAGATTCACCGTTCACCGGGCGTGATTTTCTGTCACGACAAAGGGGTCTATTCAAGCAGGATTATCCCTTACCGCGGTTCTTGGCTTGAATTCGAGATAGATCAGAAAAAGGAGCTGATTTTTGCGAAAATTGACCGCAAGAAAAAGATTCTCGGAACGATTTTCCTCCGCGCGTTGGGATTCAGCACGAGGGAAGAGATAATCCGCTGTTTCTACAAGGTTGAGGATGTTGCTGTGGGAACGGATTCTGCGGTGCGTGATGCTCTTATAGACAGGGTTCTTGCTTCCGCGGTAATCATAAAGGATGAGAACGGCGAGGAGAAACGTCTTTTTAATGCCAGCGCAAAACTCCATCCGCATGATATTGACGATCTTGTCGCCAACGGAATTGAAAAAATCTGCGTGATAAAATTTGACACGCGCGACAGCCGTGAAGGGAAGAATGACTCGCTTGACTCTCAGATGATAATCAACTGTTTTGAGCGGGAGGAAGTGAAATTTGTCAAGGAAGGTTCCGTAGACAACGAGCCGACAAAGGAAGATGCGCTTGCTGCTGTTTATTCCGTGCTTCAGCCCGGAGAACCGATGACTGTGGAGCAGGCTGAAAAGGATCTGAATTCCCTCTTCTTCTCTGAGCGCCGTTACGATCTTGGGCGCGTCGGACGCTATAAGCTCAACAAAAAATTTGACTACTCTGATGACGTTAAGGATTTTACCCTGATAAAAGACGACATCATCAACACGATGAGGCATCTGATCAAGGTTTATATCGGCGATGAGCAGATTGATGATATTGATCATCTTGGAAACCGCCGTATCCGTTCTGTCGGCGAGCTTATGACAAATCAGCTCAAGTCCGCATTCAGCAGAATGGAGCGGATTGCCAAGGAAAGAATGGGACTGAAAGAGACGGACACAATGAAGCCGCAGGATCTTATTTCCATAAAGCCGATTGTTGCCGCAATAAAGGAATTCTTCGGTTCCAGCCAGCTTTCCCAGTTCATGGATCAGGTAAATCCGCTTGCTGAGCTTACTCACAAACGCCGTCTGAATGCTCTTGGTCCGGGAGGTCTTTCGCGTGACCGCGCCGGATTTGAGGTCCGCGATGTTCATTACTCGCATTACGGCCGTATGTGTCCGATTGAGACTCCTGAAGGTCCGAATATCGGACTTATCGTGTCTCTGGCCATGTATACAAGAATCAACGACTACGGATTCCTTGAGGCTCCTTACCGCAAGGTTGAGGACGGAAAGGTGACGGAAAAGGTTGAATATCTTTCTGCCATGGACGAGGACAAATATTATATCGGTCAGGTTGTTGAGGGGCTCGGAGCTGACGGTTCATTCCCGACGGATATGATTTCATGCCGCAACCGCGGTAACTACACGACACGCAGTCCGAAGGATGTACAGTATATTGATGTTTCTCCGCGTCAGGTAATTTCCGTCTCCGCATCGATGATTCCGTTCCTTGAGCATGATGATGCGAACCGTGCACTGATGGGCTGTAACATGCAGCGTCAGGCGGTTCCTCTTCTTTTCCCGGAGCCTCCGCACGTCGGAACCGGAATGGAAAGAAAATGCGCCTATGATTCCGGTGTTCTTATCAAGGCAAGGCGGGAAGGTGAGGTTGTCTACGTTTCAAGCGAATGTGTGAAGGTACGTGCCGACGGCTCGGATTCCGTTGACGAATATCCGCTGCTCAAATACCAGCGTACCAACAACGATACCTGCAATCACCAGAGGCCGGTTGTCGAGGTGGGTCAGCATGTCGGTAAAGGTGATGTTCTTGCCGACGGTCCTGCCACGTTCAACGGTGAGCTTGCGCTTGGACGCAATATTCTTGTAGGATTCGTTCCTTGGAACGGTTACAATTATGAGGATGCGGTTCTTATTTCGCAGCGCGTAATCCGCGAGGATATGTATACATCAATACATATCAAGGAATTCTCCGTTGAAATCCGTGAGACAAAGCTTGGTCCGGAAAAAATTACCCGTGATATTCCGAACACCTCGGAAAAGGCTCTGTCCAACCTCGATGCGGACGGAATAATAAGAATCGGAGCAAAGGTCCGGTCCGGAGATATTCTTGTAGGAAAGGTTACGCCGAAGAGCGAGACTGAGACTACACCGGAATTCAAGCTTCTGAATTCAATTTTCGGCGAGAAGGCAAAGGAAGTCCGTGACTCATCCCTACGCGTTCCTCATGGAGCTGAAGGTATTGTAATTGACATCCAGCAGCTTAGCCGTCTTGAGGGTGATGACCTGAATCCGGGCGTTGACAAAGTTGTAAAGGTCCTTATAGCCAACAAACGTAAACTCCGCGAGGGAGACAAGATGGCGGGCCGGCACGGAAACAAAGGTGTCGTCGCAAGAATTCTTCCTATTGAGGATATGCCATATCTTGAGGACGGAACTCCGCTTGATGTGTGTCTGAATCCGCTTGGTGTTCCTTCGCGTATGAACATCGGCCAGATTATGGAGTCTGAGCTTGGAATTGCCGGAAAATATCTCAATCAGTTCTACGAGGCTCCGGTTTTCCAGTCGCCGTCGCAGAAACAGATAGCTGACAAACTTGAGGAGGCGGGAATCCCGCGTGACTGCAAGCAGATTGTACATGACGGACGTACCGGCGAGCCTTTTGTCAATCCGATTTTTGTCGGAGTCATCTACTTCATGAAGCTCCATCACCTTGTTGATGACAAGATGCATGCCCGTTCAACAGGACCTTATTCTCTTGTAACGCAGCAGCCGCTTGGCGGTAAGGCTCAGTTCGGAGGTCAGCGTCTTGGAGAAATGGAAGTCTGGGCGCTTGAGGCTTATGGTGCCGCAAACACGCTGCAGGAAATGATGACCATCAAGTCTGATGACATGAACGGCCGTTCAAAAATTTATGAGTCGATAGTGAAAGGAGATCCTTCTTCTCCGGCCGGCGTGCCTGAATCATTCAATGTTCTGGTTCAGGAGCTTCGTGGTCTTGCGCTTGATTTCACTATTTATGATGCCAAGGGCAAACAGATTGCCCTTACGGAACGTGATCAGGAATTGATTGACAAGAATGCTTCCGGTTTTGAAAAGGAGGACGCCAATGCGTGATGTTCAGGATTTTGACAGCCTTAAAATAAAACTTGCTTCTCCGGAGACCATCAAGTCATGGTCTTACGGCGAGGTGAAGAAACCTGAGACTATAAACTACAGAACCCTTCGCCCTGAGAAGGACGGACTTTTCTGCGAGCGCATTTTCGGTACGACAAAAGAATGGGAATGTTATTGCGGAAAATTCAAATCCATCCGCTATAAGGGTGTTATCTGCGACCGATGCGGTGTCGAGGTCACTCATTTCAAGGTACGTCGTGAGCGCACCGGTCACATCGAGCTTGCCGCACCTGTCAGCCATATCTGGTATTACCGGTCGGTTCCAAGCCGCATGGGACTGCTTCTTGATCTCCAGGTGGCCGCGCTCCGTTCCGTACTTTACTATGAGAAATACATCGTCATAGATGCGGGAGACACGGATCTTAAACCGATGCAGCTTCTTTCCGAGGAGGAATATCAGGCTGCAGTTGACCATTACGGTTCCGCATTTACGGCTGATATGGGTGCCGAGGCAATCAAGACTCTGCTGGAGAACCTTGATCTTGACGCTCTTGCCGCTGAGCTCCGTGCGAAGATGATTGAAAAAGGAGCCAAGAGCGACAAGCGTCTTCTCAAACGAATCGAGATTGTCGAGAATTTCCGTTCGTCCGGCAACAAGGTTTCCTGGATGATTCTTGACGTGATTCCGGTCATTCCGCCGGAACTGCGCCCGATGGTACAGTTGGACGGAGGACGTTTTGCGACTTCCGATCTGAACGATCTTTATCGCCGCGTAATCAACAGGAACAACCGTCTCAAGAGGCTTCAGCAGCTTTCCGCGCCTGACATCATTATCAGAAACGAAAAGCGTATGCTCCAGGAAGCCGTTGACGCTCTTTTTGACAACACAAAGAGAAAGCGTGCCGTCAAGGGCGCATCAAACCGTCCGCTTAAATCGATTTCAGATCTTCTTAAAGGAAAGCAGGGACGTTTCCGCCTGAACCTTCTTGGTAAGCGTGTTGACTATTCCGGCCGTTCGGTAATCGTTGTCGGTCCGGAACTCAAGCTGTGGCAGTGCGGTCTTCCTACAAAAATGGCGCTTGAGCTTTTCAAGCCGTTCCTTATGAAAAAGCTTGTGGATAAGGACGTGGTCTTCAATATAAAAAAGGCGAAGATGCTTGTCGAGTCCGAGGCTCCGGAGGTTTATGCGATTCTTGACGAGGTTGTAAAAGAGCATCCGGTCATGCTGAACCGTGCTCCGACTCTTCACCGTCTGGGAATTCAGGCGTTCGAGCCGGTTCTGGTTGAGGGCAAGGCGCTAAAACTGCATCCGCTTGCATGTAAGGCATTCAACGCCGACTTTGACGGCGACCAGATGGCTATTCACGTTCCGCTTACGCAGGCCGCGCAGATGGAATGTTGGACGCTGCTTCTCTCGGCCCGCAACCTTCTTGACCCGGCCAACGGAAACACGATTGTAGCTCCGTCTCAGGACATGGTTCTTGGAATTTACTACATGACGGCGATCAAGCCTAATGCCAGGGGAACGGGAAAGCGTTTCAGCAATCCTGACGAGGTCCGTATGGCCGCAGAGACAGGAAACATCGAGTGGCAGGCGCTGATAAAAGTTCCCGCACCTAAGAATTCGTTCAATTCAGCTGCGCTCAAGGCAAAGGGTGATGACGCATTTGTCATCGGAACTCAGGATTTCAAGGAAGGAGATCTGATTGAGACTTCCGCCGGAAGACTTGCATTCAACGAGGCGATGCCGGACGGTGTTGACTATGTCAACCGTCAGATGTTCGATAAATCCCTCAAAAAGATGATAGAGCATGTCTACCACACAAAAGGCTCATGGCTTACAATCCAGATGCACGATGCTATAAAAGATGTCGGCTACAAGAATGCTACATTCTACGGTGCGACGCTTTGTATGGATGATATTCTTGTTCCTGAGGAGAAAAAGGATATGGTCGAGAAGGCCAACAAGGAAGTTGAGGACATCATCAACCAGTATTCAAAAGGTGTCATCACCGCAGAGGAAAGATACAACCGTGTATGTAATATCTGGGCACGTACAAATGACAAGCTTACCAATCTGATGATGGACAATCTTGCCAAGGACAAGAACGGATTCAACACAATCTACATGATGGCCACATCCGGTGCGCGCGGTTCACGCGGTCAGATTTCGCAGCTTGCGGCTATGCGCGGTCTTATGACCAAGCCTAACGGCGATATTATCGAGCTGCCTATCCGTGCGAACTTCAAGGAAGGACTTTCGGTCATCGAGTACTTCATTTCCACGAATGCGGCCCGCAAGGGTCTTTCCGATACGGCTCTCAAAACTGCTGATGCCGGTTACATGACCCGCCGTCTTGTTGATGTCGCTCAGGATGTCGTAATAAATGAGGAGGACTGCTCCACAATCAACGGAATCGACTATGCCGCAATCAAGGACGGAGATGACATCAAGGTTCACCTTGCGGACAGAATTGTCGGACATTATACAATAGAACGTGTTGTCCATCCGATTACAGGAGAACTGCTCTGTGACGTGAACGAATACATCGACACTGCGCTTGCCGCAAAAATAGAGGCTGCCGGTGTCGAGAAGGTCAAGCTCAGAACGGTTCTTACCTGCGAGGCGAAGCACGGAATCTGCGTAAAATGTTACGGACAGAACCTTGCGCGCAACAAGATTGTCGAGATTGGCGAGGCGGTCGGAATCATCGCCGCACAGTCAATCGGACAGCCGGGTACCCAGCTGACACTGAGAACGTTCCATTCCGGCGGTACGGCTGAAATGTCAACGGAAGATAACCACATCATCCTTAAATTCAATGCCTTTATAAAGGACATTGATGGAACGCACGTAGTTACTGATGACGGAAAATGGCTTTTCACACGTAAAGGCCAGATGACTGTAATCAGAATTCTTGAGGATGTGAAGATAGAGTCCGGCGATGATGTTGTCGTTGAGGACGGAATCAGCCTCATGAGAGGTACTGCCCTTCTTAAACGCGACGGCAAGGAAATCACGGCTTCTGTTACCGGAAAGGTCAGAATTGAAGGCGATGTGATTTACATCACCAGCAAGGAGCAGAAGATCGAGATTGCCAACGGTTCCACCGTTTACGCAAAGGCCGGAGACATTGTCAAGAAGGGCGAGCCTATAGGTGAATTCGACCCGTTCTCCGAGCCGATTATCGCCGAGCAGGACGGTTACATTCATTTTGAGGATATTATCGTCGGCTCAACACTTGAGGAGTCCGTTGACCTTCAGACCGGCTCAACAGAACGCTACATCACCGATCTTCATCTGGATGTCAAGCAGCCAAGACTTCTTGTTACTGATGAGGACGGAAACGAGAAGGGAACATATTATCTTCCGGCGGGCGCGCTTCTCCTTGTCGAGGACAAGACACCTGTAAAGGCCGGTGTGGTCCTTGCCAAGATGCCTAAGGAGGCAATGAAGACAAACGATATTACCGGTGGTCTTCCGCGTGTTTCCGAGCTTTTCGAGGCGCGCAAACCGAAGAATCCGTGTGTTCTTGCCCAGATTTCAGGTCTTGTGAAATTCAAGGGAATCACAAAAGGAAAGCGCGTTGTTTCCGTTGAGGATGAATTCGGCAAGACTTACGAGCATCTTGTTCCGATGACAAAACGTATGTTTGTCCGCGACGGTGATAAGGTTGAGGCGGGCGAGCAGCTTTGCGCAGGTTCTCCGAATCCGCAGGATGTTCTTGCGATTCTTGGCGAGAATGCGCTCCAGAATTATCTGATGGACGAAATTCAGCAGGTTTACCGCGCGCAGGGCGTAGACATAAACGACAAGCACATCGGAATTATTGTCCGCCAGATGCTGCGCAATGTTGAGATTGTTGCTGTAGGTGACACAAGGTTCATCTTCGGTCAGCAGGTTGACAAATACAAATTCCACGAGGAGAACAACCGCGTGATTGCGGAAGGCGGACAGCCGGCAATCGGACGCCCGATGTTCCAGGGAATCACAAAGGCTTCTCTTGGGGTGGATTCGTTCATTTCCGCCGCGTCATTCCAGGAGACGACACGTGTTCTTACGAATGCGGCGATTTCCGGCGCGACGGACGGACTGCACGGAATCAAGGAGAATGTCGTAATCGGACACATGATTCCTGCCGGAACCGGAATAAGGGATTACCGCGATGTCAAGCTGTTTGATGACAGTGACAAGGATCTTGACATTCAGATGAACGAGATACTTGAGCGCCGCCGTCAGGAGGAGGAAGCCGCCAATCTGGAGGAGCCTGCTTTTGAGGGAGTGGATGATTCGGACTAGTCTCTGACTGATTTTTCTGAAATTGAACGCCGCCGGAATTTCATGTTCCGGCGGCGTTTTTGTCTGGTGTAATTTTATGTGCCGGAACGATACGCTGTTCTATTCAAAAAACTCGTTTCTGATTTTATTTGTCCATAACGGTCGGATGTGTCATTGAGGCCGCATTTATGGCCGATAATGCGGATATGAGGAAAATCAGAATTTTTACCGCCGGAATTCTTGCGTTTGGTCTTTTCTTTGCTGATTCCGCGCTTCTTGGAATGGGAAAAATGGATTCGGAGATTCCTGACGAAATTTCCCATGATGAGCAGGATTACAAGGGAAATCCGTTGAAAAAAATTTCTCCGAAATACAAACTTAAGAAGCCGTCCGGCAAACCGGCCGCTTTTTACGAAACCTGGGGATATGTCAGCCAGAAATATGAGGATGAGTACGACCGTTCGTCGCCTCTGACGGATGTCTGTTATTTTGCCGCCGACGTGAACTGTTATGGAGAGCTGATTTCCGTTCCTGAACGTTCAAAAATTCATGTGAACGACGGAGTAAGGGTTCATTTTGTCGCAATCTGCGACAGCCGTTCGCTCACACATTTTGTGATAAGTCCGGAATTTCCGGTGAGGGACAGGATAATCGGTGACATTATTGCTGCCGCGGAGGAGTTTGACGGAATTCAGCTTGATTTTGAGCTTGTTCCGCTCCGTGACTCGGCGCTTTATCTGGATTTTATTTCTGAGCTGAGGGCGCGTGCCGGAGAAAAGATGATTTCTGTCTGTGTTCCCGCGCGTCTAAAAAGGCTTTCGGATGATGTCTATCCTTACTCCGAGATTGCCGCAATCTGCGACCGTATTATCGTGATGGCTTATGACGAGCACTGGTCTGGAAGCAGTCCAGGTCCTGTAGCCTCAACGGAATGGTGCGGAAAAGTTGCGGACTATGCGGTCAGCTCCATTCCTTCCGAAAAGCTTGTGATGGGAATTCCGTTTTATGGAAGAACCTGGGCTGACACACAGACGGCCGGCGCATGGTATTTCAGCGGCGCGAACAGAATCATGACCGAGAACGGTGTTTTGAAGGTTGAGTACGAGAATGACATTCCCCGCTTTTCTTATAGAACCGAGGTCGGTGTTACAGGATATTTCAACGATGCATATTCCGTTCTGGCGTTGTGCCGTCTCTATGAATCACGCGGAGTCAGTAATGTGGGATTCTGGCGGATTGGTCATGAGGATCCGGAATTCTGGAAATGGCTTGAGGTAAAGTAACAGCAGTTTTTTTTACTTAATTTTAGTTAATTTTTAAAACTTTTTAGTTGACTTTATAAAAATATGTGTTAAGCTAAATTAAGTAAACAAAATTGAATCGGAGGTAATTCAATTATGAAAAAAACTGTAAAGATTGTTTCTGCCGTTCTGGCAGCGACGGTTGTGATGTCTTTCGCCGGCTGCTCAAAGAAAAATTCTGCCGCAGGCGCGAATGTTTCAGACGGCGGACTTGCCAAATGGTCTGATGTGGTTCTTGGAGAAACCTACAAGGATGTCAATGCGAGTATCAAGCTCCTGACCCACCGCACTGATATGCTTTCCGCAGAATATCCCGGAACAAATTTCGCAAAATATATTGCGGAATTCAACAAACTTTATCCCGGAATCAAGGTTGAGGTTGAGGGCATAACCGATTACGCCAGTGTGTCTCTGCTCCGTCTTCAGGGCGGTGACTGGGGCGACATAATGATGATTCCTGCGCTGGACAAAAAGGATCTCGGCACATATTTCATCTCTTTCGGTACCATCGATCAGATGGACAGCCAGATTAAATTCGCATCACAGTGGGCTTACAATAATCAGGTTTACGGAATTCCCTCTACAGGAAACGCTCAGGGTATTCTTTATAACAAAAAAGTCTTTGAGAAAGCCGGAATAAAGTCGCTTCCTAAAACACCGGATGAATTCATCGCCGCTCTCAAGGCAATCAAGGCGAATACAGATGCAATTCCGCTTTACACGAACTATGCCGCCGGATGGACAATGGGCGCATGGGATGCCTATCTTGGCGGTTCTGCCACAGGTGACGCAAACTACATGAACAATGTGCTTCTTCATACGCAAAATCCGTTCAAGAACTACGGTGACGGAACTCATCCTTATGCTGTGTACAAGGTTCTTTACGATGCGGCCGCACAGAAGCTCATCGAGGATGATTACACGACAACTGACTGGGAAGGCTGCAAAGGCATGATCAACCGTGGCGAGATCGGAACAATGGTTCTCGGTTCATGGGCGTTCACCCAGATGCAGGGAGCCGGTCCTAATCCTGATGACATCGGATATATGTCGTTCCCGATTTCTATAAACGGAAAGCAGTTCGCATCTTCCGGTCCTGACTACTGCTACGGAATTAACGTCAAGGCTGCCACCGACAACAAGAAGGCCGCTCTCGTGTTCGTAAAATGGATGACAGAAAAATCAGGATTCGCGTTCAACGAAGGTGGAATTCCGATTGCCGCCAATGACATGAATTATCCTGCCGCATACGAGGCTTTCTCCGCGAACAATGTCGAATTCGTGGCTGATGCTCCTGCCCTTGCAGGCGAGGAGGATTATCTGAATCACCTGAATGCCGAGTCTGAGCTTAACATCAACAACGGCGGAAACATGAAGGTTCAGCAGATTATCGAGCATGGCGCCAACGGAACAAAATCTTTTGACGATATAATGAATGAATGGAACGCTGCCTGGACAGCAGCCCAGAAATCTGAAAATATCGAGATAAAGTATTAGTCTGACAGCCGTTCCGATGTTTTCGGAACGGCTTTTTTGAATGTCATGGAGGTCGGCATGAAAAATAAGAAAACTTCCGCGGATCAGGCGGTTCGTCTCAGAACTGGTCTTTCCAGCCGGAGAATTGTTGTCGGGGCGTTCATAATTATTCCGCTTACGCTGCTTTTTGTTTTTACATATCTCCCTTTCGGCGAGATGATCGGATACAGCTTTTACAAGATGAAATACATCGGGGCGAGAGAATTTGTCGGTCTCAAGAATTATAGGGATCTTTTTGGCAGAAGCGACATTTTTAATGCGCTCAAATTGAGTCTTTACTATATGGGCGGTTCGGTCGTACAGCTTGTGCTTGCGCTTTTTCTTGCGACGCTGCTCAGTTTCAAAACTAAATTCGGGAATTTTTTCAAGGGAGCAATGTTCTTCCCTTATCTTATAAACGGAATCGCAATCGGATTCATATTCAAATTCTTCTATACAAGAGGTTTCGTTCTTGACACCGTGTTGGGCTGGATTGGAATTTCCCAGGAAAGCCTTCCGTATTGGCTCAAGACTCAGGGACTGAACAACGTGTCGCTTGTCGCTACTTCGGTATGGCGTTATCTCGGTCAGAATATGGTTCTCTTTATCGGAGCGATCATGTCGATTGACCCTGAGATGTATGAGGCCGCCGAACTTGACGGAGCGGGAAAGATTCAGCAGTTCTTCCATATAATCCTTCCGAGCATAAAGACTATTGTCACGCTGAATATAATCCTCTCAATAACGGGTTCTTTAAGCGCGTTTGAGCCTCCGTTTGTCATAACAAAAGGTGCGAACGGAACTGGAACATACTTCATAATAATGGATCAGGTCGCCCATACAAGCCAGAAGGTCGGTCTTGCATCCGCGATGGCCGTATTCCTGCTTGCACTGATTTTTATAGTCACTATTCTGCAGAACGTTCTGTTCAAATATATGTTCAGAAACGCGGGAACAGATAGCAGCAGCGGAGGAAAAGTTCTATGACAAACAAATACAAGTATAATTCGATTATAACGACGTTTTTTAAATATTTTATCCTGTGTTTTATAGCATTCTGGGTTCTGCTTCCGCTTGTCTCCTGTCTGATTACGGCGTTCAAGAACACGGAGGAATACAACTCGACTTCCGTCATGGTTCTGCCGAAAGTCTGGGAATTCAGCAATTTCACAAGGGCGTTCAAGCTTGCCGATATGGGGCGCGCGTTCCTGAATTCACTGATTGTCCTTGTTGCTGTTCTTGCCGGTTCCATTATAATCAGCTCGCAGCTTGCATTTGTTCTAAACAGATTCACTTTTATCGGAAATTCACTGATCAGAAAACTGTTCCTTTTTGCGACGCTGCTTCCTGGCGTTGCGATGCAGGTCGCCGTATATAAGATAATGGGAAGCCTTCATCTTATAAATCATCTTTACGGCTACATAATCATGATGATGGGAACGGATGTAATCACAATCTACATCTTCATTCAGTTTATGGAAAACATTTCTGTTTCGCTTGATGAGTCGGCGATAATCGACGGCGCGTCATATTTTACGATTTACTGGAAAATCATATTGCCGCTTCTCAAACCGGCAATTGTTACAAGCCTTATCCTCAAAGGAGTCAGCACCTACAACGAATATTACTGCGCCAATCTTTACCTTCAGAGCAAGAACCTGAGAACGGTCGCGATTTCGCTCTATACGTTCACGGGACCGCTCGGAAGCCAGTATAACCTTATCTGTGCCGGTGTAATAATTTCGATGATTCCGGCCCTGATTGTGTTCCTTTTCTGCCAGAAGCAGATTTATACCGGAATTACCGCCGGAGCTGTAAAAGGCTGATAATATACCTCCTGTATTGCGGGCTGTCCGGAAATTTCCCGGGCAGCCCCTTCTTTTTTGGGGGCATCAGCCGGAATTTCATCTTTCTGCCAGAAACATCTCCATCTCACCGAGAATTCTGTCGAGTTTTTCTCCGTATTGCCTGTCGGCGGCCCAAGTTCCGGCAAGCTCAAAAACAGTCTCCGCCTTTCCGCGCGGAAGAACCCATTTGTACCGCCGGTCAATAAGCGGATTCTTCAGAACCGAATCCTCTTTTGTCGAATATGCATGCAGATGCTGGATGTGCGCCCTGACTCCATCCCGCTCGGTCGCAAAAATTTCTCCACGGTGCTCCTCGTCGATTGCGCCAAGTCCGCAGTAATTGTGCATTTCGGGTGTCACAAGGTTTCCGAATCTGAGCCAGCCGGTCTCAAGGCACATCTGCGCGAACGCCGCGTCGGAATTTATTCCTTCGGTTTTTGCCTCATCAACATAATATTCCGCAAGCCGGGAAACCTGATTCCTGTCACATTCCGGATTCTGCTCCTCAAAAAAAGCGGAAAGTTCCTTCGCCGTCATGATTCCGGAATCAGCCAGGCGCCGTGAGATTTCGTTTTTCTGCGGAACAGGAACTGAACGGCACGAAAACATAAGCAGCGGAATCATGATGACCGCCGCCAGAACGGATTTTTTTCTTCTGAATTTTATTTTTCTCATTACCAGGTATTTATCGGAAAAAATTCTTTATTTTCGGCGTGAATTTTTCCGGATTACTTCATGTTTTGGGCTTTAAAATGAAATTATATATGTATGGAAAAATATAACTTGAAGCCGGATATCCGGGAACGTACAATGAAATACGGAATATCCTATCCTGATGATGAGGAGCTGATAATGCTGATTCTGGGCTCCGGAACAAAACAGGTGCCCGTCCGGGTGATGGCGCGCAGAATTATAGAGGCGCTTGATTCTTCCGATGACGGCGCGCGTGTGGAGAAACTGCTGTCGCTTAAAGGTGTCGGTATGCGGAAAGCCCTTGCGGTCGCCGCCGCACTTGAATTCGGCAGACGGCGGAGCGGACATTTCAAGGCGAAAATCCGTACTCCCAAGGATCTGATTCCTTTTGTCCAGAATTATGCAATGCAGCAGAAGGAGCATTTTCTGTGCGTAACGCTGAACGGCGGCCACGAAATTATTCAGATTCATGTGGCTTCCGTCGGAACTATAAACCGGACTCTTGTCCATCCGCGTGAAATTTTCTCGGAGGCGATAAAGGAGAACGCTTCGGCTGTCATCCTGTGCCACAATCATCCTTCCGGAAACTGCTCTCCGTCCGATGATGACATTTCGAGCACGCAAAATCTTCTTGAGGCGTCGAGAATTCTTGGAATCACAGTTCTTGACCATCTGATTATAGGTTTTGAGGATTATTTCAGTTTTATGGAACACGGTTTGTTGTTTTCACCGGAATTTTGATGTAGAATCCTGCCATGAAATTCGGAATGAAATCCAATGAATCTTGTCGGAATCTGATGTGCGCCGTGTTTTTTCTGCTGCTTGGAGCCGGAATTCTTTCTGCCCAGTCCGACGCAGAACAGAGCCGTTTCCGTTTTGTTGAGCCGGAACAGGCCACGGAGACGGAGGTTGAGGATGCCGTTGTCCGGATCAGAACGAATGTCTCCGGGGCGGAAATCTATCTGGATGGTGCATATTACGGGCGTTCGGATACGGTGATTCATTTTCCTGATTCCGGACGGCATCATCTGAGGATTTCAAAGCCCGGATATGAAAGCGAATTTCTTACGGTAAACGTAAAGCGTGGCCGTGAATATTCATATTTTGTGCAGCTGAAAAAAATCAGCGGATTCATAAGAATTCACGGTGCTCCGGCGGGCGCGGTTTTTTATGTGGACGGAGGAAGTCCCACGTCATCAACATTCATCGAAGCCGGTGCGGGCCGACGCAGAATCCGTGTCCATGCGTTCGGTTACAATGATTTTTTCGGTGACGTTTTTGTCCGCCGTTACATGACATCCGATTTTAATGTGACTATGACTCCGGCGGAATTCTCCCTTGATGATTTTTCGGTTTCAAGAGACGCGTTCAATCCTGAATACAGCGGAACAATCGGAACCGCGGAATTTTCATTTTATGTCACGGCGGCTTCTCCTGAACCGGCGCGCATTCTGATTTGCAATTCGGATGGAAACACCGTCAGGACATTCAGTTTTGAGAAATTCAAAACCTGGCGACAGTCGGTTGTGTGGGACGGCTCGGATGATTTCGGGCTGCCGCTGCCGGATGGAGCATATAAGGCTACGGTTTCGGCCGGAAAATACAGCTATAGCCTTTCCGTTTCGCTTGACCGCTCTCTTGTCTACAATATTTCGGGATGCTCAAGAACAGGAACGGGAATCGGTTCTCTTCCGGTTGCGTTCGGACTTACCGATGGAGGATATTCGGTGTTCAGCAGCGCCGCACCTGTTTTCAATTACGGAACACCTGACAGCGGCTACGATTCCGTCTATACGGGGCTTGGATTCGTCAAGAATTTCGGTGACTATGCCGAGACCGGAGCTTCCGTGTATTTTGTGGCCGGAGAAAAATATGAGGAAGTTCCGATTCTGTTCAATGTCTATATGAAGATTTTTCATGGATTTGAAATTTCCGGAGGAACCGTTCTGCGTTTTGGCGGACTTGCGAGATATGGCTATCTCAGTGACGCTGCTTTCGGAATTTCCGGTGTCGATGACGGCTGCGGCTTTGGAGGCGGTTTTATGTTCGGAGCCGAGACCCGCCTTTTTTATGCCGGATTTTCCTCCGAGTTTACAGCCGGTACGCTTGACGGAAACCTGTCCGTGTACAACAACGTCTGGCGCAACGGAATATCACTCTCATTCAGACCGGATCAGACTTCAAGAATCAATTTATGGGGCGCATTGAACAGTTCATTTTCGGATCTGATTCCGTCCGGATGGCTGCGGGCTGTTGATGCAGGCGCTGAAATTGTGTTTATGCCCGGCGGCGGTGCGGTTGTCGTGAATTTCAAGGGACGCGGAATTTTTGTGACGGATGGCAGCGGCCGTTTTTCCGCAGAAATCGGCTTGTCTTATTTGTTCTGATTTATTAGAATCTTGGCCATGAGGCTATATACAAAAGGGCAGCTGATCAGAACGGCTGCGGCCTGTGCGGTTGCTGCGGTTGCAGTGACTGCCATGGTGTTTGTTTCGTCAGGAAAAAAAACTGCGGAGAAAGATGTTTTGGCCGGAACCGGAGCTGAACCTGCGGTGAGCGGTCTGTCGGCGGTCGAGGTTTCGGAGGTTTCCGTATCGGCCGGGTATACTCAGGATGAAATCCAGAACATAAATGTCTACGATAAGTGCAACGAAGCCGTCGTGAATATAAATACAAAAGTTACGGCATATGACTGGTTTCTTGAGCCGGTCGTTCAGGATGGAGGCAGCGGCAGCGGTTCCATAATCGATCCGCGCGGATATATCCTGACAAATGTCCATGTAATTCAGAATGCGTCCAAAATTTACGTGTCTCTTTATGACGGAACCCAATATGAGGCGGAGATTGTCGGACAGGATACAGACAGTGATCTTGCCGTCCTGAAATTTGAGCCGCCGTCCGGAGTTGAGCTTAAGACAATCTCGTTCGGAAATTCATCGGCGTTGAAAGTGGGACAGAAGGTGATTGCAATCGGAAATCCGTTCGGAATGGAGCGCACAATGACCACAGGAATCGTATCCGGACTTGGCCGCCCGATCCAGAATTCAAACAAACGTATAATCCGCAATATGATTCAGACGGATACGGCGATAAATCCGGGAAATTCCGGCGGTCCTCTTCTTGACACGTCGGGACGGATGGTCGGAATCAACACAATGATAATGTCATCGTCCGGAAGTTCCTCCGGAGTCGGATTCGCCGTTCCTGCTGAGACAGCTGTCCGTGTTGTCGCCGATCTGCTAAAATACGGTAAGGTCAGACGCGGAAAAATAGATGTCTCGCTTGTCCAGCTGAACAGACGGATTGCGCAGTATGCCGGGCTGGATGTCGCGTCAGGAATGCTCGTTTCCGAAGTGACCCGCGGCAGCAATGCGGAGAAAGCCGGGCTAAAAGGAGGAACCGAGGCAGCCTATTATGGAAGCCGGCGCAGTGTGATTTATCTGGGCGGCGACGTAATCACCGGAATAGACGGAATTCCCGTGTCGTCACTGGCGGATTATTATTCCGCCCTTGAAAGCCGCCGTCCGGGAGATGTGGTTGCGGTGACCGTCCGCCGTGGCAAAAAGGATGTGCGTATAAACATAACGCTCAGTGAGTGAGCTGATAAAAATTACTGAATTTATTGACATTTTTTTTGCATAGTTGTATATCTATCGCAACGGCAACGGAGTCGTAGAATTTATTCCTTTCGGGAATTCTTTCTGCGGCTCCGTTTTTTTTGTTTATGCGAAATTACATTCAGACTGGAGGTAAAAATGGAATCCAAAGTGACGGAAATTTTTGGTGAGCTGGTTTTTGATGAATCAGTTATGAAGGCGCGTCTGCCAAAGGACACATTCAGGCAGCTTATGAAGACGATTCAGGGCGGCGAGAAACTGGATCCGTCGGTCGCGAATGTCGTGGCAAATGCGATGAAGGACTGGGCGATAGAAAAAGGCGCCACACATTTTACCCACTGGTTCCAGCCGCTGACCGGTGTTACAGCCGAAAAGCACGACAGCTTCATCACTCCGACAAATGACGGAAAGGTGATAATGGAATTCTCCGGAAAGGAACTTGTTCAGGGAGAACCGGACGCGTCTTCGTTCCCGTCCGGCGGTCTGCGTGCGACATTCGAGGCCCGCGGTTATACAGCCTGGGATCCGACATCTTATGCGTTCATTAAGGACGGAACGCTTTGTATTCCGACGGCTTTCTGCTCATACACAGGCGAGGCTCTGGACAAAAAGACGCCGCTTCTGCGTTCAATGCAGGCGATAAACAAGCAGGCTCTCCGTGTGCTTCATCTGTTCGGAAACAGCGATGTGACAAGTGTAAAGACAACGGTCGGTCCGGAGCAGGAATATTTTCTTGTGGACAAGTCGGTTTATGACAGACGCGAGGATCTGATTTTTACGGGACGCACACTTTACGGCGCACGTTCTCCCAAAGGTCAGGAGCTTGAGGATCATTATTTCGGAATGATAAAACCGCGTGTTCAGGCTTTTATGAAAGACCTTAACAACGAACTTTGGAAGCTTGGAATTCTTGCGAAGACTGAACATAACGAGGTTGCTCCGGCTCAGCATGAGCTCGCCCCGATTTTTTCTACAACGAACATCGCCTGTGATCACAACCAGCTTACGATGGAGCTTATGCGGAAGGTCGCCTCAAGACACGGAATGGTCTGTCTTCTGCACGAAAAACCGTTTGCCGGAGTTAACGGAAGCGGAAAGCACAACAACTGGTCAATTTCGACAAACACCGGCAAAAACCTTCTTGATCCGGGCGCAACTCCGGCTTCAAACGCGCAGTTTCTGCTGTTTCTATGCGCGGTGATAAAGGCTGTTGACGAATATCAGGATCTGCTCAGAATTTCCGTCGCCTCTGCCGGAAACGATCACAGACTCGGTGCGAACGAGGCTCCGCCGGCGATTGTCTCCATGTTCCTTGGCGATGAGCTTTCTGAAATTCTCAAATGTCTTGAGGAAGGAAAGCCTTACGGCGAGCACGCAAAGGAAAAAATGCAGATTGGAGTTACCGTTCTTCCTGAATTCAACAAGGACACTACGGACCGCAACAGAACTTCGCCGTTTGCGTTTACCGGAAACAAATTCGAATTCCGTATGCTCGGCTCATCAGAATCAATCGCCTGCGCCAACATAATGCTGAATACTGCGGTTGCGGAGGAGCTGTGCCAGTTCGCCGATGAGCTTGAGAAATCAGCGGATTTCAACAAAGATCTTCAGGCTCTGATTCTGCGCACAATCCGTGATCATAAGAGGATAATCTTTAACGGAAACGGCTACGATGAAAGCTGGGTCACCGAGGCCGAGAAGCGCGGACTTCTGAATCTGCGCTCAACGCCGGAGGCTCTTGTTCATCTTGTTGACGAAAAGAACAAGGCTGTTTTCAAGAAGCATGGAATTTTCAATGACGCTGAAATTTATTCGCGTTTTGAGATTCAGAATGAAAACTACGCAAAGATTATCCATATCGAAGCGCTTACAATGCTTGACATGGCGCGCAAGGATATTCTTCCTGCCGGAAGTAAATTCGCCGGACAGCTTGCAGAGACAATCAGCGCAAAAAAAGCCGCCTGTGCCGAAGCCGATGTCTCATACGAAAGCGAGCTGCTCAAGACTGTTTCCGCGCTTACCGGAACAATCTACAGCAAGGTGAAGCAGCTGGAAAAAGCTGTCCTCGGTGTAAAGGATGTTGATGGCGGAGCGTCGCCTGTCGCGCTTTACTACAGAAAAAATGTGTTCAGCGCGATGAACGAACTTCGTGCCGCCGCTGATGAGCTTGAAGGTTCGGTCTCCAAGGAATTCTGGCCCTATCCGAGTTACGGAGATCTTCTTTTCAGCGTAAGATAAACCCTCCTTTGGCAGGAAAGCGGGATGCCGACAGGCTTAAAATGTCAGTGCCGTATCTGATGCGGCAGTCTCCAACTGACATAAAAAATAGTTTCGGAACATCCCCGATTTTTGCCCGCCCTGAATTCCCGGCAAAGGAATTCAGGGCTTTTTTATGCGCTATGGATGTAAAGTTGTCCGAAAGCTTCGTTGCATTTTGCGGACTGCACGGATATAATTGCGTCCATGCGTCGGCACGAAAGAGAAATAACTGATATTGAAGAAATCATCGGGATAATCCGCAGTTCTCCGTTCATGACGGCTTCGTTCATAGATTCGTCTGAGCCGGATTTTCCATATTCTGTTCCGTTGAATTTCGGTTTTTTATATGATGAAAATCCGGATGACGGAAAAAAAGCCGGCCGGATTTCGTTCTGGTTTCATTGTGCTGCGGAAGGCCGGAAAATCAGCTGCATAAAGAGCAATCCGAATGTTGCCGTCACGTTTGTCAGCTCATCTGAAATCGGAATTCCGGAAGGCGCGGATTCCGAAAAGGCGTGCGCCTGGACATGTTTTTTTGCAAGCGTGTGCGCCCGGTGTTCCGCCAGGATTATTGAGGAGCGGGAAGAAAAGCGCCGCGGTCTTGACGCGATAATGCGGAAGCACGGGTTTCCGGAGCGGACAGGACGGGAGCCGTTTTATTCCGACGCGGCGTTGGATTCCGTCTGCGTTGTGCGTCTGGATGTGCTTTCCGTCACAGGCAAGGCACATTGGCGTCGGTAAAGGAATGAACGAATTAAGAATCATTTGTGCCCGACGCCGCTGCAATTAGGAAGCAGTGTGCAAGTTCAGCGAAGCGGAACTTGAGGCGTCGGTAAGGGAATGAACGAATTAAGAATCATTTGTGCCCGACGCCGCTGCCCCTGATTTCACTTTTTCCGCCGCTGACGGGAACGATTTCTATACGCTGGTCAAATTCGTTTATGACATTCTCAACGTGCGTGATTATTCCGAGCATTTTGTTGTCCCGCTGCAGCTGCTTCAGCGCATTGACCGCCTGATTCAGGTATTCTCCGCTCAAAGTCCCGAATCCTTCATCAAGAAAAAGCGAGTCCACCCGGACGTTCGCGCTTGCGAATTTTGAGATTCCAAGCGCCAGCGACAGGCTTACGATGAATTTCTCGCCGCCGCTCAGATTTGACACGGAGCGCGGTTCGGGATAGAAGTCGTCCTGAACCGAGAATTCCAGCGACATTTTCTCCTTCTGAATAAGCCTGAACCGGCCGGTGATTCCGTAAAGGTAGCTGTTTGCGGCCCGAAGCAGCGATTTGAATGCAAGACTCTGGACAAAAACAGAAAAATCGCTGCCGTCTTTTTTGCCGACCCAGGAATGAAGCGTATCCCACACTGAAAATTCGTCCTGCAGTTTCCGACATTCTTCCTTCAGTTTCAGGAATTTCTCGTCGGTGTCACGGTTTTTCATCAGAATTCCCTGAATTTCCGCCGACCTTTCGGAATTTGCGGTTTTCTGCTGTTCCAGTTCCAGCCGCTGTTTCTCCATTTCATCCGCTGTTTCTGGAATATTGTTCTTTTCCGCGAATTCCGAAAAAATTCTTTGTGCGTCTTTCAGTGAATTCTCCCGTTTGATCCGCTCCTGCTCAAGTTTAGCCGCAGTTTCCGTAAGCTCCTCAAATTCCGAATCATCCATACGCGCCGCAAGAAAATCCTGTTCCGAGGTGAATCCGTTTTTTTCAAGCATGACGGCGAATTCCTTTTCCATTTCCGAAAGTTTCGGTTCAAGTTCCTCAATCTGCCGCCGGATTTGAGAGGCTTTTGTCCTGTTTTGTATCCGTCCGTTCTCCTTTTCGCGCAGCTTTAGAGCGGCTGAGTCTTTCTGTTTTTCCAGCGATATAAGTTCCGCCTTGAGTTTCTCTTTTTCTTCGGCGACGGATTTTTCTCCGAATTTCCTCTTCCTCTCTTCCCTGATCGTGGCGAGGCTTGCGGATTTCCGGGAAAGAATTTTCTCCTCCTCTTTCATCGTAAGTTTCTGTTCGTCTGAATTTCTGCAAAGTTCCTGACGTTTTGCTGCAGTTACATTGATTTTCTCCCGTATTTCTTTGAGCCGGTTCTCGGTTTCCGCCCATTTTTCCGCACGTTCTCCGAGCACAGCGCATATTCCGTCAAAATTCTCTGCGGTCACATTGATTTTCCATGGCACAAGAACCGAATTCACGCTTGCAAGAATCTCTTTTTCCGAATTTTCCGCTTCCGTCCGTTCCTGTAGTGTCCGTTTAAGATTATTCGCCAGAATTCCGCGTTGTTTTTCCGCTTCCTGAAGTTCTGCCCTTGATGAATTCAGTGTTTCCGTAAGAGCCGCTATGTTCTCCGCAAATTCCGCTGATTTCCGGCTGTCCGCCTCGGAATCGGTTTCATCTTTGAGCGGAATAAGCTCCGGCTGTTCGTTGTTGCAGAACGGATGTTCCTTTGAGCCGCAGACAGGACAGGCTTTTCCGTTTGACAGCGTCTTGCGGAATTCCTCCGCCACAAAAAGCGCGTCCTCGGAAATGAATTTCTTTATCTGATTTTCAGCTTCAAGGACTTTTTTCCAGTGAATGTCAATCTTTTTGTCATTTCCGCTGATTTCGGCCTTTATCTCCGATTCCTCTGATTTTTTCTGACTGATTTTTTCCGTCGCCTCGTCAAGATGAGCTTTCTGCACCGGAATTTGCGCCGTCACCTCTGAAAGCCTGCCGTCCTCGGAATTCTGCTGAATGTAATCCGCGGCTTCTTTTTCCTGGCTGCTCAGTTTTTCCAGCTCCATGTTGGCGGCATTTATTTCCTTGTCGGTATTCTGAATTTTCAGATTCACGTTCCTGACACGTCCGGCGGCTGCGGTTTTCTCCTCCTCCAGTGCGGCCGATTTCTCGTCCAGCTTCATAACCTCTTCGAACAGAGGCTGCATTTCCTGCTCATATATTTTTTTCCGTTCGAGCGCATCAGAGATCCTTTCCGAAGCGGCGGCCGCATCCTGATATTCCTTTTCAATCTGTTCCGCAGCGTCTTCCGTTGTTTTAAGGTCTTTTATTGCGGAATCGGTGCTTTTTCTTGTGTCGTCCAGCTGACGGAATGAGATTTCCGCATTGCGCGCTTTCTGTGCTCCGGCAAGCCTTTTTTTATGAGGCAGAAACGCTTCTGTTCTTGCAAGAATTTCCCGGTTCGCCGCATCCGCCTCAACCCGGTTTTTTTCAAGAACCTCATACTGTTTTTTCCGCTCAATCAGCTTGATAAGTTCCTGTGTCCGTTTCTCAGCCGCACTGATTCCATTTTCAAGCGCCGTGCGCTCATCCTCAAGTTCCTTTTTGGCGGCCGGAGAAAGGATTTCGGCTTCAGTCTCATCCCGTGCTTTCTGCTTCATTGTAAGTTCGGCTTTCATTCCGGAGAATTTCTCGCCGATTCTCTGTGCGATTTTCCTGTATTTTCCGGTTCCGTTCAGCTTCTCAAGAATTTCAGCGCGTTCTTCAGGTGTGCACATCAGGAATTTGTTGAATTCTCCCTGAGCCAGCATTACCGAACGGCAGAACTGATTGTAGTCCAGCCCGATTATTTCCTCCGTGGTTTTTGCAAGCGAACTGGCTTTGCCCGATGCTACGTTGATTCCGTCACTGTCCGTTATCGAGAATTCCGCCGCCTGGAGATTTCCATCCGCCCTGTCGCGCGCACGCCGCTGCACGAATTCCGAGGTGAATGTTCCTTTTTTGCAGCTGTATGTTACGGCCGCACGGCAATAGGATGTGCCTCTGGTCATAAGCTCGTTTCCGCCCGCGCCGTTGTTCACCACGGAAAGTCTGGGAGTGCGCCCATATAGCGCCAGCGTGACCGCATCAAGAATTGTTGTTTTTCCGGCTCCTGTCGGACCGCATATTACAAAAATGTCGTGATTTTTGGCATAGTCGGGATGGGAAAAATCGATTTTCCATTTTCCGCCGATTGAATTTATGTTCTCAAGTCCGATTTCAGTTATCCGCATTTTCTTCCTCCGCCGAAATTTGTCTGAAAAGAGGCATGAATTTTTCAAGCAGCTTCTCCGATTCTTCCGTGCCGTCCTGTATGCCCGATTTTGACAGGATGAATTCCCTGAAAATCTCATCCTCATCAAGTGAATTCATCTGGAAATTCTCAATGTCGCTTTCCGGTCCTGATGACAAGGTTCTGCGGTTCCGCATTTTCCAGCTTACGATTTCCGCAGAACCGGAAAGCCGTTTTATCGTGTCCTCAAGCTCGAGCTGTATGTTCCTGTCGGATCCGTTTCCGTACACGATTTCTATGAATTTCTTTTTTTCCGGGCGGACGGCGGCCAGCTGCTCAAGCTGATTCCGTATTTCCTCCGTGGTTCCGCTGATTCTTCTGAATTTGAAGAATCCGGGAATTCTTATGGTTTTTACGTCCGGAATTCCGCCTTTTTCGGCTGACACACGGAGAATGTTTCTTGGAATCTCACATTCGTCAAAACCAAGCACGAACGGCGAGCCTGAATATCTGATTTTCGGATTTTTTGCGACCATCGTCGTGTAATGTATGTGTCCCAGCGCGACATAATCAAATTCGTCAGGAAAAACCGCGGAATGGACGCAGCCCAGATTGCCCACAACGTCAATAACTTTTGTTCCGTCATCGGAATGTTCCGTCGGATCCGTACCGGCAAGCCGTCCCTCAAGCTCAGCGGCATAAAGGTGACCGGTTGCTATAAGCGGAATCTTCCTGCCGCCGCGGAGTTTCTTTGCCGCCTCAAGAACATCAGTGTAAATTCCGGAGAACGCTCTGTCCGAAAGGCAGAGCCCGTCATTTTCCGCGGAATTGCCTGCGGCAGCGCAGTAGTTTCTCATTTCGGTCTCTCGGACAAATGGAACAGCCGCGCATATTGCCGCCGCTTCTCCGTCCGCGCCGAAAAGCTCGAACACCATGTTTTCCGGCTGGATTCCGCCCTCCGCTCCGGGAGAGAGAATAGAACCGACAACATGAATGTTCAGCGCCTCAAGAATTTCTTTTGAAGCGTCGAGCATTGCCGCCGAATCGTGGTTTCCTCCGGTGATTATTATGTTGCGGCAGCAGGTTCCGGCAAGTGAGGCAAGAAAATTGTAATAGTTTCTGCGCGCCGCGGTGGACGGATTTGCCGTGTCGAATATGTCGCCCGCAATTATTAGCGTTTCCGCTGATTCCGCCCGGATTTGATTCCGCAGGAATTCAAAAAATGCCAGTGTCTCATCCGTCCTGTCGATTTCGTGCATCTGATTGCCCAGATGCCAGTCCGCCGTATGTATCAGCTTCAAATTTTCCTCCGTTACTGTCCGTCTGTTTTCTGTTTTCCAAAAATGCTTTTTATCATCAGCCTTATGTCCGAAATTCTGGTTGCGGAGGAATCGTTCTCTGGTGCGAAAATTCTTCCGAATCCGAGACTTTCCGCCGTCTTTATCCGCTGTTTCGCCTTGCTGACCGCGCGGATTTCTCCGGCAAGACTTAGTTCTCCGAATATGGCTGTTCCTCCGTCAAGAGGAATGTCCGTCCGCGCCGAATAAAGTGCCGCCGCCAGCGCCGCATCTATTGAGCTTTCGGAAAGGCGGACGCCTCCCGCAACATTCACATAGATGTCCTGATCCGAAAAACGCAGTCCGCAACGTTTCTCAAGGACGGCGGCGATTCTGCTTACTCTTCCCGAATCTATTTTCTCGCTGTATACGCGTGAGATTGATGATTTTGCCGGAATTGTCAGCGCCTGAATTTCCACAAGAAAGACGCGTGTTCCCTCAAAAACCGGAGTGCAGGCGACACCCGACGGCTGTTTTTCCGTCCGTTCCGTAAGAAAAAGTGACGACGGATCTGTGACTGCGGCAAGTCCTTTTGCCGTCATGCTGAAAATTCCAAGTTCGTCCACTGAACCGAAGCGGTTTTTCTGCGCATGAAGAAATCTTATGTCCTCGCTGTTGCGTTCGAACGAAATCACCGTGTCCACAAGGTGTTCAAGTGATTTTGGTCCGGCGATTGTGCCTTCTTTTGTCACATGCGCCGTCATTATCAGGACAGAATCGCGTTCCTTTACCCAGCTGATGAATTCGTTGGCGCAGTATTTCAGCTGGTTCACCGTGCCCGGAATCAGTCCCGCTTCCGCCGAATAAATTGTCTGAATCGAATCGACAATCACAAGCTTTGGTTCCAGCGAATCAAGGGCCTTGAGCGTGTCCTCAAGCCGGGTTGTGCAGAGCAGCTGGATTCCTGCGCAGTCAGTTCCGAGTCTGTCCGCGCGTTCCTTTATCTGCGCGGCGGATTCTTCTCCGCTCACATACAGAATTTTTCCGCCGCCACCGAATGTTTTTGCCGATGCCGCGGCTGTCTGCAGAAGGAGCGTGGATTTTCCGATTCCGGGTTCTCCTCCGAGCAGAACCGCCGAACGCTTCATCGCTCCTCCTCCGAGTACTCTGTCAAATTCCGCGATTCCTGTTATGTACCGCGTGCTTTCCTGTGCCTTTACGGAATTCAACGGAACAGGTTTTGCAACCTCGGATTCCTGCGAGCCGCGTCCGGCCGGAGTTACGTTGTTCCTGTCTATTATTATCTCTTCAAGTGAATTCCATTCGCCACATTCGGGGCAGCGTCCCAGCCAGCGCGGTTGTGAATATCCGCAGCCGGAACATTTGTACATGATAGAACCGTTCTTTTTTGCCATGTATTTATTATAGCAGAGTATGGGTGTAAAAATACGTTCCTTTTGAAAAATTATCATGGAATTTATTGACAAACAAAAAATAAAGTTGTATAAACTTGCGCATACGGCAATGGAGTCGTGGATTTTTCCCTTAGGTAAAAAGTCTGCGGCTCCGTTTTTGTTTAACAGGTGAATGCAATCGATTTAAAACGGCAATGGCGTCGGTTTTGGCTGGAATTTTCCGGTTTGAGCTGACATCACTGCCGTTTTTTTTTGTGGCGGACAAGCCCGGTTGCAGGCAGCTTAAAAATCTGATTCCATGGAGGTAGCAAATGGAAGCACAATCAATCATTGACGCGGCTGTAAAGGCCGCAAGCAGTGAGCTTTGGGGCGTCTGGTTCCTGCTCGGCGCCGCGCTGGTTTTCTGGATGCAGGCCGGTTTTGCAATGGTGGAGACCGGATTTACACGCGCAAAGAATACCGGAAACATCATCATGAAAAACCTGATGGATTTCTGTATTGGAACCGTCATGTTCATTCTGATCGGATTCGGGCTTTTTCTTGGCGAGAACGCCTTTTTCGGACTTATAGGCAAACCGAACTGGCAGATTTTTACTGATTACGCGGATTTTGACTGGTCAAACTTCGTGTTCAACCTGGTTTTCTGTGCGACTGCCGCTACAATTGTTTCGGGAGCGATGGCCGAGCGTACAAAATTCCTGTCTTACTGCGTTTATTCAGCCGTGATTTCCGCCGTAATCTATCCGATTGAGGCGCACTGGACTTGGGGCGGCGGCTGGCTTGCCCAGATAGGATTCCATGATTTTGCCGGTTCAAACTGTATCCACATGGTCGGCGGAATCTGCGCTCTTATTGGAGCTGCGATGGTCGGCCCGCGTATCGGAAAATTCACAAAGAATTCCGACGGTTCAACAAAAGTCCATGCATTCCCCGGACACAACATTCCGCTCGGAGCGCTCGGCGTATTCATCCTCTGGTTGGGCTGGTACGGATTCAACGGCGCAGCGGCGGTCACCGTTCCTGAGCTTGGTTCCGTTTTTGTTACGACAACGGTTGCTCCTGCGGTTGCGACTGTAACCTGTATGATTTTTACCTGGATAAAGTACGGAAAGCCGGATGTCTCTATGTGTCTGAACGCTTCGCTTGCCGGACTTGTCGCAATCACCGCTCCATGCGATGTTACGGATGCGCTCGGTGCGTCTATAATCGGAATTGTTTCCGGACTGCTCGTTGTTTTTGGCGTATGGCTTCTTGACAACAAGCTTCATGTTGATGATCCGGTCGGTGCGGTTGCCGTCCACATGTTCAACGGAATCTGGGGAACAATCGCGGTCGGACTGTTCGCGACTCCTTCCGCTCCGGCATTCCAGCGTGCAATCAGCGGAGGCGCAAACCAGATTTCCGGAGCCGGACTTTTCTACGGCGGCGGATTCAAATGCCTTGGAATCCAGCTTGTGGGAATGTTTGCTACAGCGGCCTGGACTGCGGTTACAATTACAATTGTCTTCCTTATTATAAAGAAGATATTCGGTCTGCGTGTTTCTGCGGAAGAAGAGATTGTCGGTCTTGACAAGCTGGAGCACGGACTTGACACCGGTTACGCCGGATTCGTCACTCCTTATTCCGAGGAGGAATTCGCCGAGGCAAGGGAAGCCGGAGTCGCAATTCCTATGGATTCAGCTGTTCCTGTCACAAAAGTGTCGCCTGAGCACACGGACGCAAAGCTGACAAAGGTTGTGATTGTCACAAGGCAGACGAAATTCGAGGCGCTTAAAGTTGCGATGAACAGCATCGGCGTTACCGGAATGACGGTTGCAAACGTGATGGGCTGCGGAATGCAGAAAGGCGCAAGTGAATATTACCGCGGTGTTCCGATGACAATAACGCTTCTGCCGAAAATAAAGGTTGAGATTGTCGTGTCAAAGGTTCCCGTAGAGACGGTTGTAAAGGCCGCGAAGAAGGCGCTTTACACAGGTCATATCGGTGACGGAAAGATTTTTGTCTACGATGTGGAGAATGTAGTTAAAGTCCGTACCGGAGAGGAAGGCTATGCCGCCCTCCAGAACGATGACGAATAGAATTCAGAAGTAGCTGAGCCGCCGCGGAATTTCCTGTTTTCGCGGCGGCTTTTTCTCCTTCTCTGCTGGCTCATCAATGTTTTTCCTGATCGGATAGAATTTTATTTCTCCGCAGGAAAAGAAATTACAACAGCCTGAAATTTCCCAGTTCATTTGTCAGCTCGTCCATTTCGCGCGAATTCTCGTCTGATTTTACGGCTACATCCTTTATTATTGAGGAGATTCCATTGGCGCTCTGATAAATGTTTCCCATCTGGGTGTTTATGTCGTTTGTCACGTCTGAAAGTGTTTTCACCTCAGTTGTAATCTGGGCTGAATCACTCAGGATTGCATCCGAGGCATCACGGACTTCTGTTACTGAAGCTGAAATTCCGTTCATCGCGTCAAGAACCTGTCTGTTTCCGTCGTTCTGTTCCATCATTGCGGAATAAACCGAAGTCTCCTGTTTCCGCGCCGCCTGCGAGAGGCTGTAAATGTGGTCAAATTCTTTCTGAATGTTCTTCGTGTTGTCCGTAACGGTTTTTATCGATGATGAAAGTTGCTCCAGATTCTCGTTTATTGCCTTTCCCTGGGAGTTTGACTCCTCCGCAAGTTTTCTTATCTCGTCGGCAACAACCGCAAATCCCTTTCCGACCTCGCCCGCATGTGCCGCCTCAATGGCCGCGTTCATTGCAAGAAGATTTGTCTGCTCCGCGATGTTCTGTATTATTTTTGCGGCCTCAAGCAGAGTCTCAGATTCCTCGCTGATTTTGTCCGCATTCTCCACCGCCACCTCAACGCTCTTTTTTCCGCTTTCGGCTCCAGCCATCAGATTATCCATTGTGTTCACGTTGTTCTGCAAAGTCTGTGTTATGTTCTTCACCTGGGAGACCATTCCATTTACGGCGGAGGATGCTTTTTCCATGCTCCGGGTCTGACTTTCCATGCTGTGTTTGAGCGATGTGATTCTCGATGAAATCTGTGATACGGATTTTTCTGTCTGCGACACGCTCGAATTCTGCTCGTTCATGCGTTCCTTGCAGAGGTTGATTGTATCCGAAATTTCCGAGATGTTTACAGACGCGCTCCTCATTCCGCCGGAAAGGGATTCCGCAGTTTTGTGCGATGCTTCCGCCAGAGAATTTATGCTTTGCAGGATGTCTTTTGTAGCGGTGAAAAAACTGTTTATGTTCTCTGAAAGTTCACCAAGCTCGCATCTTGTCTCGATCGGCATCGGAGTCATTGTATAGTCTTTTTGGGAAAGGTGCCGGCTGAAATCCCGTGCGCTTTGGGCGTTTGATTTTATGGTCCGCACGTTTATGTAGCTGTCGGCGGCAAGAACAATGATTCCTACGAAAAATAATGGAAAAATCTTGTGTGTAAAAAGAACCGAGAATTCGTAGTCATAGTTTGCCGGAATAGTGAAAACGCTGATGATTATCAGAATAAGTCCTGTTGTTGTGACAATAGTAGAATACATGATTCTGAGAGCAAGCGGAAATGTCCTTGAATTTGCCGTATAGGGAAGGAAAGAAAGATTTTTTTCCGTTATATGGACTGTTTCAAGAAGAAAAAACTGAGAACAGAGCATCTGTAATCCTATAAGTCCCGAATACCAGAGCGGATATATGTTTTTCCCGCGGAAAGCTTCGAATACAAGTCCGCGCGCATTGTTGCTTATCTGATAGACAACCGGCTCAACCAGATAAAGCGCAAACGGAACAAGAGCCGTGCTGATTATAAGAAACCGCAGTGATGAGAAAATAGCGTTTTTTGATTCGTCGGTTCCGTCGTAGGATTTATAGCTGCGCGCAAAATTCCAGTAAAAAATAAATCCCACAACGGCCATAAAAGCCATGAACGGAACCGCCACCGGACCTGTGAGCACCTTCATAAAATCCGCGAACGTTATTGCTCCGGTAAAAATAAAAAGCTCACCCACAAGCATACTCGGAAGCGCATACGACAGGAACACACACAAAAACAGCTTTTTTGAAAGCGGCGGAAGAATTTTGTCTGAAGACGATTCATTTGTTTGCATTTGAAATTCCTTTAATTATTAATTTTCTGCGGTTTATTATTGAACATTATAACACAGTTCTGCCACAATATATTTTAATTTCGCATATTCTTTCGCAGCTCTGTCCAAGTCGCTTTGCGATAGTGGAACAATTCCGAATAATTTTGAGTGATACTCAAACAGCGAAAGCTTGTTATCTCGGTCAACCGGCTGATTACAGAAGGAATGTTTTTAAGAATATAGCTGAGAATATTCGTATCCAGAAAATATGTCATAGATTTATATCCTTTATGGCAATTCCTGTGCTTCTTTAACAGAACTTCATAAGGCTTAGAAAACCTCCTTGCTATAAATATAGCACAGTTTTATCGCTTCTGCGTCAATTTCTCGTACATCTCGAACAGTCGGGCGACAATCTGCCGTTCGCTGCGCTCACTATCGAGTTTTTCTTACGAAAAACTCGCGCACATTTTTTGGTATAGTCTAAACAGCATTGCCACAACTTCAGATTCTGTCGCATCTTGCGGGAATCCGTAGGCTTGCATTACGGCGCGGTCGTTTTCCTTGTGGGCTTTGCGGAGGTCGGCTGGCATGAAAGTTTCGTCGTAGAGGTCAGCGAGCGAGCAGTCCGGGTATTTTTCTCTTATGTCAAGAATTTGCTTTGCGGTCTTTTCGATTTTTTCTGCCTGAGCCTGCGTGCAGCGCGGAAAATTGCCACACGGATTCGAAACGTCTGACGGCGTTTCCTGCTTAGGCGTTACAAACGGAAACGTATTATAGACAAGTTCTTTTGAATATCTGTAGCGCATTTCAAGGCGGCCACAGACGGCGCGCATCCAAGCCATGTGAACGCTGCTTGTAATGACGCCGAAGTGGAAAAGCGTTGCATAAGGCACAATCTGTACGGCGTCGCTTGAAATATTGCTGGAATCTAAGAATCCGACTGGAACATAATATCGTTTTTCAGATGAGACACGCGGAACTATCAGAAAGTCTGCGCCTTCCGGCTGCGTAATCTGCGCGAACTGTTCCGGCACTTTTGCATATCCATTTGTCGTCTTTGCCTTTGATGAAAGCCTGAATTCGCGCACGGCCGCGACCTTTTCAGAAAGAATCCTGCTTTTTCTAAGCTCCGCCGGGCTTGCACCTTTTAGCCACAGACACCAGCGTTTCTTGTTATTGATGAATTCTTCCGCTCCGATATACGGATGAAGATATTTTTCAAGAACAGACTCTTTTTCCAGAATTTCCGCACGCTCTTCTTCGCTTATCACGAAGTTTCCGCCGTCGCGCGGCTGGTTTCCGAAATTCATTTTTGGAACATCGCAGAGAGTTTCCTTTCGGGCTTCGACAAATGAATTTCCGCCCTCGAACAGATACGGGCTGATGTTTTTTGCAAGTGTCCTTTTTCCGTCGCTTTCGAATATGAGCTTTTGCGGACGGTCAAAGCAGGCGAATCCCACAATCACGCAGTGAACCGCCGCCATGTCGGAACTTTCGCTTTTCCATTTGAATGTCTGGTATGCAAAGTTGATTTTTACGTGCAGCTCGTTCAAAAGCACGTTCCAGAGAATCGGCACTTGCGAGCCTTGGCAGATTGAATTTGTGGAGACAAACGCGGCTTCTGTCTTTGTGTTTTGAATCAGGAGCGCGGCTTTTTTGTACCAGCCTGTAACATAGTCCAAATCCTGAACGTCCTTTATGCCGCCGAAAATTTCTTCTATCTCTTTTTTCTGACCGCTTCCCTGAGCCATCATTCTTGCGCCCACAAACGGCGGATTTCCCATGATGTAGTCGTAATGGTGCGCACTTCCGTCAACGTGCGTCGTGATTCCGGCAAAAAGTCCGTCGTCCGGCAATGCGTTTCCGTCAATCGGCTTGAGAGTTGCCCAGTCCATTTTAAGAGCGTTTCCCTCGACGATGAATGCGTTTGTTGTGAGCGGAAGAAAATTTATCGTCTGCCCCATGATTTTTTCGGTCTCGTTAATCATCTGGCTTTCGGCAATCCACAGCGCGGTTTTTGCGACCGTTACGGCAAAGTCGTTTATCTCGATTCCGAAGAACTGGCTGATTTTTACGTGAATGAACTCCTCGAATCCGAACACGCGCTCGCCTTTGTTTAGAAGCGAAATCACTTTGTTTTCAAGCCGTCTTAGCGAGAGAAATGTCTCTGTGAGAAAGTTTCCGCTTCCGCAAGCCGGGTCAAGGAATTTTAGCGTGCCGAGCTTTTTCTGGAAAGCAATCAGTTTTTCCTTCTGGGATTTTGAGAGCGTGATGTTGCCGATTTCATTTTCTCGCTTTTTTGTTTCCGCGTCATTGCGAGGAGCGGAACGCGGCGAAGCAATCTTTTTTATTCCGCAGATTTCTTCAAATTCTTCATTCAAAGAATCCATAAAGAGCGGGTCGATTACCTTGTGGATATTTTCAATGCTCGTGTAGTGCATTCCGCCTTTTCGACGCGTTTCCGGGTTCAATGTCGATTCAAAAACTGCCCCGAAAATTGTCGGCGAAATCTCGCTCCAGTTGAAAGCCGCGCAGTCATTGCAGAGAACGTCAACAATTTCCTGTGTGAAGTTCGGAATTTCGATTCTTTCGTCCTTGAAAAGCCCGCCGTTCACGTAAGGAAAAGGGGCAAGCGATGTGTCGTATTTGTCGCGCTGTTCAATTTTTGTGTCGAGTGCCTTGAAGAGATTTATAAGCGCGAGCCGCACATTTTGCAGATTAAACGAGCGGAAGTAATCCTCGAACGCGGTGCGTGTGGCAAAAAGCCCGGCGTCTTCCGCATAAAAACAAAAGACAAGCCGCACGCAAAGAATGTTGAGCGAGCGCGCCTGGTCAGCCGTCAGTTCGCCGTTCTCGCCTTGCGGAATGTATTCTTTTATAATCGCGTCGTACATTTTTCCGACAAGCTTTCCTGCGGCAATGGAGATTTCCTCTTCGCGCCTTATATTCTCGTTTTTTCTGTCAACAAGAAATTCAAGGCGGTAAAAGTCTTTGTCTAAGTCTTTAAGGTAAATCACTTCCGGCGGATTCTGCGGATTTTCCATGTCGTACACGTTGAATTCCGCAAAATTGCATGTTACAACCCAGCGCGGTTTCTCACTTGCCTTCATGTCGTTCACGTAGCGTTTCGCCTGCTCATAAGGCGTAAGAAGCGTTCCGTCCGACTGCTCGTAGGGTTTCTTTAGGTCGATTTTTATGCCTTTTTGTTCTATTAAAACTTTCGTTTCAGGAATATAAGCATCTATATAGCTTGTGTGCGAGAGCTTTACACGCTTTTCAAATTCAATATACGAGGCCGGATTTCTGATTCCGAGCACTTCGCCTAAAAGTTCTATCCAAAACCGCTGTGTTTCCTGCTTTTCGCCGCCCTTGCCGAGCCATTGTGCTGCAAAGTTCTTTGCCACTGCCTGCATTTCATTCTGAGTCATAAGAATATTATAGCATAAAAAACAGGAGACTGTATTTTGTCTGATTTTTTTGGAAACGGGGGTTATCTCGGAAAATAGAGCAGATGACGGGAGTCGAACCCGCACGCCAACCTTGGGAAGGTCGTATACTACCGCTATATTACATCTGCGTTACGTGTCTATTAATATAATGACTTGGACCGTATAATGCAATACCCGGAAGCCCAGGCGGATTCAGGCAAATTGAAAAAACGTGCTTATGGTGCTAGGATGTCAGACATATTTATTTTAAACAGGATGGATTGAATATGGAAGAATTCAGGGTTGCCGCAGTTTTTTCAGATCATTGTGTTTTTCAGCGGGAAAAGCCGGTTGATGTGTTCGGTGTTTCGGCGCCGGGAACGGAGATTACCGCACTTCTTTTTGATGCCGCCGGAAATCAGCTCCGATCCGCCCGCGGAATTTGCGGCGGTGACGGAAAATGGTCGCTCAGGTTTGCGCCTTTGTCTGCCCGGAACGGATGTTCAATGTCCGTAAAATGCGGCAAAGGAGATAATATAATAGAAAAAAAATTCACGGATATTGCTGTGGGCGAGGTTTGGCTTGCCGGCGGACAGTCGAATATGGAGTTTGAGCTTCAGAACTGCACGGAAGGTCCGGCCGAACTTGCGCTGACGGATGATCCGGATGTCCGTTTCTACTATACGAATAAAATCGCCTGGATGGACAGTCATTTCTTTGAGGCCGAGCGGAACACCTGCTGGCAGACCTGGGACAGTGAATGGAAAAAATCATGGTCGGCGGTAGGATATTTTTTTGCCAAGAAACTTGCGGCGGATCTTGGTGTTACGGTCGGAGTAATCGGCTGCAACTGGGGCGGAACTTCCGCAAGCGCCTGGATGAGCCGCGGAACCTTGGAACGTGATTCCGGACTGCGCATTTATCTTGATGAATATGCGGAGGCTACAGCCGGAAAATCCGTTGAGCAGCAGTGCGCCGAATTTGACGAATATGAGGCGGAAAATGCGGTCTGGCAGGAAAAATGCAACGAGCTTTACAGAACGCGCCCAGGAATCGAATGGAATGAGGTTCAGAAAATTCTGGGGCCGTGCAAATGGCCGGGACCTAAATCCTGCAAGAATCCGTACCGTCCGTGCGGACTTTTTGATTGCATGGTGAAAAGAGTCGCTCCGTATACGCTCCGTGGAATTCTATGGTATCAGGGCGAGAGCGACGATCACCGGCCGTCGCTGTATGAGCGGCTTTTTTCTGCGATGATTCTGGAATGGCGTTCCCTCTGGAACGATGTGAATCTTCCGTTCATTTTTGTGCAGCTGCCTGAGCACCGGTACACTTACGACCGTGATTTCAAGAACTGGCCGCTTATCCGCGAGGCGCAGGCTAAGGTTCTTTCGGATGTGAATAACACAGGAATGGTTTGTGCCGCAGATCTCGGTCAGTTCAACGACATTCATCCGCGGGCAAAACGGGAGCTGGGTTTCCGGATGGAACGCAATGCGCTCTGCACGGTTTATGGAATTCTTGCGGCGGAGCAGGCACTGTCGCCGATGTACCGCACGTCATATCCGGATGGAAAAAGATTCGTGGTTGAATTCGCGAACGCTCCGGAAGGATTTGTTCTGAAGGATGACAGTCGGACGATGGACGAGTACAGGGAGCTTGAGAAAATTCAGGGAAATGATGTTCCTTCCGGATTTACCGGATTTGAGCTTTGCGGTGCGGACGGAATTTTTTATCCTGCGGAATTTGAATTCGGGCGCGATATATGGAATCTGAACACAATCACGCTTTTCTGCGCGGAGGTTTCTTCTCCGGTTGCGGCGCGGTATGCCTGGTACAATTACGGACCGGTGACGGTTTTCGGAAGGAACGGACTTCCTCTTGCGCCGTTCAGGACTTCGTTTGATTCAGCTGAGGATTCCGACCATGCCGGAATTCAGCAGATAATGACCGTCTGAAATTTTGCGGAACCGGAGATTTTTCCGGTTCCGTCATTTGCGCTGGAGAGTTGTGCCGCGGCGCATTTCTTCAGCCGTCCGTGTGATAACGGAAATCGGAGAACTTCGCCTGTCCGCCAGGAGTTTCTGTCGAGAAAATGAACAGCCCGAACCTTACTCCGCAGAAATGGTCGAGTCCGTAGACAAGTTTCTGCTGCGGTCCGATTCTGCGGAATGAATTTTCTTCCATAAAATAGAATTCCGCCGTGTCCTTTTTCGGAGAAAAATCAAAGTCAAGCCGCAGCCTGATTTTTCCGGAATTCTCCGCAACCGGGAATTCTTCCGTTATTCTTGCGGCCTGTGTGTCCATTGCGCCGATTCTGTAAAGTTCCTGCGGACTTGCGCGTTCCGCTGCAACAACGCTGAATTTTCCTTTTCTCCTTGTGATTCCGACAAATCCGTACCGCCCGATAAATGCACAGAGACCGGCAAAATCGCCTTCATTTATTGCGGATGCGTCAACCGTCACTTCCGCGGAGCATTTTTCTCCGTGCGCGCGCTGGGTCAGTATGTTCCGCGCCTGCATCAGGTTTACGGAAGTGCGGCCGGTTTTTATTACAAGCGCGCCGTCTGAATTTATGTTCCAGAGCTGTCCGTCCGGAATGTGGTTCCATTGCCACGGCTTTTTCAGTTTTGGTTTTCCGTTTTCCGTCAAATCGAAAATTCCGCTGCAGAAGAGCGGCTCATATTTATGTCCGGGGCGGTTGTCCTGAACATAGAATTCCTTGGGAACGGTTCCGTTTTCTCCGAAACAGGGAAATCCGTCTTTCCAGGAAAACGGAACAAGAACCGGAATCCGGCCCACCGCACCGTGATCCTGAAAAAGCATTGAATACCAATGTCCGTCCGGTGTATCGACGATTCCGCCCTGCGCTACGCCGCTTCTCCGTGCGTCAAGATCGGAGCAGAGAACGTCTCCTCCCCGGAAAATTCCGTCTATGGAGTCGGCGCGGAAACAGGCTTCCGTTCTGAGTGCGCTTTCTCCCTCCGGCCAGTGGATGAAAAAAAGATAATATTTTCCGTTTATCTTGTAAAAATGAGTTCCCTCGTATCCGAGCCGCACATTTCCTGTGTCTGTTACGGCGATTCTTGAAAGTCCGCCTTTTTTGGGACCGGACAAATCGGATTCAAGCTCAAGGATTCTGATTTCGCGGTTTCCGTAGGCTATGTAGATTTTTCCGTCGTCGTCAAACAGAAGCGAGCTGTCATGGTAAAATCCTTCGATATATGATTTTTCCCATGGGCCGGTGATTTTTTCGGCTGTATAAAGGTAGGTTTTTCCGGTGTCGTTCGCGACAAAGGCGGCATGGAATTTTTCCTCATGGAATCTGAGCGAGGCGGCCCACATTCCTTTTCCGTAGATTCCGTTTTTGTCCTCAAGCTTCTGGGCGGAAGTTCCGTCAAGTTCATCGGTTATGTAGGTCAGAATTTCCCAGTCAACAAGATTGAACGAGCGCAGAATCACTGCGCCGGGAAAAAAATGCATAGTCGTGCTTATCATGTAATAAGTTCCGCCAACGCGTATTACATCCGGATCGGGCCAGTCGGCATAAATCACCGGATTGCGGCAGAGCCGCCGCGGGAGATTCAGTTCTGTATTCATGCCTCAAATGTAAAGCTTTTTTTTCTGGCGGAGAATACGGAAAACACTGTATTGTTTTTATGCCCGGAGTCAGAAATCAGGAGTCAGGAGGGAGAGGCGGCACTTGAAAATACGCGGAATTTGCGCTAATCTTCCGGAGTGGCAAAGGAGTCACCGATTTTTTAGGATTCGGTGGCTCCTTTTTTTGTTCATAATTGATTGGGAGATTCTGCTATGGAAAAGAATTCGCGCGGTTCAAATATGTCGTATATTTTCAATCAGCTGATGGAAAATTATGGGCTTCTGCGTCAGGATTTGAAGGAGATGGACCGTCATTCCCGGAATATAAGGATGCTTTCGTTCAATTCTTCAATAGAGGCGGCCCATGTCGGGGCGGTCGGAGCCGGCTTCCGCGTGATTGCCAACGAGATAAAGCGTTTCTCCGAGATAAGCGACAAGACGAATGAAAAATGCGGCGAGGTCGTGGATTCCATTGAACGGCAGATGCGTGAACTTATTGGAGTGCGCACAGCCGACATCGCTTTTGACGTGATTGACAAGATTGACCGCAACCTGTTTGAGCGTTTCTGTGATGTTCAGGCCTGGGCGACGTTCGGAAAAATAATATCCTGCCTTGAAAATCCGGATGAAAAATCCGTTGCGGCGGCCGGCAGAACAATCTCGAATCTGGTGAGAATTTACGAAGTCTATCACGAGATTATTCTTGCGGACGCAAATGGAAGAATTGTCGTTACCGGAGTAGATCCGTCGCTGACAGGAACGGACGCAGGCGAAATGGAATGGTTCAAAAAATCGGTCTCCGGTGAGGTTTTCGTCTCCGATATGTATTTTTCGAGGCAGCTTGACAGGAACACGATTTCATATTCATGTCCTGTGAAGAATTCCTCAGGAAAAATTCTCGGCGTTATTTCAACGCGCTTCAACTGGGACTTTATCTGCGATATTGTGGACAAGGCGAAAATCGGGGCCGACAGCGGAATTTATGTCGTGAATCTGCGCGGAGAGGTGATTGCCTCAAAAACCCGGACGGATGTGCTCAGAATGAACCTTTCGTCTTCCGACGCTTTTGCCGAGATCAGCGCAGGAACCGGATACGGCTATATCACCGGGAATTCGCCCTCCGGAAAGCTCCGTGTCTGCGGATTCGCAAAAACCAGCGGATATAATTCCTATTCTGGAAAAGGCTGGTCCGTGATTGTCGAGGAGGAATATTAGATTATCGCTAATGTATAATTATAAGTTATTGATTTGATAAAAATGATATATTAGACATTATGATAATAAAGTTATATAGTCTCCATGAAAACAGAGAAAACGCGGCATCCGGAGCTGCGGACTGTTTTCTGGAGGTATAAAAAAATGGCAGAAATTTTGGAGTCATTGATGCTGGTCTGTTTCGGTCTTTCATGGCCGATTTCCGTAATGAAAAACATAAAGGCAAAAAGCGCAAAAAATATGAGTTTCCGTTTTAATCTGCTGATTATTGTCGGATATATCTGCGGAATCGTGGCAAAATTCTATACAGGCGCAATAAATTATGTGCTTGTTGTCTATCTGCTGAATCTTGTCATTGTGTCAATGAACATGGTTGTTTATTTTGTGAACAAAAAATATGACAGGCTCGCCGAAAAAGCGTCCGCCGACAGAAACCGCGTCGAAACCGCTGATGTGCGTCACGCGTCAAACTACTGAATTTGATTTTCAATTGGAGGATTAATATGAAAACACTTGATGACAGAATAGAATCTTACAGAAAAATGAATACGGCGGCCAGAAAAAATGCGGTTGTCTGCTTCGGCTCGACATATCTTGCTGACATGAACATTTCCGAATTTGTTACCGACAGCGCGCTTGGAGTTCCTGTTTACAGCCGCAGCTTTGACGGACTGTGCATTGCGGATGCCGAACACGCTGCGGTGGCGGTATGCGAGTTGAATCCGTCAAAGCTGGTTGTCAATATCGGTGATGAGGATGTCCGGTCAAAAAATTTTGATGTCGAGGAATTCTGCGCCAACTATGAATGGCTTCTGCTGGAACTGCACAGAAACTGTCCGGGCTGCAAGCTTTATGTGATGTCCATCGTGTCCGACAAACCAAATGCGGTAAAGGCGAATGCCGCCCTTGAGAAACTTGCCAGGAACACCGGCTGCCGCTTCATAAATGTTCCTGTTCCGGAAAACGGTTCTGATTCTGCGCTCAGAGTGTTCAATGCGGTAAGACCGTATCTGCGTCCGTTCCCTGTGACATTCGCAGATGCGATGCAGTATCCGGCAGTCTAATCGTTCGGCTTCATGAAGAATTTTCCTAAAAGTTCTTTTGACTGAAGTATGTTTATAAAGGCGTTGGTGTCGGCCGAGCGGATTTTTTTCACAAGGCCGTTCACCTCGTCCTCAGAAATCACCGTGTACAGCATATTCCGTTCGGTGTTCCTGTAGCATCCGATTCCGCGGAAAAGGGTCGCATCGTGATTTGTCGTCTCATTTATGATTCTGTAAATTTCCTCGTGCTTGTCCGATATAATCAGCAGCGTTGTCTTCTGGTAGCGTTTGTAAAGCGTGTTCAGCACCTGGGTTGAGGCGAACTGGAACACGATTGAATAAAGCGCGACGTTCCATCCGAAAAGAAAGCCCGCCGTGGCAAGAACCGCCATATTTCCCATAAAAATATAATTCCAGGCATCTTTTCCTGTCTTTTCCGAGACGAAAATCGCGATGAAGTCCGTTCCTCCGCTGGTGGCACCTGCAAAAAGGCACAGACAGATAGAAAGTCCGTTCACAAGACCGCCGAAAATTGCAGAGAGAAGTACGTCGTCGGTCACATCGAATCCGGGAATTATGTCCGTAAGCAGACCGGAAAGCACAATCATCACCGCGGAGTAAACCGTGAATTTTTTTCCCACATATTTGAAGCAGACCGCCGCCGGCACAAGGTTCAGCAGCCAGGAAAGCACGCTGTAAGGAACGTGAATGCCGATGAATTCCTGGAAAATTTCCTGAATCAGGAGCGAAAGTCCGGTGAATCCGCCCGGAAGAAGCCCGGCAGAATGGACGAATGTGTTTATGTTGACCGCCATAAGGACGGCTCCCGCCACGACCAGAATTATCCTGAAAATTTCCCTTAGCACGGGATTTGCCGACTCAAAATATTTCATTGTTCAAATATAACACGGAAGAGAATGTTTTTTCCATAAGAAAAGCTTCGGTCAGAAACGCCAGTTTTCTCCGAGAAATGCCGTCAGAAGAACCGCGCATTTTGGACTGAGCGCCGCCGCCCTGAGCTGAGCCATCACCGTTTCCCGACAAAAAATTAAGTGGGGCTAAAGTGTCTTTATCTGTTTTAAATTAACCTTGGTTAATTCGTATTTAACCAAGGTTAATTCGTAAAAAAGCCGTTGATTTTCCGGAAAAATCCGGCAACAATAAAACCGTTGCGCAACAAAAATCCGGATGTTACTTCTGGACATGCACTTATTTTATGGGAGATAACTATGAGAAAAACTATTATCGGAATATTGGTATCGCTTTTTGTCTGCGGAATCTGTGCCGCGCAGGAGTCGGAAGCTGTTTCTCCGGTTTCCGGGCCGGATGTGGCTTTGCCGAATCTGATTATCCACGAGCCGGCGCTTATTAATGTCGTCACATACGAATTTCTTGACGGAAACAGGATAAGGAATTCCGAGCTGAAGAAAGTTCTCCTGACTGTTCCGGAGAACAGGACGCTTGTCGCAAAATATGACGCATGGAAGATAACGTCCTGGGTTCTGCTGGGAATAGGTTGCGCCTCGATTGGAACGGCTATTGCGGCTGATATTCCCGGCATAGATCCGACGGCGGCCGCATATATGACAAGAATAGGATATTCGGTCGGTGCGGTTACAGTGCCGTTTGCGTGCCTGACCGCGATGTTCGGAAATTCGCGTATGAGCACTGCCGTTGACAATTACAATGTTTCACTGCTGAAGGGGATGGCGGACTAGCCGAATTGTTCCTGTATGGTGGCTGAGCTTTCATGAATCGCAATACAGGAACATCCCTTTTTAAATTTTAACTATGTACTGGAGCATAAGAATCCGGAAATCCTCTTTGTTCGTCACATCAAAAACCTTGAAAATTTCGGCCATGTCGTGTTTTACGGTGGAACAGCTGACATTGTGTTTTTCGGCCAGCTGCCGGTAGGTCATCTCGGTGTTCATGTATTCGGTGGCCAGCATTATCTGCCGCTCGGTCAGCCCGAAGTCCGAAAGATGGATTACGGAGCCGTGTGCGGGCAGATTTGCGCCCATGTCCTGCGGAGGCACCAGCGTCACGAGAATTTTCTTGAGGCGCTCGTAGATGTATGCGTAAAAGGACAGCATGAACAGCGAGACCGTATAGGCAAGCACCATGCGCGGAATTCCGTACGGATAGAGGCAGGCCAGCGTGCACAGCCACAGCACAATCATTGACAGGACTTTAAGTCCGGCATTTCTTCTGAAAAATCCGGCCAGAAGCAGCAGGACGACGAGCGCCGAATAGAGGAAAATCCCCAGAATTTCGTAGCCGGAAAGAACTGTCACTATGCTCTGGATAAACAGAATCGCAATTTCGAGCGCGGGGAATTCCGGATTTATGAGAAGCGGAATGCAAAGCAGCGCGCATACACCGTTTATTGCAGGAATCACAGTCTCCGGAAAGGGAATCAGGGTCTTGCCGTCATAAGGAAGGACAATGCTTATTCCGGTTGCGGCCGCAAGCACCAGAAATGCCACAAGCTCCATGATTCTGTGTTTTGAGATTATCTTGTTCACGGAAAAATAATTGCACAAAGAAACTTAAAATTCAATATAAAATCCATGCGGAGTTCCGGGCAAATCCGCGCCTGTCTTCTGTTATTGCTAAAATCCGGAAAAGCGTATAACATAGTAACTTGAATTTTGCAAATTTAAAAGTTTTCAGAGGTATATTATATGGAAGAAATTCTTGATCTGCTCAGGCAGAATGCCCGTCTTTCAGTTGAGGACATCGCCGCAATGACAAAAAAATCCGAGGCGGAAGTCAGCGCGATTATCAAAAAACTTGAGGATGATGGAGTTATTCTGAAATATGCCGCCATTGTGAATCCGGAGAAGGACGGCGAGGCAAAGGATAAGGTCTGCGCCGAAATAGAAATTCAGGTTACGCCCGAACGGGAGCACGGATTTGACGCGCTTGCAGAGAGAATTTACAGGTTTCCGCAGGTCAGATCGCTTTATCTTATGAGCGGCGGATATGACCTCAAGGTTATAATAGAAGGCGATTCTCTTAAAGAAGTGGCTCTTTTTGTGTCGCAGAAACTTTCCACGCTTGAAGGCGTGCGTTCCACAAAGACACATTTTATTCTCAAGACATACAAGGAAAATGACATTGTTTATGTCGAGAATGACCGCGACAACCGCGAAGGAGTCTCCGCCTGATGAATACAAGAACAGACAGGCTGTCACGGAAAATGCTTGCGACCCAGCCGTCCGGAATCAGAAAATTCTTCGATCTGATTATCGGCCGTGATGACATCGTTTCTCTTGGTGTCGGCGAGCCGGATTTTTCGACACCATGGAACATCAGGGAGGAGGCTTTCTATCACCTGGAGAAAGGTCATACTTCCTATACGTCAAACTGGGGACTGCTGGAGCTGCGCGAGGAAATCGCAAGGTATCTTGAACGTTACAAGCTGTATTACAATCCCAAGTCGGAAATTTTGATTACAGTCGGTGCGTCCGAGGGTGTTGACGCGGCGCTGAGGGCGATTCTGAATCCGGGCGATGAGCTTATTGTCTGCGAGCCGTGTTATGTTTCGTACCAGCCGCTCACCGCTCTGTGCGACGCCAAGGTGATTCATTTTGACACCAGCAGAACTGATTTTTATCCGACGGCGGAAGAGCTTGAGAAGGTGATTACGCCAAAAACAAAGGCCGTGATGTTCTGTTCTCCCAGCAATCCGACCGGAAAAATGATTCCGGAGTCAGAGCTTGCAAAAATCGCGGAAGTCGTAAAGAAACATCAGATTTGGGTTATAAGCGATGAGATTTACTGCGAGCTTGTCTACGACGGCAGAAAGCATGTCTCAATCGGAAGCTATCCGGGGCTTAAGGATTACACGATAGTTCTGAACGGTTTTTCAAAATCATTTGCCATGACCGGATGGAGAATCGGATTTATGACGGGACCCGCCGATTTTATCGCTCAGGTTTTCAAGCTTCATCAGTACAACACAATCTGTGCTCCGATTTTCAGCCAGTATGCGGCGCTGGAAGGTCTGCGCAACAGCTGGAACGAAGTCGAGAAAATGCGCATAAGCTATCAGCAGAGGCGTAATTATATGTACAAGGCGTTCGGCGATATGGGACTGCCTTGCGTCGAGCCGGAAGGTGCATTCTATATTTTTCCGGATATCCGTTCAACCGGACTTACCAGCGAGCAGTTCGCGACGGAACTTATCGAGAAACATCAGGTTGCGGTTGTTCCGGGAAATGTGTTCGGAGCGGCGGGAGAAGGTTTTGTCCGTTGCTGCTATGCGACCGACATCAACAAGATAAAGACGGCGGTTCAGCATATCGCCGATCTGGTGAACGAAAAGAGACGCTGAAAAATAGGAGAATCTTTTTCTTATGAATATCATTATTCCTCTGCTTCTGGCTGTAATAGCAGGTTCAGTATTCATAATAATTCTTATGGCATTGCGGAATGTCATGAAAAATTCCGGCGGAAAAACATCCAACGACAAGCTTCAGAAAAAGGGAAAATCTGTGGTCATAAAGGAGGCGCAGAAGAAGCTTTCGCATGATCCACATAATGTGTCCGCACTTGAGACGCTAGGTGACATTTATTATGCGGACGGCGATTGGGAAAACAGCTACAATGTTTACAAGACCCTTTATTCAATTTCCGCCGCCCATGTCGAGATTGATATAGCCAGAGCCGCAATGCGCGAGGGAATTTCCGCATACAAACTTGACAAGATAGACGAGGCCATAAATGCGCTGATGATTTCCGCAAAAAAAGTTCCTGACACTTTTGACACCAACTATTATCTCGGAATGGCGTTGTACAAAAAGGGTGTCTACGAAAAGGCCGCTTTCTGTTTTAAAAAAGCGAGAATCATTCAGCCTGAGAATCCGGATGTTCTTGATATGCTCGGCTCATCGCTTTTTAAGGCGCAGAAATATAAGGATGCGCTTCCGTTTCTCAAGCGTTCATTTGACGAGCGTCCCGGAAACAAGGAGGCGCTCTATAATATGGCCGTTTCAATGACGGAACTGGGGATGTCGGATAAATCGCTCAAGCTTTTTATGCATCTGCGTCCGGATCCGAAATTCGGACCGCAGGCGTGTCTTGAAGCCGGAAAAATACACGAGCGCTCAAAGCAGTATAAGGAAGCGATTCAGGATTACGAGATTGCGCTCAAATTTCAGAACATACAGTTTCCGCTGAAAATTCAGATAAAATACAGATGTGCGAACGCATATATCTCGGAAAACAACATATCCAAGGGATACGCGCTGCTCAAGCAGATTCAGACGGAATCTCCGGGATACAAGGATGTTGACGCGCTTGTGGTGCGCTATGCGGAGCTTAACCAGAACCGCAATCTTCAGGTTTATATGATGTCCGGAACAAGCGATTTTGTCGCGCTTTGCCGCAAATTTGTCTCGGCCTATTATCCGGACAGTTTCGTGAAATTCGAGGATATGTCAATCGCATCCGAAAGTGTCGAGATGATATGCGCGATTGAAAGCGCAAAGTGGGAGGCCCGCGAGATTTTCCGCTTTTACAGGACAATGACCGTAATCGGTGATATTTACGTCCGCGAGTTCCATTCAAAAATGCGCGATTCAAAATGTGATGCCGGTCTCTGCGTTACAATGGGGTCGTTTTCTGACAGCGCGCACAAATACGCCGAAGGCCGTCCGATTGATCTTATAGAAAAAGATCAGCTTTCAAAGATACTGAAGAAAATAAATATGTTCTCCTGATTTATACGGATTGATGAACTGAGATGAATATCTGTCTTTTTTCGGAAGATGAAATTGCCCGCCCTCTTGACATGAAGGATCCGCGGGCTGTTCACATAATCAGAATTCTTCATAAAAATGAAGGCGATTCGTTTTATGCGGGAATTGTCGGCGGAAAATCCGGAACTGCGGTCATAAATAAAATCTCCGGTGCGATTGAATTTTCGTTCACGCCAGAAGGGGACGGCAAACCGCTTTCTCCGCTTCGCATGATAATCGGAATTCCGCGGCCGATTCAGCTCAAGCGTCTCCTGCGTGATATTGCGGCTCTTGGTGTCGCGGAGGTTCATCTGACAGAAACCGAGCTTGGCGAAAAATCTTACATGCAGTCTACGCTTCTGGAGAATAATTCCACATATAAAATGCTTCTTGACGGAACTGTTCAGGCGGCTTCGACCCACGTTCCTGTTCTGAGCGTTCACCGGACGCTTGCGGAATGTCTTGATTCGCTGGAAAAAGATGCGCCGCCTTCCGGTGACGGGCTGCAGCTTCTTCTTGACAATGTAAGACCGCAGATTCATCTGAGTTATGGTGTCAGGAATTTTGCGGATTCATCTGCCGTGAATCCGGTGATAACGGCCGCCGTTGGAAGCGAGCGCGGGTGGACTGACCGGGAACGGAATTTTTTTGCAGAGAGAGGGTATATAAGCTGCGGAATGGGAGAACGGGTCATGCGGACAGAAACCGCCGCGACCGTAGCAGGCGCGATAATTCTTTCTGGAATGAACTGGCTCTGATGGCCGCACAAAATACTGGAGTAAAAATGGATAACGAGAAAATAAAGCAGATTCTTCTGGACATACACGAAACCTCACTTGATTTTACGGTGACCCAGACCGGCAAGGAAAGCCGGCGCGTGAACGGATTCTACAAGCCGGACACGCATGAGATTTTTCTTCACAACAAGAATTTCAAGTCGGACAATCAGCTTGTCTACACTGCCGTTCATGAATATACGCATCATCTGATGACCGAAAAGGAACAGGAAAAGTCACCTGCCGCCGCCATGGGAAAATGCCGTGTGCATACGCAGGAATTCTGGGCAAAATTCGCCGAGCTTCTTGAAACCGCCGAGAAAAAGGGATATTACTCGCTCGGATGGGAAAATTCTCCGGAGCTTAAAGCCCTCACCGAGGACATAAAAGTGAATTATCTTGAAAAGAACGGCGAGCTTATGCAGCAGTTCGGAAAAAAACTTGCGGAAGCCTACAATCTCTGCGTTCAGAACGACATCCGTTATGAAGATTACATCGACAGGGTACTTTGCCTGCCGCGTAATGCGGAGAAAGACATCCGGAAAGTCGGTGCGGTTCCGGTCAATCCGGCAATCGGTTTTGAAAACATGAAGGTTGTGGCTTCGATTAAGAAGCCTGATGAGCGGGCCGGAGCAGAAAAGGAATTTCTCAGCGGAAAAAATCCGGTCTCCGTGCGCGAGATGATGAAACAGAAATCATCCGCCGCAAAAGGCGAGGATCCTAAATCCCGGCTTGAGAAGGAAAAGAACCGGCTCGAAAAAACAATCGCCCAGCTTACGCAGCGTCTTGAATATGTGGAGGAGAGCCTTGCGAATTTGTAGAATTTTGATTCCGTTATGTCTTTTTTCTTCTGTCCGCCTTTTCTGCCAGAAAATGCCGGAGATGCCGTCAATGCCGCAGATCGGAATGCCCGAAATAGGAACGTCATTCTACCGGCCGTCCGTGAATTTTCCCTCACAGGCTGCTAAAAAAACTGAAAGCCAGCCGGAGGTAACCTCATCCGTCCTGAAATCCGATTCTGCCGCCGTGTCCGGAGGCCAGATGGCTGCGGAGAAAAAAAAACAGACGGATACACTTTCATTTTTTTCCGGAAATGATACGCTGACCGCCGCAGACATAACTTCGCTTTCGGAAGCCGGCCTTTTCGGAAAGCTTTCCTCACTTTCAGGAATCTCGTTTTCCTCACCGTCAGTCTCCTCCTCGGATAAAATTCTCTCCGAAATTCTTGTGAGCCTTGAGGAACTGAAAAAAGTCCAGAACAACGCTTCTCCCGCCGAAAAAAGCGAGCTGAACGATATTCAGGATGATTCGCGGAATTTCAGCGTGCGCAAGCCTGCCGTTCTGCGGTTCAAGGTGAACGGATTCAATGTGGCGGATTCCATACGGGAAGCTTTTTTCAGCGAGCCGGATTCGGACGGAAGTTTTCTTTTTACCGGTGACCGTTCATATTATGCGGACGGAAAGCCACGAACAGAGACATTCTACATTCTTTTTAAGGCGGTCAGGAGCAGCGGAGGTTCCGTGACTTACGAGGTTGTTCCGTCGCTGGTTCAGGATTATGCCAACGAGAATTCTCTTCTATATAAAATGACGGCCGCCGGAAAATTCTCCGCTGAAAAAACAGGAAATCTCGTGTCCCTTTACAGTTCTGAGCCGGACAGGAATTTCAGTATGAATATTCTTCTTGACATTGATGCGGGGAAATCATGAGCGAGCGCTGCATGAGGTGTTTCCGCCCGGTTCAAAATTGTCTTTGCCGGTATACGAAAGAGATTGATTCCGGAGTGAAATTTGTTTTTCTGATGCATCCGAAGGAGGCGAAAAAGCAGCGTACCGGAACCGGAAGAATAGCACACGTCACGCTCAGGGATTCGGAAATTCTTGTCGGACTTGAGTTTGCGTATAACTCCAGGCTGACACAGCTTCTTTCATCGCCGGAATTTTTTCCGGTGCTGCTTTATCCGGGAGAAGATGCCTGGAATGCCAGAAAAGACGGTTTTGTGCAGGCTGTGGCCGGCCGTAGACTTCTTGTCCTTGTGATAGACGCAACCTGGTTCTGTTCGCGCAAAATCATCGAGCACAATCCGTTTCTGCTGGAACTGCCGCGCCTTTCGTTTTACGGAGACTACCGTTCGATTTTCACGTTCAAAAGGGAACCGCGCCCTGAGTATATTTCTACAATCGAGTCATGTTATTATCTGATTGAGGAGCTGAAAACGGTTTCTCTTGCCGCGGATGTGAATCCGTCTCCGCTGATGGATGTTTTCCGCCGGATGATAAAGGATCAGCTTCAGGCGGAGAATGAGCGGATTCTGGGAATCAGACCGAATTCTCACTGTTACGATGCGAAATATACAAAACTGAAGGAAATTCCCGCGGAAATTTCCGGAGAAAACTAATCCGTGCGGAAGAAAAGCGTCTGAACGGACGTTTGAGCCTCTGCTGGTGTAAATTCCGTCAGCCTGTTATAAGAATTTTCAGTCCGATCAGAATCAGGACGATTCCGCCGGCAATTTCCGCCTTTGATTTGAATTTTGTTCCGAAAATGCTTCCGATTTTTACTCCGGCCGCAGAAATCGTGAATGTCGTAAGTCCTATTATTGTGATTGCCGGAATTATGTTCACATGCATGAATGCGAATGTGACTCCCACAGCAAGCGCGTCGATGCTTGTGGCTATAGCCAGCAGGAACATGGATTTTACGTCCATTTTCGGGTCCTCGCAACATTCCTCTTCTGTCTCGTTCTTTGACAGGGCTTCGCGTATCATGTTGATTCCGATTATCGCAAGCAGGATGAATGCAATCCAATGGTCATATTTTGTTATTTTGTCCGCAAAAATGCTTCCCAGAAAATATCCGGTAAGCGGCATCAGCATCTGAAAACCGCCGAACCAAAGTCCGGCTATGCAAAGGTGTTTTATCTTTACATTTTTGAGCGAGAGTCCCTTGCAGATTGACACGGCGAATGCGTCCATCGACAGTCCTATACCGAGAATCAGAATTTCTATGAAGCCCATGAATTTTTCCTTCCAGAAGTGTTTTTAGTCAGACTGATAAAATATATATTTATTTGGTGTTTCTTTCAAGCAAAATGCAGGAAGCGGTTCACGTTCCTGCATTTGTGATTCATGCGGAGGGTACATATTCCGACGTGATGTGATTTTATTTTGAATTCAGGTCGATGTTCACGCCCTTAAGTCCGACGTAAGCGCCTGCCTTTGCCTCCGCGGAATCAGGATGTGCGATGAGCCATTTGTTTTTTGCCCACAGAAGCTTGTCCTCTGTGTTTTTGGGCGAAATTTCCGGCTTTTGGGTGTTTGTGTCCTTTGGAAGAACAATCACGACGCGGAATCCGTTTTTTGAGACGTCACTTCCGTTGACCGCATTGCACGGCGCATAATGAAGTGTCGTCTCGTAAATCTGGACTACGGTTCCCTTGGGGACAAGGAATGCCTCGACGCAGTTCGTGTCGATTTTTCCGTTCTTTACCGAAGAAAGCGGTGCCAGAAGGAGAACTATGTCGTCGGCAGGAATGTTCAGCTCGCTTCCGCGGTGATACTCAAGGCAGTTCAGTTTTGTGTTGTTTCCATTGCAGTAGCCGACCTGAACAGGCATTCCGCCATATACGTTTACGGAGAATTCTTTTGCCACGGCAAGTGATTCCAGTCCGGCGTCACCAGGCTCGTAGATTGTTTTTCCTTCCGGTTTGTCAGTTGTCTTTTCAAGTTTTCCGAGCAGTTCCGACACGTCGTAGCCTGTCAGAACTTTTCCGTATTTTTCAAATGAATGTCCGAATACAGATTTGATTTTCATGTTCACCTCGTAGTGTAAAAGAATTATGTACTAACACTACTACCGTAATCCGCGGATGTCAAGGAAAACAGGGATAGGGGAAAATGCTGATTCGTGCGGAGCGTCATTTCCGGTGTGTGCGTCCACGAGTATGACAGAATTTGTGTTTTTGTCTGTTCAGTTTTGCGGCGTTGTGATATTATGTGCGAATGAAAATTCGGTCCAACAGAAATATTGTGTCCGGGCATATAATTGTTCCCGGTTCCAAGAGCCATACAATCAGGGCGCTCATTCTTGCTGCAATGGCGGACGGCGTTTCCCATATAAAAAATCCGCTGCCTAGCAATGACTGCCTTTCCACCGTGGAAGCTGTGAATCAGATTGGAGCCAATGTTGACACACAATCCTCCGGAGGTTCCGTCTGGACGGTAAACGGAGCCGGACGGAATCTGCATTTGCCGGATGATGTCGTGAACGTGGGGAATTCCGGTTCGCTGATGTATTTTTTGTGCCCGGTTCTTGCGACACTGCCGGGATGGTGCGTGTTCACCGGCGATGAGTCTATAAGGACAAGACCCGTCACTCATCTGGTGGATTCGCTGAATCAGCTTGGTGCCGCGGCTTTTTCCGTGAACAAATCCGGTACGCCTCCGTTTGTTTTCCGGGGACCGCTTGATGTGTCTAAAAAGCTTGTGACGGACGGGAAGCTTTCGCAGTATATAAGCGGATTCATGATGGCCGCATCGCGTCTTGACGGACGGCTGGAGATTGAGCTGACGGATCCCAAGGAGACTCCGTATCTTACGATGACGAAAATGTGGCTGGATTCTGTCGGTGTAAAAAGCGGAATTTCGGATGATTTCAGACATATTCATGTTGACGGACCGGTTCAGATTAAGGGATTTGACTGCACGGTTCCGTCCGATTGGGAAGCCGTGGCTTTTCCTCTTGTCGCCGCGCTTGTGTCCGGCGGAAATGTCGTTGTGGACAATGTGGATTTTTCCGGAAGCCAGGGTGACAGCATGATTGTGGATGTCCTTATATCTGCCGGTGCGGATATTGTTATGGACGGAAAAAATTCATCGCTGACCGTAAGAGGCGGTAAAAGGCTTTCCGCCGCCCGTCTTCCTGAAAGAACGATGACCGTGAATATCTCCGCTTTTCCGGACGCAATCTGCGCTCTTGCGGCAGCGGCCTGTTATATAGAAGGAAATGTCGTGATTTCGGATGTTGAAATCTGCCGCAAGAAAGAAACAGACCGCGTTAAGGCCATGGTAAGCGAGCTTGGAAAACTTGGTGCGGACATTCATGAGGACGGGGACTCTCTTGTGATCCACGGACATTCTCCGGTGCTGGAGGACGGTTCTCCGAATCCGGAGTTCGTTCTCCACGGCGGAAATGTGGAGTCTTATAAAGATCACCGTATCGCCATGTCGCTGGCCTGTTTCGGACTTGGTCTTCCGGAAGGAGAATCCGTCGTGATAAATGATGCGGAAAGCTGCAGCGTCTCATTTCCGCATTTTTTTGAGGTCATGAACGGAATCGGCGCAGGTTTTGCGCAGGTTCAGGCTTAGAATTTTACGCGGCAATACAGCGGAAGATGATCCGAATATCCTTTTCCGTTGTAGGTGCGGTATGCGGCCGGAGTATTGTCCTCATTTGCCCATGGAGAACGCGCCTCCGCCCGGAATTCGGTTATTTCCGCCGAGCCGTATGAGAATATGTTGTCGATATATTCCCATTTTTTCCTGTAAAAATAGCTGCCTGTTCCGGTGATGGAACCGTCCTGCTTGAACCAGGGGGAGAAAACTCTGATCTGTTCGCCACCGCCAAAAATTTTTTCGCTCAGAATGGTGTTTGTCCCCGGAGCTGAAAAATCGAGCGTGAATTCCCTTGCGTCCCTGTTGAAGTCTCCGCATAAAATTACCGCCGGAATTCCTTCTCCGGACTCGGAGTGCCTACTGCTGATTGCGGATATTGCTTTTGCGGCGACGGCTTCCTGCATGTTCCTCCATATTTCGGTTTTTGCCGCGCCGCCGGATTTTGACTTCCAGTGATTCACGAGCAGATAGAGTTTTCTGCCGTCCTTTGTCAGCTCAAGCTGCATGACGGGACGGACGGACGGCTGGCTTGGACTTTCCGCCGCAAGCCGGAATGAATGTGTTTTTACCGAAGCGAGCGGCAGTTTTGACATGACGGCGCAGCCTGTAGCTCCGCCGTCAGATTTTGTGAAGCATGAAAACTGCCAGTTCCTGTCCTTTTCCCAGGATTTTCCGGCAAGAATGTTGCTTATGTCATATAGAATTCTTTCGTTTTCTATCTCCTGAAATGCGAACACATCCGCGTCAAGTGTCTCCATCACCTCGCAAAGACGTTTAAGCCGGACGGTGTAGGCTTCTGTTCCCCATGGGCGCCTGCTGAATTCCTCATATTCACTGCCGTCGAATTCTCCATCAAAAAAGGTCTGGAGATTCCAGGTTACAAGCGAAATCTCCGTGCTGCCGGTGTTTCCGTTCCCGCCGTCCGTCCTGCAGGAAATGCATGAAAGTCCGGAGATAATGGCCGTCACAAAAAAAATTCTTCTGATAGTCCTCATGCAGATAATATTGCGCCGGATTGGAAAAAAAATACGCAAAACATTAATTTTAAAAAAAGTAGTTGACAAAGTGCGGGGGGGGGTAAAATGCCTTAATGTTTTGTCAGCGGAAGTGTTTGTCTTGTATGTCTGTCCACCGGTTTTCCCTGAATTCAAAACAAAAACTTTTAAAAGGAGTTGGTTATGAAAAAAATCAACAGATTTGCATTTGTGCTGGCGGGGGTTGTTGCCGCCGGAGCGCTTATGGCTTGCCAGCAGCAGACTGCTGAAAGTATTTATCAGGTCGGAAATGTTTCTGATTTCAAGGCAAAGGCTTATCCTGGTGCGAACTATCTTACCTGGAGTCCGTCCGAAATCACAAGCGGATATGCCCTTTTCCGCCAGATTGACGGCGGAGAAAAGACTTTTGTCACAAATCTTGGTGCAGACGCCACGTCTTGCTTTGATTTTATTTCTACTTCCAATGAATGGGCGGACGGTTCTGATGTCAAGTACTTTATTCAGAACAAGGGAAACGCTCTTTCTAGAAATGTCGGAGCAAACGTCGGTATTGCCGGTTCCGGTTTTGTCGAGGCTTCTGTAAAGGCCATTAATCCGGGATATGGCGCCGATGTCGTCTACAAGGTGCCGGCTCTCGCTGAAGGAAAGTCCGTACCAGACTTTGCCGCGTTTGACTATGTGGATAAGTCCGCAGAACTTGTTGAGCCGAAATCTACGGTTGCCCTTGCTGATGGCGAGGTTACCGTTACTTTCCAGACGGTTCCTTATGCGACTACAAAAATTTATGTTGCGAATGAGGATGCCACGGAGAAAATGGCCTTCGATGTCGGCCGCACATCAGAAGGATACCCGTCAGCTCTCGGTACTGTAAAGCTGAGTCCTGTCTTTGTCGGAAAGAATGTGTTCTGGGCGGAGGTTTCTTTCAGAACAGGATACTACAAGACAAAGAAGATTCAGCTCGGAGATGTGACTTTTACTCCTGAGACAAGTGTTGATATGGACTACAACTCATTTGCCGGCAGTTATGACAGAACTTCAAAGAAGGTGAAATTCACCTGGAACGCCGCAACCAACACTGACGGCTCCGTGAACAAGGCCGCGAAATTCTACATTTACGGCCAGATTGACTACTATAACTGGAAGAAAATTCCGCTCACATACACGCTTGACGAGCTTAAAGAGACGTACACAGCCTATGTTGACTGGAATGATGAGGAATTTCAGTGGCAGCAGTCATACAGACTCTATGCGTCTTATGACGGCAAGCCTGTTACACACTGGTCATCAGGTTCTACTGTTGCTTATGGTTCATGCACTGTCGGTGCTCCTGCTTCTAGTGTATATTCTTTCTACGGAAACATCGGAACAACATATTCTGCCGACGCCAAATCCGTCTCTCTTTACTGGTCACCTGTGACAACTTATAATAATGCAAATTATAGCGAGCCTGTGGTTGACAGTAAGGTGGTCGTATACAGAATCTCAAAAAAGACATACACATACGACATAAAGGCTGGAAAAGGCGAGAACAGCGAGGAGACGGAGATAACTTCAGAGCTTAAATTCGAGTACAACAAAGATAAAAATCTCGTTGAGACAAAAGAATTCGCAAAACCGACATTTGCAGAAGGTTATAGCGGCAACACAACTTATACGGTCTATGCCTGGTATGACGGTGTGAAGCTCGGAAGCAGTTCTGTTATTGTCAACTGATTGTACCTGATTTAAAAACAATTCATTTTATCCGGAAAGTGGAGGCATTTTCCGGATTTGGTTCCTTCTTTCTCCGTGTGCCTGGTTTTGTCTGCGCACGGAGTTTTTTTGTTGCTTTTTGTGCCGGTTTGTGTCTAGAATACGCCGCGGAATTTTTCCGCTCAGAACAATCTTGTCTTGATTTGGCTTCTATTAAGGAGGAACTATGCAGAACTGGTTGGAAGATGCTGTTTTCTACGAGGTTTATCCTCAGTCGTTCATGGACTCAAACGCCGACGGAATAGGCGATTTTGAGGGAATCATCAGCCGTCTGGACTACATTAAAAATCTCGGATGCAATGCAATCTGGATGAATCCGTGCTTTGACTCTCCGTTCGGCGATGCCGGATATGATGTGTCGGATTATTACAAGGCCGCGCCGAGGTACGGAACAAACGCCCAGCTCAAAAAACTTTTTGACGAAGTTCATGCGCGCGGAATGCACATCCTTCTTGACCTTGTTCCGGGGCATACTTCGGTTGAGCACCGCTGGTTCACCGAATCAAAAAAGGCGCGTAAAAATGAATTTACGGACAGATATGTGTGGACATCGTCAATCTGGGAGGAACCGGAGGGAATGGGCTGCATCCGCGGAATTTCCGACAGGGACGGTTCGTGCGCGGTGAATTTTTTCTCCCATCAGCCTGCGCTGAATTACGGCTTCTACAGGCGCGAGCGTCCCTGGCAGCAGTCGCCTGAAGACGACGGCCCCAAGGCAACCCTTGCCGCGATGATGGACGTGATGCGCTTCTGGCTGCGCGCCGGCTGCGACGGTTTCCGTGTGGACATGGCCGGCTCGCTCGTAAAAAATGACGGGGACGGAAAGGGAACGGTCGCACTCTGGCAGAAGGTCCGCGCGTTTCTTGACAGGGAATTTCCGGATGCGGCGATGGTTTCCGAGTGGGGCGAGCCGGACAAATCCATTCTCGGCGGTTTTCAGATGGATTTTCTGCTCCATTTCGGTCCGTCTCATTACAATGACCTTTTCCGGTGCGCGGAGCCGTTCTTCTCATCCAGGGGAAAGGGTGATGTGTCGGAATTTGTCGCAAAATACAAGGAGAACTACGGAAAGACCTCCGGTCTTGGGCTTATGTGCATTCCGTCAGGAAATCACGACATGGACAGGCTTGCGCGTCTGATTCATGGTGACGAGCTGAAAATCGCCTTTGCATTCCTGCTTTCGATGCCGGGCGCTCCGTTCATCTATTACGGTGACGAGATCGGAATGAATTTTGTGGAGGGGCTTGATTCTGTCGAGGGCGGCTACGGACGCACGGGCTCGCGCACTCCGATGCAGTGGGATGACGGAGTTAATGACGGATTCAGCATGGCCGCACCCGAAAAACTCTATATCAGGCAGGATGATTCTGCTGACCGTCCGACCGTTAAGGCCCAGCTTGCGGATTCTGATTCGCTTCTGAATGAGGTGAAAAAACTTATAGGAATCCGCCATTCGGAACCTGCGCTCATGGCTTCCGGAAAGATTGAATTCGTCTTTGCGCGGAAAAATTCCTATCCGCTTGCATATATCAGAAGCGCCGGAAATTCAAGGATTCTTGTTGTGCTTAATCCGTCGTCGTCCGGAGTTTCGTTTCCGTCCGCTGAGAAGTTTGCGGAAAAAATCTATTCCTTTGGAGGGGAAATCATTTCTGACGGCAGTGTCGTAAAATGTCCGCCTCAGTCCGCCGGATTTTTCCGTCTTGTGTAGGGTTTCTGTGCGCAGCTGACGGATTCTCATAAAAACGCCCGTCGGAAAAATTCAATTCCGGCGGGCGTTCTGTTTTTCTGTTTTGCCTGCTGTTTTACGGATTGACCGTTGTTTTGTAGACTGATGTCAGTTTTCCGTCAGCGTCCTTCACGATTTCAACCATGACGGCTGACTTGATAGGGTTGTGTTTCTCGTCGAACGTAAGGTGACCGGTCACGTAATCTCCGTCGGCGGCTTCAAGCGCGTCGCGGACGGCCGCAGTGTCCGTTGTTCCGGCTTTTTTGATTGCATCTGAAAGCAGGTAGACGGAATCATAGCCGAGGGCTGCAAAAGAATTCGGTTCCTTGCTGAACATATTCTTGAAGTTGCTTACAAATTTCACTACCGCCGCATCGGTTGAGTCGGCTGCATAGTGGTTTGAATAGAATCCGTTCAGAACCTCGTCACCGGCGTTTGATGTGAGTCCGTCCCATCCGTCGGCTCCTACAATCGGAGTGTTGATTCCCTGAGCGCGGAGCTGCTTTGCGATAAGCGCAACCGTTCCGTAATAATCAGGAAGATAAACGACATCGGGATTCGCATTCTTGATTTTTGTCAGCTGCGCATTGAAATCCTTGTCGCCTGTGGAATATGATTCGATTGCGACAACCTGTCCTCCGTTGGCGGCAAAGGCAACCTGGAAATTCTCCTCAAGACCTACGGAATAGTCGTTTCCGATGTCGTAGAGAATCGCCGCTTTTCCGGCTCCGAGCGTCTCGGCCGCGAATTTTCCTCCGACAGTTCCCTGGAAAGGATCGATAAAGCATGAGCGGAAAATATAGTTTCCGGCGTCAGTGATTGCAGGAGCGGTTGCTGCCGGAGCAATCTGGATCACCTTGCTTGCCTGTGAAAGCGTAGTTATGGCAAGCGTACATCCGGAGGTAAGCGAGCCGATAATCAGCTTTACACCGTCTTTTGTTGTGAGTTTTTTGAAGGCGTTTACGGTTTTGTCCGGATTTCCCTCGTCATCCTCGGCGATAAGAACAACTTTTTTTCCGTTGATTCCGCCGGCCGCGTTGATTTCTGAGACCGCAAGATCAATACCATTCTTACATTCAACGCCATAAACGGCAACGTTACCGGAGAGCGGTCCGATAAAACCTATGCTGATGGAATCGGATTCTTTTTTTGAACATCCTGTAAAAGCCATGGCAAATATACATGCCGCGGCAGTGACTGCTGCACCAAGTTTTTTCATATATCCTCCAAAACTTTAGTTTTTGTTAATTTCTTGAATTATAATAAAATTTTTTTTTAGTGTAAATATGTTTTCCGTTTCGCTTATTTACGAAAACGATTTCGCTTGCGGAATTCCGCATTAAGATTTATAGTATAAGTTATTCGTGTGGAGAATTTGCTGTTCCGGCATTTGCGCGGGATGTTCATTTTGTGTTTATCCGAATCTTAAAATTGCTGAGTCAAGGTCCTTCGCATAAACGGGCTTTGGCCTGAATTATTAATCTTTATCCGGAGGTTTGAATTTGGTTACCTTGAAGGATGTGGCCCGTGAATGTGGTGTCTCTTTTTCGACAGTCAGCAAGGCTCTTAAAGGCAGTGCGGAGATAAGCGCGGAGACAATCCGGCTCATAAAGGAAAAGGCATCTGAAATGGGCTATCATCCTAATGTTGCGGCCAGAACTCTCAGAACCAACCGTACTTACGACATCGGTGTTATTTTTGAGGACAAAACCGGCAGCGGTTTTCAGCATCAGTATTTTGCCAAGATAATCAGCGGACTGCAGTCGGTGGCCCAGCGTGAAGGCTATGAGATTACATTTACGGGCTCGGCGTCCGGACGGAATTTTGATTATTACAATCATATTAAAGCGCGGAATTTTGACGGAGTGGCCGTTCTGTCCGCGGATTTCCGCAGGGATGACATCTGCCGCCTTGTTCACAGCGAAATTCCGTCCGTTGTGCTTGATTATGTGTATGATGACGGACACAGCGCCGTTCTGAGCGACAACACCAGCGGAATGACGGAACTTGCGGAGTACGCGGTTGCGATGGGACACCGCCGGATTGCGATGATTCACGGGGAGAATACTCTGGTCACGGCGGAACGGCGGAAGGCGTTCATGAATGTGATGAAAAGACATTCGATAAATGTTCCCGGTGAGTATTTTGCCGAAGGACTTTACAACGACCCGATAACAAGTTCCGATGCCACCGAAATTCTGATGTCGCTGCCGGAGCCTCCGACCTGCATTTTTTATCCTGATGACTATTCCGCGCTCGGCGGAATACGCGAGCTGAACAGCCTTGGACTTTCTCCTGGTAAGGACATCAGTATTGTCGGTTACGACGGTATTCTTCTTACATCGATGATAATTCCGCCGCTGACAACATACGAGCAGAACGGAGAATCAATCGGAAAATTCATCGGGGAGAGGCTTATATCGGACATAGAGAACGGTGCGCCTCCGGAAAGAACACGCCGTCTTGTCACGGGAAGATTGCTGAAAGGCGGAACTGTAGTCCGCCTCGCTTGAAATATGAAAGCGGCCGGGAACGTATTTCCGGCTGTCAGTAAATCATTGTTCCGACACCGCGGTCGCTGAACATCTCAATCAGAAGCGAATGAGGAACGCGTCCGTCGATGATGTGGGTTCTTGGAACTCCGCCTTTTAGCGCGGTCATGCAACATTCAACCTTGGGAATCATTCCTCCCGCTATGATTCCGTCCTCAATCAGTTTGGGAACTGTCGGCATGGGAATTCTTGTTATCAGCGAGGACGGGTCATCCATGTTCTGCAGAACGCCTGGAACATTTGTCAGCTGCACGAATTTTTCGGCTTTCAGCGCAACCGCGATTTTTGCCGCTGCTGTGTCCGCATTTATGTTGTAGCGGTTGTTGTCGCCTGTTTCTCCCAATGCGACGGTTGAAATCACCGGAATGAATCCCTGTTCAAGAAGTGAACTTACGACTTCCGGGTGAACGGAAGTGACTTCGCCTACATATCCGAGATCGGCTCCGTCCTTTTCGATTTTTCTTGCACGCAGAAGACCTGAGTCCACGCCGCTGAGCCCGACGGCACGCCCGCCTTCCTGAAGAAGAATTCCGACAATGTCCTTGTTCAGTTTGCCTGTAAGAACCATCTGGACAATTTCCATCGTCTCGTCGTCCGTATAGCGCAGTCCGTTCACAAATCTGCTTTCCTTGCCGATGCGGTCGAGCATTCTGTTTATTTCCGGTCCGCCGCCATGAACAAGCACCACGTGGACGCCGATTGTGTTCAGCAGCACAAGGTCTTTCATTACTGCGGCCTTGAGTCCGTCGTTGAGCATTGCGTTTCCGCCGTATTTTATTACGACAATTTTTCCGCACCACTGCCTGAAATAAGGAAGCGCCTGGACAAGCACGTCCGACCAATGCTCGTTGTCCAATGAACGTCCGCGTTTTTCGTCTTTCTGAATTTCTATGTCTGCCATTATGTCCTGTAGTCTCCGTTTATCTTCACATAATCATAGGTCAGATCGCAGCCCCATGCCTTTCCTTCGGCGTTTCCGTCGCCAAGAACCACGAGAATTTCGACTGCCTGTTCACTTAGAATCCGCGCGGCCTTTTCCTCGTCAAAATCAAGTCCTACTCCATCGTGAATCACTTCTATGCTTTCTCCGCATGAATCGTCCGCCGCAACTGAAAAATTCCCGTAACCGGAGAAATAGCGTTCCGCATTTTTTCTGCTTGAGAAGAAGACGCTTGTTTTTTCCGGAGTGAATTCGCAGCCTGAATATCCCATGGCGCAGAGAATCCGGCCGCAGTTGGCGTCCTTTCCGAACATCGCAGCCTTTACAAGATTGGAGCCGATTACCTCTTTTGCGATTTTACGTGCGGTCTTGGAATCCTTTGCGCCTTTTACGGTACATTCAATCAGCCGGGATGCGCCTTCTCCGTCCGCTGCGATTTTCATCGCCATTACGGTGTTCATCCTGTTCATTGCTTCAAGAAAAATTCCGAAGTCCTCTCCTTCGTCTGTTATTTCCGGATTTCCGGCCTCTCCGTTCGCCATTACTGTAAGCGTGTCGTTCGTGCTTGTGTCGCCGTCAACGGACACGCAGTTATAGGTTTCTTCTATAGAATAGTGCAGGGCTTTTGAAAGCATCCCGGATGTTATCGCGCAGTCTGTCGTTATAAAGCTGAGCATTGTTCCCATGTTTATGTGAATCATTCCGCTGCCCTTGCACATTGTTCCCATCCGGATTTTTTTTCCGTGCAGCTCAAATTCAACCGCACATTCCTTGAATTTTGTGTCGGTTGTCATTATTGCCGTGCGTGCCTGCGTGTGACCTTCCTTTGAAAGCCCGGCTTTCAGCTCTCCTATTTTTGCCTCGATTTTTGACACATCCATCTGCTGGCCGATTACGCCTGTCGTGCAGACAATCACATCTTCCGGCTTTATGCCAAGGGAATCCGCCGCCGCCGCCGCCATTCTGCGCGCATTCTCCGCGCCTTTTTCTCCGGTGCAGGCGTTCGCATTTCCGCTTGAGGCGATTGCGGCCTGAGCCTTTCCGTCGGCAAGATTGCGCATTGTCAGCTTTACGCTTTCGGCTTTTACGCGGTTTGTGGTGAAAACTCCGGCCGCGGCGCACGGACGGTCGGAAAAAATCAGCGCGGTGTCATTTGTCTTTCTGCCCGGCTTGATTCCGCAGAGGATTCCGTTTGCAGTGAATCCTTCTGGCGCCGTGACGCCGCCTTCTATGAATTTTATTTCTGTTTTCATTTTCTGTATATTTATACACTCCAGATGAATAATTTTGCATATTATAACATCACGGACTATGTAAATTCAATTGCCAGGTTTTTCCGTTCATTCGCAAAAAATTCCGCCTGATGTTGATATAATCTCCGATAAATAATATAATTCCGAATAAAGGGCAACGGTGTCGGAATGTTTTGATTCTGCTGTTGCCCTTTCTTTTTTAAATGAACAGGAAATCTGGAGGTTTGTATGAAGAAAAATATGTTTCCGTTGATTATGGTGCTGGCCGCCGTGATTTTTTCCGGATGCGCCAAAAAAGCCGAGAAGGGAGAATTCACGCTTGAAAAAGGAAAGCTCAGAATCGGAACGGAAGTCGGCTATCCGCCGTTTGAATATTACGCCGATGACGGAAAAACGGTTCTCGGATTTGATGCGGTTCTTGGAGTTGCGGTTGCGGAACGGCTTGGACTTGAGCCGGTTTTTATCGATACGGCCTGGGACGGAATTTTTGCCGGTTTGGACACCGAGCGTTACGATGTGATTATGTCTTCCGTTACAATCACGCCGGAACGCAGCCTCAATTATGATTTTTCGGAACCTTATATCGGAAACGGTCAGGCGATTATTCTGCGCAAAGATTCTGTCCTTCCGATAAAATCTCCTGCCGACCTTGAGAACAGAAAAGTCGGCTATCAGGCTGAATGTACAAGTGATTTTTTTATGGACAGGCAGGCGGCGGCCGGACTTGTTTTTACTCCGTCCGAATATGACAAGGTGATGAATGCCTACGATGATTTGCGTCTTGGCAGAATAGATGCGGTTGTAAGCGATAGTCTTGTTGCGGTGTCTTATCTTACAAAACCGGATTCGGAATTTGTACAGGTTTGGGAAGGTGTCCCGGATGAATATTTTGCAGTCTGTCTTAAAAAGGGAAATTCCGTTCTCCAGTCAAAGATAAATTCCGTGCTTGCCGACATGAAGAAGGACGGAACGCTTGCATCAATTTATGTGGAGATTTTCGGAATGGATCTTTCTGACAGCATAAAGGATGCGCAGTAGGTTTTGGAAGTTATGGATATGATTCACAGAATGCTCGGATGGATGCCGCAGCTTCTCGGCGGTGCAAAAATAACGGTTCTGCTTACGCTCTGTTCCGTTTCCGCAGGTCTTGTTCTGAGCATATTTCTTGCACTCGGTTCGATGTCAAAGGTAAAAATCGTCCGTGCGGTCTGCAAGGCTTATGTTTTCTTTTTCCGGGGAACGCCGCTTCTTATGCAGCTTTATTTTGTATATTACGGGCTTCCGGAAATAAACCGTGCGCTTACAATAAACAATCAGTTCCTTGCGGCGTTCATAGCTTTCGGTCTGAACAGCAGCGCTTACTGCAGCGAGATAATCCGTGCGGCAATCCAGTCAATAGACCGCGGGCAGTTCGAGGCCTGCAAGGTTCTGGGGCTGAATTATTTTCAGACGATGCGGCTGGTTATTCTTCCGCAGTCGGTGCGCCGCCTGATTCCTCCCGTCGGGAACGAATTCATCATGATGCTAAAGGATGCGTCTCTTGTTTCGCTGATTGCGCTTGCCGATATTACGAAGGTTACGCGCAGCATCCAGTCGTCCACGGCATCGTCGCTTGTGTATATTCCTGCGATGGTTCTTTATCTTGTGATAACAGCTGTTTTTACTCTGATTTTTCATCTGCTTGAAAAGAAACATTCTGTCTACGAATGATTCGTGCTGGGGTTTTATATGGATATGATAAGAGCTGAAAATGTCAGCGTCTCTTTCGGAAAGTTGGATGTGCTTAAAGACGTTTCGCTTTCGATAAACCCAAAGGAAGTTCTTTGCATAATCGGACCGAGCGGAGCGGGAAAATCAACTTTCCTTAGAGCGCTGAATCATCTTGAGCACATCAATAACGGCGCTATATATATAGAAGAAAAATTGCTTTCCCGTTATGAGAACGGAATAAGCCGGATTCATCTTTCTTCAAAATCACGGCGTGAGATTCTGCTTCATGTAGGAATGGTGTTCCAGAAATTCAATCTTTTTCCGCACAGAACTGTGCTTGAGAATGTGATGCTCGCTCCGGTGAATGTTCTGCATAAATCGCCTGATGAGGCCAGAAAAAGGGGACTGGAACTTCTGGAGAGAGTCGGCCTTGCGGATAAGACGGACGCCTATCCGAACCGTCTTTCCGGCGGACAGCAGCAGAGGGTGGCAATCGCACGTGCGCTTGCGATGGAGCCGAAAACCATTCTTTTTGATGAGCCGACTTCAGCGCTTGATCCTGAGCTTGTCGGAGAAGTTCTTTCCGTTATGAAACAGCTTGCTTCCGATGGCATGACCATGGCTGTAGTCACGCACGAGATGGGATTTGCCCGCGAGGTTGCCGACCGGGTTGTGTTCATGTATAACGGAAGAATTGCGGAAGAGGGAACTCCTGAAAAAATATTCCAGAACCCTGAATCCGACAGGTTGCGGCAGTTTCTTCAGTCCGTGCTTTGACAGGAAACTTGAGTTTACTATAAAAAAATGCTAGAGTATTCGGCATGAATGTTCCGTGCGCCCGGCGTGCGGATTTTGAGGAGTTTTTGTTATGAAAAAAATCAGTCTGGTCTGTGCCGCGCTTATAGCGGCCTCTGTTTTTTCAGGATGTTCAAAAAATACTGTCACAATAAAGACAGCTGCCGATCTTGACGGCAAGAAAATCGGTGTTCAGACAGGAACTACCGGTGAGATGTATGTTCAGGAGAACGTGAAGGATGCCAAGCTTTCTTCATTTAAGAGCGGAATCGATGCGGCGCTTGATCTTAAGAACGGTGCGATTGATGCGGTCGTGATTGACGAGCTTCCGGCCAAGGAGATTGTCGCACGGAATCCGGATCTGATGATTGTGACTGACCGTTTTGCCCGTGAGGAATATGCGATTGCCGTCAAAAAAGGAAACAGCGAGCTTCTTGACACAATCAATGCCGCAATTGCGGAGATAAAATCCAACGGCGAATACGAGAAGCTTATTGCGGCGTTCATGCCTGCCGACGGAAACATTGTTGTTCCCGGCAATATAGCCACTTCGGGAGATTCTTCCGTAAAACTCGGGACAAACGCCTCTTTCCCGCCTTTTGAATATGTTGACGGAAAGAATATCGTAGGTTTTGACATCTCTATGGGACAGCACATCGCTGTAAAGGCCGACGCAAAACTTGAGGTAGTTGATATGGCGTTCGACAGTCTTATTCCAGCGCTTGCTTCGGGAACAATAGATTTTATTGCCGCCGGAATGTCCGTTACCGAAGAGCGCAAGAAGAATGTTGATTTCTCTGATCCGTACTATGAGTCGGAGCAGGTGATTATCGTCCGCAAATAAAAATAAATCAATGTGAAGGGCCGGTGAAATCCGACGGTTTTTTCGGATGGAGCCGGCCTTTTTTGTTTCCGAGGTGATTTGGTGCTACAATCTTTTATTGATACGATGATTGCCGGCGACCGCTGGCATCTTATTTTTCAGGGGCTGGGTGTTACCCTTCTTATCGCGGTTTTTGCGATTCTTATCGGAACAGTTCTCGGCTGTGTTTTTGCTTTGATGAAAATATCCGGCAGCAGAATTCTCCGTGCCATAGCGAATGTCTACACAACCGTTCTCCGTGGTATTCCGCTTGCAACCCAGCTGATGATTTTTTATTTTGTGATTTTTGCACCGCTCGGTCTGAACCGCATAGTTGTGGCGATTCTTGCTTATGGATTCAACTCCGGCGCATACTGCACCGAAATTTTCCGCGCCGGAATTCAGGGAATAGATCCCGGGCAGACGGAAGCTGGCCGTTCGCTCGGACTGAACAAATGGCAGACCCTGTTCAGGATTGTTCTTCCGCAGGCGATCAAGGCTGTGCTTCCGACTTATGCGAGTGAATTCATTGTTCTTATAAAAGAAACTTCTGTCGCAAGTTTTATTGCCGTTATGGATCTTACAAAGGCCGGCGACATGATAAGAAATTCTACTTACAACGCCTGGATTCCTCTTCTTACCTGTGCCGTGATATATCTTGTCCTGACGGTCGGACTTACAAAACTTTTCGCAAAACTTGAAAAAAGGATGGCACGAAGTGATAGACGTTAAGAATCTTAGAAAAAGTTTCGGTCAGCTTGAGGTTATAAAGGATCTTTCTGTTCATATACAGAAAGGCGAGAAAATTGTCGTGATAGGGCCATCCGGTTCCGGCAAAAGTACTTTTCTCCGTTGTCTCAACCGCCTGGAGGAGCCTGATGGAGGAGAGATTCTTTTTGAGGGCGTGAATCTTACTTCCCCAGATGTTGATATTGATGCCTGCCGGAGAAAAATGGGAATGGTTTTTCAGCATTTCAACCTTTTTCCTCATCTTACGGTTATGCAGAACATAACGCTTGCACCGATAACACTGAAACTGAAGACTCAGGAACAGGCTGAGGCCGACGCAATGAAGCTTCTTGAGCGTATCGGACTGCCGGACAAGGCGTATGTCTATCCTTCAACGCTTTCCGGCGGTCAGAAGCAGCGCATCGCCATAGTCCGCTCGCTTGCAATGAATCCTGAGGTGATGCTTTTTGATGAACCAACGTCGGCGCTTGATCCGGAGATGGTGGGCGAAGTGCTTGCCGTAATGAAACAGCTCGCCGACGAGGGGATGACAATGGTTGTGGTCACCCATGAAATGGGATTTGCGAAGGAAGTTGCTGACAGGGTTATTTTTATGGACAGCGGATATATTACCGAAGAAGGTACGCCGGAGCAGATTTTTATGACTCCGAAGTGCGAGAGACTGCAGCAGTTCCTGAAATCCGTGTTGTAATCATTATAAAAATATATTGTATTGATTACAAAGAAATTAAACTTTGGTTTTTTCTTCCGTGTACTTCGGTTACTTCGTAAAAAACGGATTCTCTAAAGATTGACAGCAGCGGAAAGTTTGCAATACGATAAGTCCGAGACTGAGAAATGCAGTTTCGGTGCTTTGAAAGTTTTTCGCGATTCTATAGATGCGCTGCTGTCATGAGAGTTGGAGAGTTTTGGGCGGGATGGATGAATTCATTCTGTCCTGAGCGGAACTGTAGGAGAGTTCCGTTGAGATGGGGAGTTTATGCACCGGCGGATTGTCTTGGTTGGGATTTTCCGCCGGTGTTTTATCTTTCAATCTTGTATCTGATAAGGAGGATGTGCAGTTCTTCCAGTTTTGTCACGTTGAAGACTTTAAAAATTCTACGGAAATCATTTTTTACGGTTGACAGGCTGATAATATATTTTTCTGCAAGCTGGTTGTAGTTCAGGTTTTCATATATGTAATCCAGCGTAAGATTTATCTGCCGTTCAGTCAGGTCGAATTCCGAAAGATGAAGCGTAGTTCCTTCTTTTTGCGTTATTCTGTCATTTTTTGCGATTTTTGTCGGACAGAGATAGGACAACTGGTGATGAAGTTTTTTGTATATGATGATGTAGAATGTGCAGAAAAACGCTGATGTGGCTATTGACAGCGCCATCTGAGGCATTCCGCGCTTGTATGTGCCGATAAGTGACAGAATATGGACAGTTGCGAGCAGTGACAGTTTGAGTTTTGTCTGAAAAACAAGGTAACCGTTTGTGAAAAGGTAAATCACAATCGCATAGAATATAAAAATTCCCAGCTGCTCATAGCCTATAAGAATTGTCAGGCTGCTTTCTGTTATTGCAAGTGCGGATACAAGGACAATCTGTTCCGGACAGAAAATCAGGAAAGCTGATACAAGAATGCATATCGCATGTACAGCAGGAATGACAGTTTTGTAGTATGGAATTATCGTTGTTTTCGGTGTCGTGGCTGTTATGCTCGCAACGAACGCAGTGCACAGAAATACCGTGGACATGAGCATAAGCAGCCGTTCAAGAGAAAGTTTTTTTCGCATACTATATTATAGTTCCTTATTCAGAAAATGTAAAATGTTGGGTGTCTGTTTCCGTTATCTGTCTAGCCGGAGTGCGATTCCTTCGGCGGAATTTTCACCGTCAACCGCACTTGAGACAATTCCGCCGGACCAGCCGCTTCCTTCTCCTGCCGGGTAGAGGTTTTGAATTCCTTCACATTCCAGCGTCATCCTGTTGCGCCTTATTCTGACGGGTGTGCTTGTCCTTGTCTCCGCGGCAATCAGAACCGCATCTTCACAGATGAATCCTCTCATTGTTTTTCCGAACTCGCAAAAACCTTTTGAAAGCCTTGCCCGAATCTCCTCGGGAAGCCAGCCGTTAAGTTCCGAGGAATGGAGTCCCGGAGTGTAGCTTGACTGCGGCAGTGATGAGGATGTCCGTTTTTCAAGAAAATCTGTCAGGCGTTGAGCCGGTGCCGCCTGTCCGCTTCCGTGTTTTTTTGCCGCCCGTTCAATCTCTTTTCTGAACAGAAGTCCTGCCAGTGCGCTGCAGCCGGACTTTTCTGCCAGAACCGAAAATTCTGCGGGAATGTCTTCCGGCCGTGTCTCAACGACGAAAGCGGCGTTTGACCATCTTGAATTCCTTGCGGCTGATGACATTCCGTTCACCACAATTTCGTCCGGTGAAGTCGCGGACGGAACCACGAATCCGCCCGGACACATGCAGAATGAATAGACTCCGCGTCCGTCAACTTGAGCCGTGAGCCGGTATTCTGCGGCCGGGAGAATTCCTGTTTTTCCATGATATTGGATTCTGTCTATAAGTTCCCGCGGATGTTCCACCCTCACGCCGGCGGCGAACGTCTTGGCTTCAAGTGACTCCGGAGAAAGCGCCGCGACTGCGGAATATATGTCGTCGGCTGAATGTCCTGCCGCAAGAAGAACCGCATCTCCTCTGAATTCCGCTTTTTCGCCGGTAAGCGTGTTTTCGGCGTATATGCCCTTTGCTGTCCGTTTTTCGGCGATGAAGCCTGTGCACCGTGTGTTGAAGTGAAATTCTCCGCCAAGAGCGGTGATTTCGTCTCTGATTCTGTTGATTATCTGCGGAAGTCTGTCTGTCCCGATGTGCGGGTGTGCGTCTGTCAGAATTTTCGGATCGGCTCCGAAATGTGCGAAAATCCGGAGAATTCCGCCCGTGTCGCCGCGCTTTATGCTTCTGGTGAAAAGTTTTCCGTCGGAAAAAGTTCCCGCTCCTCCCTCGCCGAAACAATAGTTGCAGTCGGGATTGACGGTATGTTTTGTGCTTATCAGCGCGATGTCCTTTTTGCGTTGTGATGTCTCCGAACCGCGTTCGATTATTACCGGTTTTATTCCGTGCTCAAGCAGTTTCAGCGCACCGAAAAGACCTGCGGGACCGGAACCGACTATGATTACCTGACTTTTTCCGTCGGATTTTTTCCAGTACGGAACGGCGGGAAGGTCTTCGGGCTCCTCGTCTATGTATGCCGTGAGTTTAATGTGGATTTTGAGTCCTCCGTGCCTTGCATCGACCGATTTTTTCTGAATTCGGAATGATATTTTTCTGCCTGCGGTCTTTATTCCGGCCTTTGCAAGTTCTTTTGTGGCCAGTTTTTCCGTAAGTCCGGTGTTTTTCTCGTCAGCCGGTGTGACGGTTATGGAAATTTCCTTTTTCATGCGGAATGTAGTATACGGTAACGGCGCGATGAATTCAATTTTCATTTGGAAACGGAGTCCACGCCGTTCCGCAATTTGCGCGGCAAATTGGCACGCAATCTGTGGAAAACGACGGCGCGATGAAATCAATTTTCATTTGAAAACGGAGTCCGCGCCGTTCCGCAACTTTCGTGCTGCTGATTTCGTTTGTTTGCATGGAAAAAAAATACAAAAACGGCTATATTGGTCTGATGAACGAAAATGCAGACGAAATTGAAGAACTGAAAACCGCTGTTGTCGCGATTGTCGGACGGCCTTCATCCGGGAAATCCACGTTTCTGAACACTGCCTGTCAGGAACCGGTTTCGATTGTCTCTCCTGTGCCGCAGACGACGCGCAATGCGATAAAAGGAATTGTGAACACCTCTTACGGCCAGCTGATTTTTATTGATACGCCCGGTTATCATGATTCCGGAAAAAAACTTAATCTCCGGCTTAAAACTGTGACCGAAAATCAGCTTGACGGCACGGATTGTGTGCTTTATATAATCGATGCGACTAGAATTCCGGGTGAAGAGGAGCGGAATGTGGCTGCGCTTGTGCTTCCTTATTCCCAAAAAACCGTAGTTGCGGTTAATAAGACCGATGATTCCGGTGCCGATGCCGCGCGTGCGATTGGATTTATCCATGACAGCCTGCCTGAAATTCCGGACGGCCGAATCATAGGAATTTCCGCGCTGAATGATGAGGGGATAAATGACGTCCTTCTTGCACTGTATTCACTTTCTCCTGTGGCGCCGCCGATGTATCCGGAGGAACTTGCCACTGATCAGAACCTTTCGTTCAGAATTGCCGAAATAATCCGTGGAGAGGCGATAAACAGACTGTCGGATGAGATTCCCCATGCGCTTTATGTTGATGTGGCTGATGCGGAGAAACGCAACGACGGCAAAAAACTTTGGGTCCGGGCTTTTCTATGTGTCGAGCGCGAGAGTCAGAAGGGAATTGTCATAGGAAAAGGCGCTTCCAAGATAAAGGAAATCCGTACCGCCGCGCAGAATCAGCTGAACAAGGTTTTTACATACAAGGTCGAGCTTGATCTTCAGGTCAAGGTGGATAAAAACTGGCGTCAGCATGATTATACACTCAACCGTCTTGTTCCGCGGTAACACCGGCCCCCGGCGGAAAACGCTTTACTTGAAGAATTGTGCCAATGAGGATATAGTTTATCGGAAAAAGAGAGGGAAGCGAGGAATTTTGTATGGTATATGTGATTGATAAGAAAGGTCAGGACGGAAAGAATTTTACTGACTTCGGTTTTAACTGCGTCTCAAAGGAAAAAAGGGCTGAATGGCATTCACGCGAGGATGCCTATTATGGAATTTCATGCTTCATAAAGGATAATCATGCCGGTGAGCCTGAATATTCGCTTGACAGATATGAGATTGTTTCGGAGTGACAATGGCGGAATTCACTTATAAGACGAGCGGTGTCTGCGCGAGGGCGATTCATTTTACGCGCACCGACGACGGTAAAATAAAAAACGTGAGTTTTGACGGCGGATGCAACGGAAATCTGAAGGCGATTTCCATTCTTGTTGACGGAATGACGGCTGAGGAGATAAACAGCAAACTGGCCGGAAACAGATGCGGCTCCAAGAATACAAGCTGTGCGGATCAGCTGGCAAAGGCTGTCCTGTCCGAATGAAAATATCTTGAGGTTATTATGGCATTAGAGTGTGGTATAGTCGGGCTTCCGAATGTCGGAAAGTCCACCATTTTTTCTGCGCTTACGGCGGCTCCTGCCGCGGCGGAGAATTTCCCCTTCTGTACGATTGATCCGAACGTAGGAATCGTGGATCTTCCCGACAGCCGTCTTGATTTTATAGCTGATGTGTTCCAGCCAAAAAAGAAGACACCGGCGGCGGTCAAATTCGTGGATATTGCGGGACTTATAAAAGGGGCCTCGCAGGGAGAAGGACTGGGAAACAAATTTCTTGCGAACATCCGTGAGTGTTCGGTGATTGCCCACGTTGTCCGGTGTTTTGACAATCCTGATATAATGCACGTCCGCGACAGTGCTAACGAGGCGGCTCCGGTGGATCCTGAAAGCGATATTCTTACAATAAATTGGGAGCTTGCGCAGGCCGATCTTGATACAATCGAAAAACGTCAGGACAAGGTGACCAGGGCAATCCGTTCGCTTGGAAAGGAGGAGGAGAAAAAGTACGCCCCCTGGATAAGTGCGGTGGCAAAGATAAAGCCGCTTCTCCAGGACGGAAAATGTGCCCGTGCCGCGGATCTTACCGACGACGAGAAAAATGCGGTCAGGGATATGTTCCTTCTTACGATGAAGCCGGTTCTGTATGTCGCCAATGTGGACGAGGACTCAATCGCCGGGGGAACAAACAGATATGTCGAGATGGTGAACCGATACGCCGCTGAAGATAAAGCCGAGGTTGTGGTGATATGCGGAAAATTCGAGGCGGATCTTTCCGAGATAACGGATCTGGCGGACAGAAAGGATTTTATGGATTCCGTCGGACTTTCGGAGTCCGGTCTTGCCGTTCTTGCAAGAAAAGCATATCACCTGATGGGACTCAGAACGTTCTTCACAGGCGGTCCGGACGAATGTCGGGCCTGGACTATTCATGCCGGAGATACCGCTCCGAAGGCTGCCGGAGTTATTCATACCGATTTTGAGAAGGGCTTTATCAGGGCGGAAGCTTATACGGTGGATGATCTCAGGCAGTACGGAACTGAACAGAAAATAAAGGAAGCCGGAAAATTCCGTCAGGAAGGCAAGGATTATGTTGTTCAGGATGGAGACGTTCTGTTCTTTAAATTCAACGTTTGACAGGATTTTTTTATGGAAATGACACTCAAAGAAAAATACGGAAAATTCTTTACCGAGATGGCGGCTGTTTCCCATGCGGCGGCAAAAATAGATGAGTCCAAGGTTTACGAGGAGGCGAATCCAGAAACCCGTAAATATATGGATATGATTCTGAAGGAGAATTTTCTTGCGGGATCCGGACTTGGAAATATTGAGAATTTCAAGGCTTTTTACAACGCCGTGGCGAACGAGGGCAAGCGTGGGCTGATTCTGATGGAGCATTACACAAACCTTGATCTTCCGGCGATCGTCTATCTTCTCCGGAATCAGGGTGAGGACTGGGCCTCCGATCTTGCGTCAAGAATCGTCGCGGTGGCAGGAATGAAGCTCAACGAGGCAAGTCCGATGGTCCGGGCATTTGCGGAAGGCTTTACCAGAGTCGTTATTTACCCGACGCGGAGCCTGAATGCGGTCGAGAGCCGGGATTCCGTATCCAGCGAGGAGAAGGCCGAGGAGGAAAAGCGGGCCAGAAAAATAAATCTTTCCGCTATGCGCGCGATGGACGACTGCAAGAAGCGCGGTCAGGTGATTCTTGTGTTTCCGAGCGGAACACGCTACCGTCCGGGGAACAAGGAGACAAAAAAAGGTCTCCGTGAGATAGACAGCTATCTGCGTCTTTTTGACGTTATGATTCTTGTGTCGATAAACGGAAACTGTCTTCACATAAATCCTTATTCTCCGGATGACATGCTTTCCGATATTGTCCGTAAGAATAAAGTGGTGCTTACGGCGAGTCCTGTGATGGACTGCAAGGCTTACCGCAAGCAGGTGCTTGATTCGCTGCCGGCGGACGAGCCTGATCCCAAGCAGAAAACGGTGGATGGTGTTATGGAAATTCTTTCCCGTCAGCATGAGGAGACGGAATTTTCACGCGGAATTCGTTCTGTTTCGGAGGAACTTTCCTCTGTCTCCTATCCGGGGCGCGGAATAATTGCCGGACGTTCCGAGGACGGAAGATATGCGGTTTCTGCCTACTGGACGATGGGACGGAGTGCCGGCAGCCGCAACAGAATTTTTGTTGAGGAGGGTGAAGGCATAAGAACTCAGGCGTTTGATCCGTCACTTGTGGCCGGAGATCCGAGCCTGATAATTTATTCCGCGGTAAAAGTTCTGGGCAAAAAGACGATTGTGACCAACGGAGACCAGACCGGCACTATTTTTGAGGGAATGAAAAAAGGACAGACCTTTGAGCAGTCTTTGCGCGGCAGAAAATATGAGCATGATGAGCCGAATTTTACGCCGAGAATCTCAAGCATTCTTGATGTGGAGGACGGCAGGCTTTCGTATGCGCTTTCGATATTGAAAAGTGACGGCGGAGATCCGGAATGTACGCTCAGGCAGACGTTTGAATACGAGAATCCTGCCGCCGGTGAGGGGCGCTACATCCACACTTATATGAATGACGGAAATCCTCTTCCCTCATTTGTGGGCGAGCCTGTAAAAGTCGGACTCCGCGGTAACATAGATGAATTCGCGGAACTTATCTGGAATTCGCTTGACAAGGACAACAAGGTCTCTCTTTTTGTCAGATATATCGACATTGCGACCGGAAAATACGAGTCAAGGATTATAAACAAGAACAGATAATTTTGTGCGCGGAGACTTGGTGAATCTTTTCTCCGTGCGTAAATTCAGCGGAGAATTTTGTGAGAAGCGCTGTCTTTCTGCTTACGGCGGTTTTTTGCCTCGTTTCATGTTCATCCGTCGCGGACAGGAAATATGAGGGGGATTCTGTTGAAAACCCGGATTATGCCGGTTTTGTGGCGGCCGCCGATGCTATGCTTAAAAAGAAGGGCTTTTCAGGAGCGGTTCTTGTGGCAAAAGGACATGATGTGATTTTTGCGAAGGGATATGGTTCCTCCGACAGAATGAATCCGGCTGCTCCTCCTGTTACGATGAATTCCGTTTTTGAGACAGGCTCGATAACAAAACAGATGACGGCAGCTGCGATCCTCCAGCTTCGTGACAGGAAGTTCCTTTCTCTTGACGATAAAATCGGAAAATTTTTTGAAGGCTACAGATACGGCGACAAAATCACCGTGAAGATGCTTCTGACAATGCGGTCCGGACTTACGGATTATATAAATTCTCCGGAGGATTTTTTCCCTCCCGCAGTCAATGCAGAAATCCGTCGGAAAGAACGAGTCTGCCTTCCGCTTGAACGCGATATTGTCCTTAAAAACTTCTACAATGCTCCGCTTGTCACCGAACCGGGGCGGACATATTTCTACTGCAATACGGATTATTATCTTCTTGCGGTGATAATCGAAAAACTTTCCGGCATGAGGTACGAGGATTATATCCGCAAAAATATTTTTGAAAAATGCGGTATGACTTCTTCAAATGTCGAATTTCAGGGAACCGACACAAAGGGATATGATTCCTCTTCGGTCTATTACAGTATTCCGGAAAGTCTTGCGCTGGGGTGCTCAAGCGTAAATTCAAATGTGATAGATCTTTTCCGATGGAACACGGCTCTTGCTTCAGGCCAGGTTATAAGGAAAAAATCATTCCGTGAGATGACCGAAAGCCGATCCTACGGTTACGGCGTCTACCGCTTTGAAGATTCGATTCTGCATGGCGGAGTGACGGATGTGTTCAATTCGTATAATGTCTATTATATTGACGAGAAAGTTTCCATAATTGTCCTGTCGAACAGTCCGGTGTATGAGTGTAATGCGACGTTTTTTGCCGGCCTTCTGAGAAAGCTGTATCTCAGTCATGCCGCGCCTTCCGTCAGCCAAGAAGACTGAGAATCTCATCCTTCGGGCGGACTCCTACGGAAGAGGCCGTCATTTCACCGTTCCTGAACACAGCTACAAATGGAATGCTCATCACATTGAATTTAGCCGCAAGTCCTGTCTCGTCATCCACGTTGATTTTTCCAACTTTTATTTCCGGATGTTCCTCCGAAATTTCATCGATTACCGGAGAAAGCGTGCGGCACGGTCCACACCAGCCGGCCCAGAAGTCTACAAGAACAGGCCTGTCGCATGAAAGAACTTCTTCCTGGAAATTTTTTCCTGTTATATTAACTGTAGCCATAAAAATCCTCCTGACACAAAGATAAGAAAAACTGTTCTTTCCGTCTACAAAAATGAGCGGTTTTCTGCGGAATAAAAAAAAATCAATTAATCTGATTAAAAATTCTAAGAAATTTTACATTTTGTTTTTTTTCACATAGGTATATAATGCTTTCCAGACTTTTTATCTGAGGTGTATTTTTGAAAACGATTGATGACAAAAATCATGGCTCCAGTTCGGTCCTTTCCGGGATTTGCAGCTGCGGCTCAAAAATTTCCGTTCTTTTACTGTTTGTGCTTCTTTTCATAGCTGGCATAAATCCCGCACGAATTTCAAGAAACATAGCAAAAGATGTTTCCCTCATAAAATCCGCATTTTTCTTCAGAAGCCTTACTTCTGATATTGTCGCGTTGGATAAGTCCGATTCTGCGGATTCTGATACCGGCGGACTTGAGTCGTTTTCTCTTGACGGCGATACCTCCTATGATGATTTCTACGCCGCAATGGAGATGATGGCCGCATCGGGTGACGAAAGCGGTGCCGATGATTCTGATTATGATGATGATTCGGAATTCGGTTCAGCCGAGGCGGAGAAAATAACCGTCATAAAATACGGTGATATATGGAAAGATTTTTCAGAAAAGCATCCGGAAATTGCAGATGCGATGAATTTTGACCGGTTTGCGTCCGTCCTTACCGTAGCGGCGGTTCTGGTCTGTATCGCGGGATTCTATCTGTCTTTTGGCGGAAAAAAGGCAAGAAAAATCGGTTATATGGTGATTCTTGCCGGTTGTGTGCTTGTGGCGCTGAGTATGCTGAATTTCAGCACCGCATACACAAAGCTTTCCTCCTCAATGGATATGCTTGATGTCGGAGCGTATTCTCCGCGGGGAATTCCTGTTTTTGTCACATTCTCACTTATAGCTTTTGTTTTTGCTGTAGCCGCGCTCTTCCTTGACAGGCAACAGGAAAGTTCTGATGACATTCTTTCCGCTGTTCCGTTCCGTCTTACATACAGACTTCTTGCTCTTCTGCTTTTTATCCTTCTGTTTATTCCGGCGGCGAATCCGGCCAGGATTTCGGAGGAGATAAACAGGAACGTGTCCCTGTTTACATCAGGCTTTTTCTACGGAACTTATACGGAGAATATGCAGAGAATTCTGATCCGCGGATGGCTGCCTGAGTCCGTGATGAGAATCGCATTCTTCTCAAGTATGCTCGCCTGTCTGGGTGTTATTGCCTGCGGTGCCGGCTCGTGTATGTCAGTCGGAAACAACAGGTTGAAATTTTATGGTCATATTTCGATTATTGCCGGAAGTGCCGTAACGTTCCTTTCGATGTTCGGCATTTCCCGTGCCTATACGCTGATGAGTTCAAGCCCGAACATCAACAAACTTTCTCCGATTGAACCGTCAGGAATCGTTATTTTCGGAGTTCTTTCTGTTGTGATTTTTGTCTCGGCGCTCATTTCCGCTCTGAAAACTCCTCTTCCTGAGAAGGACGAAAAATGCCATATCGATGCGCCGCTTCAGCTTTTCCTGATGATTCTGCCGTTCCTTCTGCTGGTGTTCATATTTGCATATCTGCCGCTTTGGGGCTGGCGTTATGCGTTCTTCGATTACAATCCTGGTGATGTCCTTTCAATGGACAAATGGGTCGGTCTCAAATGGTTCAAGGCTCCTTTTGAGAATGCCGCTACAAGAAGTGATATTATCCGTGTTCTGAAAAACACACTTGCGATGAGCGGTCTTGGAATTCTGACAAGCTGGTGTCCGATGATTTTTGCTGTTTTCCTTGCCGAAATCAGGAACGGAACTACACGCCGTATCATCCAGACGCTGACGACTGTCCCGAATTTCATCTCCTGGGTTCTGGTCTATGCGATTGCATTCTGTATTTTCGGAACTGAGGGCTTTATAAGCAGCCTGATGGTTCACAACGGAATCTGGGAGCAGGGCAAGAATATGCTGATGGGAGATTCTCATATATGGCTGAAAATGCTTCTGTGGGGAATATGGAAGGGACTCGGATGGAGCGCGATTATGTACATCGCCGCAATCAGCGGAATTGACCAGCAGCTTTATGAGGCCGCGACGGTTGACGGTGCGGGACGCTTCCAGAGAATCTGGCATATCACATTGCCTGAGCTTATTCCGACATATATTGTTCTTTTGATTCTTTCAGTCTCGAACATTCTCAGCAACGGAATGGATCAGTATCTTGTCTTTAAGAATTCAACGAACAAAGGACCTATAGAAGTTCTTGACCTTTACGTCTATCAGCTGACATTTGATTCATCTACCGGAAGCAATATTCCGTTCTCGACGGTTGTCAGTATGTTCAAGTCGCTTGTAAGCGTTCTGCTTCTGTTTACGACCAACAAGATTTCCAAGTGGATCCGCGGTTCAAGCATTTTCTGATCCGTCATCGGGATTGGCTGTGGTTCTGACTTGTTTTTTATGGAGGATTAAATTTTATGGTTGAAAGACGCTCTTTAGGCGATATAGTGTTCAATGTGTTAAATCACGCATTTTTCATCATTTTTACATTTATATGCGTGTTTCCGTTCTATTATCTGTTTATAAATACAATCTCCGACAACGGACTTGTCGCGAGGGGACTTATAAATTTTTATCCGCGCGGAATAACATTCAGGAATTATCTTGCGCTGCGCAATGTCCATGATTTGGGAAGCGCGTTTATCGTGACTGTCGCAAGAACTGTAATCGGAACAATAACGACAACTGCGGCTTCCGGTTTTGTCGGTTATCTTGTCACAAAAACCGAAATGTGGCACAGAAAACTCTGCTACCGCTTTATGATTGTGACGATGTATTTCAGCGCCGGACTGATTCCTTGGTTCACGACAATGCAGATGCTCGGACTTACGAACAATTTCCTTGCATACATAATTCCAGGAATCGTGAATGTCTACAATATCATAATGGTCAAGACTTACATCGAGTCCATTCCGGCTGAGCTGCAGGAAAGTGCGGCCATCGACGGTGCCTCATACTGGACGATTTTTATAAAGATTGTGTGGCCGCTCAGCAAGCCGATTCTTGCGACAATCGCAATCTGGGCTGCCGTGGGACACTGGAATTCATTCCAGGATTCACTGATTCTTATGTCCAGCGCACCGCATCTCAAGACTCTTCAGGAACGTCTTTACATCTATCTGAACCAGTCAAGCAATCTTGCAGCTTCAATGGGAACTTCGGTGACAGGTCTTTCTGAAGCCCAGCGCATGGAGATGCTGAACACAAAATCAATTCAGTATACGGTCGCTATGGTCACCGCCATTCCGATTCTCTGTGTCTATCCTTTTATGCAGAAATATTTTGTAAAGGGACTTATGCTCGGTGCCGTAAAAGGTTGACGGATCGCGCTTGTGCGGATTCTTTTCCGTATGCAAGCCCGGTCAGATCCGAGATGAATTTGTTTTAATTACGTTCATACCAAGAATTAGGAGGAAAAATGAAACGTACAAAAGTAATTGCGGCAGTCATGGGAATGGCTGTTATGGCTTCCGGTGTGCTTACTGCCGCACCAAAAGAAGAAGGCAACATCAAAAAAATCAGACCCAAACAGACGGTAACTCTTGATGTTTTCTCCCAGCTTGCGAACTATTCCGGAATTCAGACCGGATGGTTTGCGGACATAATGCTTGAGAAATTCAATGTAAGACTCAATATCATTCCGGATGTGGGCGGAGCGTATCAGACCCGTATGGAAGCCGGAAACCTCGGTGATATTGTTGTCTGGGGTGACAATACGCAGAAATATCAGGATGCGATTAAGAAGGGACTTCTTGCCGACTGGGAGGAGGACAAGCTTCTCCAGACTTGGGGACCGTACATCAACGCCAACATGAAGATGGCTCTCCAGAACAACAAATTCATGGTCAATAAAGACAAAAAGCTGCACGGATTCGGATTCGGTGTGTCAACATCCGCAAAAGACATCCAGCAGTTCATGTATACATGGGATCTGCGTTTTGATTTGTACGAGCAGATCGGAAAGCCTAGAATCGATGACCTTTATGACATGATTGATGTCCTTGCAAAGATGAAGGAAGTCTGTCCTAAGGGAGACAACGGCAAGACAACTTACGGTGTTTCTCTGTTCAATGATTGGGACGGAAACATGGTCATGTATGTGAAGGCTCTTGCTACGGCTTATTTCGGATATGATGAGTTCGGTTACGGACATTTTGACAGCGAGACAGGAAAATATGTCGAATGTCTGAAAGAGGGAAGTCCTTACCTCTACTGCCTCAAATTTCTGAACAAGCTGAATCAAAAAGGTCTTGTAGATCCGGATTCTCTTACTCAGAAATACAACGGAATGAGCGAGGACTACCAGAACGGAACCGCTTTCTGGAACATCTTCAACTGGATGGCAAGCGGCACATACAATTCAGAGTCTCATCTGAATGCAGGAAAGGGAATGTTCCCGGTTGCTCCTGCAAAGGCACGTGCGGCGGTATACGGACAGAGCGTCTACGGCGGAAACCGTGTATGGACAATCGGATCAAAGACCGCCTATCCAGAGCTTTGTATGGCGATTCTCAACTGGTTCTGTACACCTAAAGGCTTCCTGACATGTCAGTATGGTCCTGAAGGCGTTATCTGGGAAATCAAGAAAGGAAAATCCTATCTGACGGAATTCGGAAAGAAGGCTCTTGCTGATCAGAACAACACCGAGATGCCGGCTCCTTACAAAGGAACTTACCACGACGGTGCGTTCCAGATTAACAACACTACCTGGACACTTGACTGCAAGAATCCTCTTACTGACGGCGAAGTCTACAACAGATACTTCTGGGAATCAGAGCAGGTTCCTGCAAAGACCGAAATCGAGAGAAAATGGCGTGAATGGGCAAATGCCTCAACTCCGGACAAATATATGCAGAGCACAAACTACTTTGTCATACCGGGTTCTCTGTATGCTGCCAACAGTATGCCGAAAGAGCTGGAGCTTCAGGATAATCAGGTTAAGGAATGTATAAAGAACGGAACATGGAACGCGATTTATGCTAAGACAGACGCCGAGTATGATTCTGTCGTCTCAAAGATGATTGCTGATGCAAAGGCTTACGGATACGACGAGGTCAACAAATTCTATTACAAAGAGGCAGAACGCCGCGCCGCCGCAGAAAAAGCCGCGGTGGGAAAAAAATAGTTCTGCTCAGGCGCACGTAGTTTAGATATTGATAAATGTGCGGCCGGACAAGATTCTGATAGGGCAGAAGTGTCCGCTCATTTGTCCGGTATATTCCATACTGCCGGGTGGCTGTTGTCATCCGGCAGTTTTTTTATATTATGTTTTCTGGAGATTTTCATGGGCTTTTTCAATATGAACAGCGGTTTTTTCAAATTTATGGGAAGGCTTGTTGATGTGATCTGGCTGAATTTCCTTTGGCTTTTGTTCAGTATCCCTCTTGTGACCGTCGGAGCCTCGACCGCCGCCGCCTGTTATGTCACGCTTAAGATGGTTGATGACGAGGAAGGCTATGTCGGAAAAAGTTTTGTAAGGGCGTTCAAGGCGAATTTCAGACAGGGAACAATTCTCTGGCTGATTACGGTTGTGGCCGTCTACGCGCTTTATATTGAATGGCAGTTTGTCACAAAAATGGAGGATACGTCCTTTCTTCTGATTCTTGCGGCGATTCTTTCCACTGCGGTCGTCATTTTTTCGCTTCTATATTCATTTCCGCTGATTGCCCGTTATGAGAATTCCATCAAAAATACGATAAAAAATTCTTTCAGCATCAGTTTCCGCTATTTCGGAAGAACATTGTTCCTTGTTTTTATAATCGCGCTTGAAATATGCGTGTTCTGCTGGAACAGATGGATGATGCTTGCCGGAATCATAATCGGTCCGATGATTCTTATCTACACGATGAGCGGAATCTCAAAGAGAATTTTTCAGAAAATAGAGCAGTTGAACCGCGAGAACGGCACGGAATGACGCGTTTTCCGGAGTTCATTTTTTTGAGTCGGCCGAATAAATTCTGAACGCCGGAATTTCAGGAATTTCCTCCATGACGGCAAGAAATTCTTCCGCCGATGCTCCTGTAATGCTCTTGTATTCCTCGATGAAAAAATCCGGCTTCGGAATCTCCAATTCAAGCCCTTTCATAATCATCTCCGCATTTTTTGTGTTGCCTGTCTGTTCTCCGAATTCATAAAGTATCCATTCCGATTTTATTTTTTCCGTAATGGCGGCTGCCGTTCCTGAAGACGACAGAAGCTGACGGATTTTCCTGACGCTCCGCCCGAACGCCGCATCCGCCTCGGCCGTGTGGCGCACATTCCAGAGAACCAGCGCCGTATACGGAATCTCTTCTGTCGCAGGTTTTAAGTCCACCGAAATTCCGGACAGCCTCTTTACCGACAGAATTTCCCTCCCGATTTCCGCTTTTAAAAGAAGCGTTACGGCATCAAAAAGCGCCGCCTCCCTTGTTCCGCTCTTCGGTGCTTTCAGCATATAGATGACAGGATCGCGGAATTCGGTTGTGGGAATCAGAATCTGCGGCATCGGTCCCGCCTGTTCTGCCGGAATGTCGGTCAGAAATGTATGTTGGATTTTTACCTGAAGCCGCGGAAGTTTCTGTCCCTCCTGAGAATTTCCTGTATTTTCCTGAATCGGGCTGTCCTTAAATGAATTTTCCGTAGCGGAAGGAATCATTTTCCGGCCGAAAGTTTTCTCCAGCGTTCCGATGTAGTTTTCCGGAAAATTTCCGCAGAGAATCAGCGAATAGCGTGCCGGGTCAAGAAAATTCTGATATTCCTCAAGAATTCTGTTGTAGTTTATTGTCTGAAGAATCTCGTTTTCCGTCTCAAAAATCCTGTAAAGGCCGCCGTCGCCGAAGATGTTTTTTATCGCCGCGGCATAAAGCTGGTTCACCGCGCTTCCGTTGTGCATACGCTTTTTGTAGCGCCGTGCGGATACGGCCCGGTCTGCGGCGGAAGGCTTGATTTCCCCAAGAACAATCGAGTCTGCCGCCGCCGTCATGCAGGCCTCAAAATCCTCCTTTATGAATTCAACGGTTATATATGAAGATTTTGTTCCGGTCTGCGAGTTTACGGCCGGATTTCCTAGAATCATTCCGTTTTTTATGAGCCGCCCGTTCTCCGTTCTGATTCCGCCGGCGACAAGGTTTGCCATGACTTCCGCAAGTCCGTTTTCTTCCGGTGCATCCGGTTCGCCGCCCGCTATTCTGATAGCCAGCGTGATTCCCGATGAATTCGTGTTTTTCGCCGCGAATACCGGAATACCGTTTGAAAGAACCGATTTTTCAGGGAGAGAATTTCCGTATTCCCGGAACAGCTCCGGTTTTCCGTCGGGTTCATTTTCCCCTGCGGTTGAATTTACGTTTCTGTCGCCTTTTGTTCCGTTCAGGTACCAGGCGGAATTTTTCTCTGAGACTTCAGAGAAGCCGTTTTGAATGAATTTCTTTTTTTCGGATGCAAAACTCTTGGAATTCATCATCATGAACACAAACGGTTCTTCCGCCATAATGGCATTGCGCACCCTGTCGGGCTGAATCTGCAGGATGACATACTTCTGCTCCGACATTTCTGCTGCGGTTCCGGAATGGGGCGCGATTCTGCTTTCTGAAATATTGTTCTGCGGCAGAAACTGCTCCGAATCCGCCCAGAATTCTGACAGATTTTTCATATAGGAGGCGCTGTTTTCCGAATATTTTTCCGCCGCGGCGACAAGTCTTTTCTGTGCTCCGATATATTCTTCCGCGGAAAAGGACGGTGCGGTTTCTGCAAGAATTTCCATGAATTTTGTGCACTGTTGGAATAAGGCGGATTTTTCTGACGACTTCGGCGGCGGTTGGAAAAGTGCCTGTACAATCAGCCTTGAATTTAAGCCGTCATCCGTTGCCATCGCATTTATATATTCGCCGCCGGGAATGTTCAGGATTTCTTCATCAAGCAGCCGCTGTTTAAGTTTGGAGCTGTCGCTGTTCAGAATTTCCGCGGCAAGTCCGGCTTCGTTTCTGTCAAGTGAAGTGAACTGAACCGCAATCTGTGATATTTCGGATGATATTTCCCTGTGATGAAGTATGAATTTCCGCTGCGGGTTTGTGCCGGTGGATTTTTTGTACACCGGAGTTCTGGCAGATGTCTGAAATTTTCCGAAAGTCAGTTCCGTTATTTCGGCTGCTGATTCATTGCTGATGTTCCCGCTGATAAAAACTGCGGAATTTTGGGGAATGTACCATCTGGCGCTGATTCCTGCAAGTTTTGCGCGTGTCTGCCGTAGCGTGGATTTTCTGAAGACCGCAGGCGAGACTCCGGATAAATATTGCCACGGTGCGGCGGAATGAATCCTTGCATCGATGCTGGAATTTATAAATCCGGAGACGGATGCGGATTCCTCTTCAATCTGTGCTTTCATCTCATTCAGACAGGCGGAGATTGTCTCGTTGCTGAATTTCGGAGAAAACATAAGGACTGAAAGGGAATTCATCACACTCTGAAAATCCGCCGTTGTTGTAAAAATAACGTATCGTGATGAGCCTGTTCCACAGACCGCTTCGGAGAATTCAAAACCGGCCGCCGAATTTTCCGTTATGCGCGTGTAGAGCGGAAAAAATCCTGCGTCTTCCTCCGACTGCGCCGAGAGTCCGGCTTTGACCGCAAATTCAATTCTGATTGTCGGGATGGAATTGTCCTCCAGCACAAAAAGCGTAAGTCCGTTCTCAAGTGTGCTTTGGGTCACGTTGTTTTCCGGTTCGGCCGCCGCGGAAAAAATCACGAAATTCATGATTATGATAAAAAAAAGAGCCTGCTTTTTGAAAGACATCGTTCCATAAATATAAAGCAGCGCGTCATGTTTGTCACTCACGGCGCGTCTGTTTTTCCTGTTCTTGTAAAAACGAATGATTTGTTTTAATCTGACCTCATGAACGAACTACAATTAAAATATGGATGCAACCCGAACCAGAAGCCGGCAAGGGTTTTTATGGAAGACGGAACTGATTTGCCAATCACAGTTTTAAACGGAAAACCCGGATATATTAATTTGCTTGACGCTTTGAACGGATGGCAGCTTGTAAAGGAATTAAAGGAAGCAACCGGACTTCCTGCTGCAACATCTTTTAAGCACGTTTCACCGGCAGGAGCAGCTGTTGGAAAACCTCTTTCAGATACTTTGAAGAAAATTTATTTTACAGATGGCGTTGAGCTTTCACCTTTGGCTTGTGCTTATGCACGCGCACGCGGAGCGGACAGAATGTCAAGCTTTGGCGATTTTATCTCCCTTTCAGACGAATGTGACGAGGCGACAGCCCTTCTTATAAAGAAAGAAGTTTCAGACGGAATCATCGCGCCGGGCTACACAGAAAAAGCATTGGAAATCTTAAAGGCAAAGAAAAACGGAAATTACTGCATAATTCAGATTGATTCAAACTATGTTCCTGCCGCACTTGAAAAAAAGCAGGTTTTTGGCGTTACATTTGAACAGGGACACAACTTCCTTAAAATCGACGAAAGCTGCCTTTCAAATATCGTTACAAAAAACAAGAACATGAGCGAAGAAGACAAAATGAATCTTGTTATTTCGCTGATAATCTTAAAATACACTCAGTCAAATTCAGTCTGCTACGTAAAAGACGGCCAGGCAATCGGAATTGGAGCCGGTCAGCAGAGCCGTGTTCACTGCACCCGACTTGCCGGTCAAAAAGCGGACAACTGGTGGTTGCGCCAAAGTCCGCAGGTTCTCGGACTTGAATTTGTTGACGGAATCAGACGCGCAGACCGCGATAACACAATCGATGTATACATCGGCGAGGAATACGAGGACGTTCTTGCGGAAGGAAAATGGCAGAAATTCTTCAAGACAAAACCGGCTGTTTTCACACGCGAAGAAAAACGCGCATGGCTCGACAAAAACACAGATGTTGCAATCGGCTCAGACGCATTCTTCCCGTTCGGAGACAACATTGAGCGCGCAAGAAAATCTGGCGTAACAGTTGTTGCCCAGCCAGGTGGCTCAGTCCGCGACGACCAGGTAATCCAGACCGCAGACAACTACGGAATGGCAATGGCGTTCACTGGAATCAGGTTGTTCCATCATTAATAAAACACAGACGGCGCTTTTGTTGTAATCGTTTTCCGGAACAAGACAGGACAATCGGACTTGGCGGACGGAATTTCCGTTCGCTTGTAAGTCCGTTCTGTTTATGGTATAACCTTGATATGAAAGCAGCTATATTTTTCGGATCAAAGTCAGATACAGAAAAAATGAAAAAATCAGCCGAAATTCTCCGTGAATTCGGTGTTGAATATAAAGCCTACATAATTTCTGCACATAGAGCCGGCGAGCTTCTCCGCAAGACTGTTCTTGAGGTCGAGTCGGATGGCTGCGAGGTGATAATCGCTGGAGCCGGACTTGCCGCCGCTCTTCCCGGTGTTATCGCCGGGATGACGGTTCTTCCTGTCATCGGTGTTCCTCTTGAATGTGTCTCCGAAAAATCCAACGGACTTGGCGGTATGGATGCGCTTCTTTCTGTCGTGCAGATGCCGCCGCAGATTCCTGTAGCAACCGTAGGAATCGGAAACGCTAAAAATGCCGGTTATCTTGCCGTTCAGATTCTTGCTGTAAAATATCCTGAGCTGAAGAAAAAACTTGTCGAATTCAGAAAAAATCTTGCGGAAAAAGCGCTTTCCGACGGCGGAAATGGAGTCGAACTATAATGGAAGGTGACTCTCTTCGCGACAAATGCGGCGTTGTCGGCGTTTTTCTTGATTCCGCCTGTGCTGACGGAAAATCCATGAGCGCAGCCACGCTCTCCTATTACGGACTTTATGCGCTTCAGCATCGTGGTCAGGAAAGCGCCGGAATCGCTGTTTCAGACGGAACCGAAATAAAGGTTCACAAGGCGATGGGACTTGTCGCCGATGTTTTTACCCCCGAAAATCTTTCAAGGCTTACCGGAAATATTTCTGTAGGTCATGTGCGTTATTCTACGGCCGGCGGATGTTCGCTTGAAAACGCTCAGCCGATGGTGAACAGATTCAAGCTCGGCGGAGTTGCGCTTGCGCACAACGGACAGCTTGTGAATTATGAGCAGCTGCGCGAGATGCTTGAGGAGACCGGAGCTACGTTCAGTTCCACAAGCGATACGGAAGTCATTGTGAAGCTTGTCGCAAAGAATTACCGCAAGGGGTTGGAACGTGCGCTTACCGATACGATCCAGATGATAAAAGGTTCGTATGCGCTCTGCATAATGACCGACAAATGTCTTATAGGCGCACGGGATCCGAACGGAATCCGTCCTCTCTGCCTTGGCAAACTGGATAACGGATGGATTCTTGCCAGCGAGAGCTGCGCCATTGATGCGGCCAACGGAACTTTTGTCCGCGACATAAAGCCCGGCGAGATTGTTATAATAAATTCTGACGGCGTTGTCTCATTTGAATTCGGAGAGAAGACTTCAAAACGTTCATGTATTTTTGAGTACATATATTTTGCGCGGCCGGATTCGATAATTGACGGAATTCCTGTTCAGACCGCGCGGCTTAAAATGGGAGCCGTCCTTGCGCGCGAAAGCGGTGTTCCTGCCGATGTCGTGATGGGTGTTCCTGACAGCGGAATCGGTGCCGCATTGGGATATTCCCGTGAAAGCGGAATCCCTTATGCCATGGGAATTGTGAAGAACAAATATGTCGGGCGGACATTCATAGCGCCGACTCAGCAGGAGCGCGAGAACATGGTTTTTGTCAAGCTGAATGCGCTCAGAAGCGAGCTGGACGGAAAACGTGTTGTCGTGATTGATGATTCGATTGTCCGCGGAACAACAAGCCGCAGGCTTGTACAGATTCTCCGGAGAGCTGGTGCGAAGGAAGTTCATTTCCGTGTCTCCAGTCCGCCGGTGAAATTTCCGTGCTATTTTGGAATCGACACGCCGAGCCGCGCGGAGCTTATCTCATCCGAGCATGATGTCGAGCAGATCAGGGCGGAAATCGGAGCTGACTCGCTTGCATTCATAAGCGCCGACGGAATGTTGGAAGCTTTACGTTCATGCAACAGCAGTCAGTTCGGCTACTGCAAGGGATGTTTTACGGGTGAATACCCAATGTCTGTTCCGATGCACAATAATTGAGGTTTTCATTTTATAAAATAACAGAGGTGATTATGGCAGATTACAAAGAAGCCGGTGTTGATGTAGAGGAAGGCTACCGTGCGGTTAATAAATATAAGGAACACGCCAGACGGACGGTGGTTCCGGGGCTGCTTACGGATTTGGGAAGCTTCAACGGAATGTTCGCGGTTCCGAAGGGGCTTAAAAATCCTGTGATGGTGAGCGGAACGGATGGAGTCGGAACAAAACTGGACATTGCGTTTCAGATGAAAAAATATGACACTGTCGGAATTGACTGTGTCGCCATGAGTGTAAACGATATTCTCTGTTCGGGCACGCAGCCCCTTTTCTTTCTTGATTATGTCGCATGCGGAAAGCTTGAGGCCGAGGTCGCGGCGGAACTCGTAAAAGGAGTTGCCGACGGATGTGTCGATTCCGGATGCGCGCTTCTTGGCGGAGAGACTGCCGAGATGCCCGGATTCTACGATGACGGAAAATATGACCTTGCGGGATTCGCGGTCGGTGTCGGAGACAGGGATGACATGATTACCGGAGCCGGAATACAGGAAGGTGATGTTCTGATCGGGCTTTCTTCGACCGGCGTACATTCAAACGGATTTTCACTTGTGAGAAAACTTGTCACGGATTTTAACGAGCCGTTCACCGAAAACGGCGCCGCAACCGGAAAAACAATCGGAGAAGTTCTTCTTACGCCAACAAGAATTTACGTCAGACCGGTGATGGAGGTTCTTGGAAAATTCCGCGGGTCGGTTCACGGAATGGTTCATGTCACGGGCGGCGGATTCTTCGAGAACATTCCCCGTATGTATCCAAAGGCGAAGGACGGAAAAAAACAGCTTGTCTCCGTAATAAGGCGCGCAAGTTGGGATATCCCGCCGGTTTTTGGCGAGCTGATTCGCCGTGGCGCCGATCTTGATTCTGTTTACAACACTTTTAATATGGGAATCGGTTTTGTTCTTGACGTAAAGGCTTCCGATGCGGATGCGATAATCGATATGTTCAATCAGAATGCGCACAAGTATTCAAAGCCCGGAATTCCCGACATGAAGGCATACAGAATCGGACGGACAGCGCTTGCATCCGGAGAAGTTAAAGGTCAGCGTGATGCTGTAATTTTTGAGGACTGATTTATGCAGAAGGTTAGAACTGCGGTTCTTGTTTCCGGCGGAGGAACCAATCTCCAGGCGCTGATTGATTTTCAGGCGGGGAATGGTTCCTGTCCTTATGAGATTGTCGCAGTGATAAGTGACCACAAGAATGCGTTCGCACTGGAACGGGCGGAAATGGCCGGAATCCCTTGTTATGTCACGAGTCCATATTCCGTTATGGGGGCGGAGACTGCAAAATCAGCCACCCGCGATGAGAAGCGGCTTGCCGTTTCAGATGCGGTTCTTGCTGTCTGTGACGGGGCCGGTGTTCAGGCTGTCGTTCAGGCCGGCTGGCTGACAGTTCTTTCCGGTGAAATTCTGACACATTATGCCGGGCGTATTATAAATCTGCACCCGGCGCTTCTTCCGAAATTCGGCGGTGTCGGAATGTGGGGACATCATGTTCATGAGGCTGTAATCGCCGCCGGCGAGAAAGAAAGCGGATGTACCGTTCATCTTGTTGATTCCGGCTGCGACACCGGAGAAATTCTTGTTCAGAGGAAAGTTCCGGTTCTGTCAGGTGACACACCGGATTCACTTTATGAAAGAATCGCACCTCAGGAGCATGAGGTCATTGTGGAGGGACTTTGCATTCTTGCCGGAAAAATCCGGACGGACATCTGAGCCGAAAGAAAATTTGCTTTTTCTGAATCCCGCCTGTTCCGCGGGATTTTTTTTACCCCGGCGAAATTTTTCCGTAAATCTGTTGACACAAGCGGTGTTTCTGTTTATAGTATCAAAGATGTTACTGTATAAAGTAACATAGAAGCGAGGTGTAAGAATGAAAAAAATTGTTGCTCTGATTATAGCGTTTTCAGTGTGTTTCTCTGCTGTCTCCGCAAAGCCAAAGGAGCGGAAGTCAAAAAAAGTCAGAATCGGAATCGCAAAAATTGTTCAGCATCCGGCTCTTGATGATATTGAGCGCGGCGTGATGGATGTCGTGAATGAGTCCGGAATAAAGGCGGATTTTGATCTTCAGAATGCGAACGGAGATCCGAATACGGCCGTTCAGATTGCGAATCAGTACAAGACGCGTAAAGTCGATGTTGCGGTTGGAATTGCGACTCCTGTTGCGGTCGCGCTTGCGTCCACACTCAAGGATATTCCTGTTGTGTTCGGAACGGTCACGGATCCTGTAGGGGCAGGACTTGTTGATACGGTTGCGCATGGAAAGAACAATGTGACCGGAATGAGCGATGCGATTCCTACGGTTGAGCACATAAAACTGTTCGCGCAGATTGCCAGGCTTAAGACGCTCGGATATATCTACACGAGCAACGAGGCGAATTCCGTGTCTTCGCTTGCGCTGGTGGAGCAGGGCTGCCGTGAGGCCGGGCTTAAGCTTGTGACCCAGGCGATTACGCAGTCGTCCGAGGTGAAACAGGCCGCCGATACGATTGTCGGACGTGTTGACGGAATTTATCTCACCACCGACAATACGGTTTTCAGTGCGATTGCGTCGCTTGTGGATGTTTTCGGAAAGGCCGGAAAACCGATTTTTTCGGGTGATGTGACGGCTGCGAAGGACGGCGGAATTTTTATGGCGAGCGGATTCAACTATTACAAGGCCGGCCGTGCCACCGGCGAAATGGTTGTGGCGATTCTGAACGGATCCAAGCCGGCCGATATGCCTGTCCGCTTTATGACGGAGCCTTCCGACAGTGACCTGCTGATTGATTTGGATGCGGCCGCAAAATGCGGAATCACCGTTCCCGAAGAATATGTTTCCCAGGCGAATATGATTTTCCGTGACGGCAAGCTTACCGAAAAATAATCGCCGGTTGTCATTATCCGGTTCAGCCGGATAATGATGAATTTTCCCGGAACAGCAATGGCGGTCAGGAATGTGTCTCCGGCCGCTTTCTCTTCCTTTTGTCATCCTGAATCATTGTGAAAAATCCTGCACATTATGGAAAAAATTCGTCGCAACTGATATTCTTTCCGCATGGGGAGAATTTCAGTTTTCGGAGATAAAATTCAATGCGGAAATTTCATGTCGTTTCACCTTTTGAGCCGGGCGGAGATCAGGGACAGGCCATCGAGAAACTGTCCGAAGGCTTTCTACGCGGAGACAAATTCCAGACGCTTAAAGGCGTCACGGGAAGCGGAAAAACTTTTACGATGGCGAAAATCATAGAGAGGGTGCAGCGTCCCACGCTAATAATCAGCCACAACAAGACGCTTTCAGCACAGCTTTTCCGTGAATTCAAGTCGTTTTTTCCTGACAACGCGGTGGAATATTTTGTCTCGTATTATGATTATTACCAGCCTGAGGCGTATGTGGCCGCGCGCGATTTGTATATAGAAAAGGACTGCGACATAAACCGTGAGATTGACAGGCTCCGCCTTGCTGCCACCTACAGTCTGATGGAGCGCAGGGATGTGATTGTCGTGGCGACCGTATCCTGCATATATGGTCTTGGAATGCCCGATCTTTACAAGGAGATGAGAATTCATGTTGAGAAAGGTCAGCTTCTTGATGTTAAGAAACTTGCCTCTCAGCTTACTTCTCTTCAGTATACAAGAAATGATGCTGTCCTTGACCGCGGAAATTTCAGGATTCACGGTGACGTTATAGAAGTTTTTCCGCCATATATGGAAACCGATGAGGCGTATCGGGTTGAGCTTGAGTGGGATGAGGTTACCAGAATCCGCCGCTTCAACGTTCTTGACCGTTCCACCGTCGGGGAGCTTGATGAGACCGTGTTTTATCCGGCAAAGCATTTTGTGGTTCCGCAGGACAGGCTTGTTGAGGCGACAGACAGAATTCAGGCGGAAATGGAGAGCAGGGTGGAGGAACTGCGGGCCGGAGGAAAGATGCTTGAGGCGGAGCGTCTGAAAACCCGCACTACTTATGATATTGAGATGCTCAAGGAGATGGGAACCTGTCCGGGCATAGAGAATTATTCGGGGCCGATAAGCGGGCGCAGATCCGGCGAGCCTCCTGCTACATTGCTTCATTATTTTCCGGATGATTTTCTTTGCATGATAGACGAGGCGCATGTGACCGTGCCCCAGATTGGCGCTATGTACGAAGGTGACCGCAGCCGCAAGCAGAGTCTGATAGATTTCGGATTCAGACTGCCCAGCGCCCTTGATAACCGTCCGCTTAAAAAGGACGAGTTTGACGCCAAGATGAACCAGGTGATTTATGTTACGGCGACTCCGCGTCCCGATGAGATAAAGCAGAGCACTCAGGTTGTGGAGCAGCTGATCCGTCCGACCGGACTTCTGGATCCCGTAGTTGAGGTGCGTCCGAGCGAGGGGCAGATGGAGGACATTTACCGCGAGATAAAGGAACGTATTTCACGGAAAGAGAGGAGCCTTGTCCTGACGTTGACAAAAAAAATGGCCGAGGATCTGACCGATTATCTTACGGAGCTTAATCTCAAGGTCAGGTACATTCATTCAGAGATAGACACGTTCGAGCGCGTTGAAATTCTTAAGTCACTGCGTATGGGCGATATTGATGTGCTTATCGGAATAAATCTTCTTCGTGAAGGAATTGATCTTCCGGAAGTCTCGTTCATTGCGATTCTTGATGCGGACAAAATCGGTTTCCTCCGCTCCGCCACTTCTCTGATTCAGATTATCGGCCGGGCCGCGCGCAATGCGGACGGAAAAGTTGTGATGTACGCGGATCATCTGAGTCCCGCCATGGACGAGGCCATAAAGGAGACAAAGCATCGCCGTGAGATTCAGGAGGCATACAACCGCGAGCATGGAATCACGCCGAGGACAATCATCAAGGCTGTGGAGGATATTCTTGTTCACGAAAAGAATGATGCTGAGGAAGGAACAAAGGCGGATATAGCCGTGCTGGAGAAGAATGTGAATCTGTTCAATGCGTCGGAACGCAGAAAATTCATCAGCGCACTACAGAAAGAGATGTCTGACTGTGCCGACAGAATGGAATATGAGCAGGCGGCCGTTCTGCGCGACAAGATCCGCGAGATTCAGGAAATTCACGGAAACTAGGTGCCGTGGCACACTGTTTTTCCGGTATTGACTTAGTTTCTGGAATCATGTATAGTGTCAGAACTGTTATTATCTGTAATCTGAAAAAGGTAGGTATATATTATGTCAAGAATGTGCGATGTTTGTGGAAAAACTCCGATGTCAGGCAATAAGGTCAGCAAATCTTACAACCATACACGCAGAACATGGAGACCGAACCTTCTTAAAGTAAAAGCTCAGTTCGGCGGCACAGTAAGAACAATAAATGTCTGCACACGCTGCCTCCGCTCTGGTTTTGTTGATAAGAAAGTTTCAGTTCCAAAGCCGGAAGCTGCCGCTGAGAACAAATAGTTTTCAGTTGTTTTCTGAATTGTATGAAAGGCTGCATGAGACGGATTTCTCGTGCGGCCTTTTGTTTTTATGTCCTGATGACAAGTCCGTCGTATGCTGCCGATACCGAACCTCCGTTCTTTACTGTCCGGCTTAAATTCCTGTATTTTGAAATGTTTTCTTCTATATATTTGATTATTTCCTGATGTGACGACGCATGGGATATGTGGGTCAGCCATGTGTGTTCCGCACCTATTCTGTCTGCGGCCTCAAGCGCCTGTGAAAAGCTGAAATGCGTTGAATGTGGCTTTATTCTGAGTCCGTCAATCACAAGGTGACGAAGAATTCCTGAATTCTGTTTTATAATTTCAAATGATTCGTCGCGGATAAAGCTGCAGTCCGTAAGATAGGCGGCCGACAAGGATGTTCCGTCTTCCTTTTTCTCGCTGACAAGCCATCCTGTGGCTTCCGTATGTCCGTGCATTAATGGAACCGGTGTTATTTTGAGTCCGCCGAGCATAAAAGGTTTTTCGCATGGGACAGGAATTATGTTTGCGTGTCCGCCGCCTTCCGCGGAGTGTCTGAACATATAGCTGAACCGGATTTTTATGTCTTCTGCGGTTCTTCTGTTGGTGTGGATTGGAATCGGAGGCTGTACGCAAGCCGGATTCACATCGTTCGGCCTGTCGCTGCTGAATACGCGCAGATCATCTATCCCGTGCAGATGGTCGGCGTGGCTGTGTGTGAGCAGCACTGCGTCAACTTTTTTTACGCCGAATTTAATTGCCTGCAATCTGAATTCCGGCGGAATGTCAACAAGAATTCCGATGCCGCTGTCTGATGTGATGTATGCGCCGCATCTGTTTCTTTTGTCGCGGCTGTCCGGTGAACGGCATACGTCGCATCCGCACGCTATTACCGGAATTCCGTGGCTTGTTCCTGAACCTAAAATCGTTATTTCCATAGGCTTGGAGTATATCATTTTTCGGAGCGCTTTTCTTTTGGAAATTCAATGTTCATGCTTATAAATTTTTTCATATTACTTTACTAAATTTTTCCCCTATTATAAAATGTACCGTAAATTTTCTTGCCGGGAGGTCAAGTTGAGTACCGGTTCAATGTTTCTGCAGCAGCTGATAAACGGACTGTCGCTGGGCAGCATATATGCGCTGATAGCGCTCGGTTATACAATGGTTTACGGAATCGTCAAGCTGATAAATTTCGCGCACGGTGATGTCATGATGATCGGAGCCTATGCCGGATATTTTGTTCTTAGGGCCATGGGAACTTCTGTTTCCGGAATGGCCTGCGCATTTCTTGCGGCCATGATTGTCTGCGGACTTTTGTCCCTGGTGATTGAGCGTTTTGCGTACAGACCGCTCCGTAATGCTCCGCGTCTTAATTCCCTGATTACGGCCATTGCGGTTGAGCTTATTCTTCAGAATGTGATGCGCGTGCTCCCTTTTGTCGGTCCGGATCCGAGGCAGTATCCGACAATGCCTGTAAAAAATTTCAACATAGGCGCTGTTTCGGTATCTAATCTCCAGCTGATTGTAATCATATCATCCGCCGTTCTGATGATTATCCTGAATTTTATCGTGAACTACACAAAAACCGGAAAATCCATGCAGGCTGTTTCTTATGACATGAAAGCGGCAAGCCTTATGGGAATCAGTGTGAACAGGACAATCGCGGTCACATTTGTAATCGGTTCGGTTCTTGCCGGTGCCGGCGGTGTGCTTTATGCTACGGCCTATCCGCAGGTGGATCCGATGATGGGATATATGCCCGGACTGAAGGCGTTTATTGCGGCTGTTCTGGGCGGAATCGGCTCCATCCCGGGGTCAATGCTTGGAGGTGTCATTCTGGGAATCGCCGAAACGCTTACAAAAGGATTTCTTTCATCCCAGTTTGCCGATGCGATTTCATTCTCAATTCTTATAATAATTCTGCTCGTAAAACCGACCGGAATTTTCGGCAAGCGTACTACGGTAAAGGTCTGATCCGGGGAGTTACAGAAAATGAAAGACAACACATTCAAAAATATGCTTATCCCCGGAATTTTTGCCGTAGCCGCGGTTGTGATTCCGGCGTTGCTTATTCAGATCGGCGTGATAGACGCGTATACCGCGCAGATTCTTACGCTTTCCGGAATAAATGCGATAATGGCGCTCAGCGTCAATATAATCTGCGGAATCACCGGCCAGCTTTCGCTGGGTCAGGCCGGATTTATGGCGATAGGCGCCTATTCGACGATTCTTCTTTCGACAAATGCCCATATTCCGCTTCCGCTCAGCATTATCATTGCGGGACTTATAACAGCATTCTTCGGATTCCTGATAGGTTTTCCGACGCTTAAACTGGAAGGTGATTATCTTGCGATTGTCACGCTCGGTTTCGGAGAGATAATCCGTGTTGTTCTGGTGAATCTCAAACAGTGGACCGGCGGACCGAACGGAAAGCAGTTTCCTACGATTCTGACACTTAATCCTACCGTCGCGTATCTTACGATAATCGGAGTGCTTGTGGTTCTGATTGTGCTGATTCAGAATTTCATCCGCTCCACTTATGGCCGTGCGATTCTTGCCGTCCGCGAGGACGAGATTGCGGCGAATTCATCCGGAATTCCGGTTTTCCGCTACAAAATGCTCGGTTTTGTACTTGCGTCTTTTGTCGCCGGAATCGGCGGCGCGCTTTATGCGCCTTTTATCGGATTTGTAAAACCGGAGCAGGCTTCGTTCACGAAAAGCATAGACTATCTGATTTATGTGGTTCTAGGAGGAATGGGCTCCACCACCGGCAGCGTACTTGCCTCGTTTGTTCTTACCTATCTCCAGGAGTTCCTGCGTTTCCTCCAGAATTTCAGGCTGCTGATTTATCCGGTGATTCTGATTGTCGTGATGCTGTTCCGTCCGCAGGGACTTCTTGGACTCAAGGAATTCTCGTTTGTGAATTTTGTGCATGACTGTCCGACTTGTCCGGCGAGAATAAAAAAATGGTTCGCCGGTCTTAAAAAGGCTGGAAAAAATGAAGGGGGCGCAGAAAAATGACAGATGAAAGGAATACAGTTCTTCAGGCTTCCGATATTTCCATTGTTTTTGGCGGGCTTTGTGCGGTCAGCAATTTTTCATGCGAGCTGAAGGACGGAGAGCTAATCGGTCTTATCGGACCGAACGGTGCCGGAAAGACCACAATTTTCAATATGCTCAGCGGAATCTACACTCCGACATCCGGTCAGATTTCGTTCTGGGACAGAAACGAAAAAGTTCATGTGACCAATAAGATGAATCCCGCGCAGCTGAACCGGCTTGGAATCGCAAGAACGTTCCAGAATATCAGACTGTTCGGAAATCTTTCGGTTGCGGATAATGTCCGTATCGCTCTTCACAATTCAAGAATGGTCACGCCTGTTGATGTTCTGCTGAGGACTGGAAAATTCAGGCGCGACGAGCTGATGATGAGCCAGCGAGTCGATGAGCTTCTTGCTTTTCTGAAGATAAGCGGAAAACGTGATGAATATGCCAAAAATCTTCCGTATGGAGAACAGCGCAAACTGGAGATTGTACGTGCGCTTGCCTCAAATCCCAAGCTGCTTCTTCTTGACGAGCCTGCCGCCGGAATGAATCCGCAGGAGACAGATGAGCTGCGGGAAATGATTGAGCTTATCCGTAAGGAATTCAATCTTACTGTCCTTCTGATTGAACATGACATGAAATTTGTAATGGGAATCTGTGAGCGGATAATGGTTCTTGACTACGGACGCGTGATTGCATCCGGAAAACCTGATGAGATAAAGTCGAATCCGCTTGTAATCAAAGCGTATCTCGGTCAGGACGCAAGCATATAACGGGGGCCAGAATGTTACAGGTAACGGATCTTACGGTGTCTTACGGAGCGATAAAGGCTCTGCGCGGAATCACGTTCAATGTGGAGAAGGGCGAGATAATTACTCTCATCGGTTCAAACGGAGCCGGAAAAACAACGACCCTTCATGCGGTTTCAAATATAATCAGAAAGGAAAGCGGCAGCGTGAATTTCTGCGGTGAGGATATTACGGATCTTCCTGCCGATAAAATTGTCTGCCGTCATCTTATTCAGGTTCCGGAAGGGCGCAGGATCTTTCAGAATCTTTCTGTAAAGGAAAATCTTGAGCTTGGCGCTTTTCTCCGCCGGGACAAGGCCGGAATAAAACGTGACATGGAACGCGTTTTTGAGTATTTTCCGCGCCTGAAGGAAAGAATCCGCCAGAATTCGGGAACGCTCAGCGGAGGCGAGCTTCAGATGCTTGCGATGGGACGCGCGCTGATGGCGCAGCCGGATCTGCTTCTTCTTGATGAGCCTTCGATGGGTCTTGCTCCGATACTTGTCGATGAGATTTTCAATATAATCCGCAAGATAAATTCCGACGGAACGACAATTCTTCTTGTGGAGCAGAATGCGTTCAAGGCCTTGTCAATCGCCGACCGTGCCTATATCCTTGAGACCGGCGAAATCACAAAGAGCGGAAAAGCCTCGGAACTTATAACTGATTCTGCTGTCAAGTCGGCATATCTTGGCGGCTAACACGTGCGAATTTTAGTGCTTTTTTGCATTAATGGTTTATAATGTTTGTTGTCGGCCGGAACCGCCGTTCGGATTCCGGTTTTCTGACGGAGGTTTGATATGATTATAAAAGACGTTATGACAAAAAATCCGGTTTGCATAGATGAGGACATGACAATCACCGAAGCTAAACAGCTGATGATGAAGCATAAATTCAGCAAGCTGCCGGTTCTTGACTCTTCAAAAAAACTTGTCGGAATAATAACAAAAAATGACATCCAGAAGGTGTCTCCGTCGGAGGCTACAACTCTTGATGTTTACGAGATAAGCTACCTGCTTTCAAAACTTACCTGCAGAAAATTCATGACAAAAAATGTGATTACCGTGGATGAGAACCAGGTTGTTGAGGAAGTCGCAAGAATTATGGTTGACAGTGCGATTGGATGTGTTCCTGTTATGCGTGACGGTGTTATTGTCGGAATAATCACGGAAAGCGATTTGTTCCAGCTGTTCACCGATATGTTCGGCGCACGTTACCGCGGTGTGAGGGCGAATTTCGGGCAGCCGGATGAGCCGGGAGAATTTGCTAAGATTGTGGAGAAGATTGCTGAATTCAAGGGAAACATCGTTTCTGTGGTGACAAGGGAGTCAAAAGTTCCAGGACAGCGCAGAATCACCCTTAAGGCGACGGATCTTACAATCGAGCAGATGACATCCATACTTAACGGAAGCGGCGCTGAAATTTTTGATGTCAGAATTGTGTGACGGAATCTGTTCCGTATTTTCCGTACATTTCTATACGTCGGCATGGAATTTCCGCGGCGGAAGAGCGTTGCGGAAATTTCCTTTTGTCCGCGATAAATTGTTATTTTTAGTCAGATGGATTTTGATTTAAATATTTCCTATTTGCTCGATGATTATCTGCAGCATCAGATGATGCCTTTTAAGGCCGCTGATTTCTGCCGCTTCGCAAGAAAATATCTTTCATGGCCTTCTCCTGACCTTGTTTATGATTTTCTTGTCACCTGCGATAAGGTTTTTCCTCTTGTGGGTGATGAATTCATAACACGAGCCGCGGTTTTTACGGACCGTCTTTTCACGTTCAAGCCTTCAAAGGAAGAAGTTGACAAGGGAGTTTTCATCATCGGTCATAGGGGAATGCCGTTTCTAAATCCCGATTTTCCGCCGGATCACGTGAACATTCTTTGCGGCGGAAAAAAAATAGAGCCGCGCGCGCAGAGTTTTTCGATGAACCTTGCGCTTGACACTTATGCGCTTTTCGGCGAGGGATTTGTCCTTCCGTATATTTTCAATGACAGCGGTAACTCCGAATATAAGCTTTCTTCCGTACAGTATTCGCTTCCGAATAAAATTTGTCTGACCTCATGGCCGCTCAACGGGATTGCTCCCGACGGATTCAGCTACGGGGACAGGATTGTCTGCCGTGTGGTGGATTGGGGGGATAATACGGTTGATATGAATGTGCTCAAGGGAAACACCTCAAGAAATTCCGTTTCCGAAAGCGATATAGCGCGGGAGGAATGGTACGCAAAAGTTGAGGAGGAGCTTCTCAAGGGATTTGAGCGGAACGGTCCTGTGGATTCTATTGAACGTCAGCTGGCTCTCCTTTATCTTGAGAATCTGTTTGATCTGTGCTCCGCGGACAGCGGTTCAATAGAAGAATTTCTTCAGCGCTCCAAAAAGGTCGGACTCAGTGTCTACGGAGTCGAGAACAGGCTTTGGTATGCCGGAAAGGATGTTCCCTTTTGCGGAGAATGGAACAGCGGACTTCCGACGCGCATTTATCTTTCCAACATAACGGTTGAATTTTCCCAGTCGCTTGTCGATGCGTTCGTGGAGGATTTTCTTTATTCCGGAGACGGTGAATTCTCGGATGAGGTGAAGCTGGAAATTCTGGACAAACTGTTTCCTCCGGAGCTTGATATGCCGGCGTCGGAACGGCGTGTGCTATTGTTGAACATACAAAAACGGTATAATATACTTTCAAAAGATTACAATTCTTTTGCAGATTTTTCGGTCGCTTCTATAAGAAAGCGCACGCTTGAGCTTTTTACGCAAGTATGTGCGCTGATGTGCGGTGTCGGATGTTCCGAACTGGATCTGAATGATTTTCCGCAGCAGGAGCTGGTCATTCTGAACCAGCTTTTTGTGCATTCCGTCAGAACGATAGAGGAGATTGAGAACAAGGCTCTGCTTCCGTCGGTTCCACTTGATGCTGTAGAAATTTCTCTTTTCGGGATGGAGGAAACATTCCTCGACATCAAGGACAGTTTGATTTCCGTATTGAACACAGCACCTGCAAAAGGTTTTGAATTTGTTGACTAAAACAAGTCCAGGAGGATTTTTATAAATGGAAAACGAAGTGGACATCGCCGGTCTGATTCATAAAGGTGGAATTCTAAAAGACATTGACGGCAATACTCCCGAAGAAATTTATCAGAAAGTCTGTACGATGATAGATTTGCCTGATGGAATGACGGCCGAGCATGTGTATAATGCTCTGTGTGCAAGGGAAGAAGTTCTCAGCACCGCCGTCGGAAATGGAATCGCTCTTCCTCACGCAAGAAGTCCGATTATGAAAAGCGAGGAAGAGCAGAGGATATGTGTCGTTTATCTGAAGCATCCGATTGACATGAATGCTCCGGATGAGCGAGATGTTTATGTCATGTTCATTCTTCTGACCTGTAATCCGCAGGTTCACCTCAAGATTCTGTCGGCTCTTGCCGGACTTTTCAGAAAACCTCAGTTCCGCAAGGCGCTTGAGTCGGAGGCGGGAGAGGCCGAGCTGCTCAATCTGATAAAGGAGCTGGACTGAAATTTCTGAATCCCGGTTTTATGTTCCGGATTTGATAGATATTTAAATTTGCGTCGCAAATTTTATTATAAACCGTGCGTTTTCATTTTATCATGATGACGCTGAAAGGCCGTAGCAGATATGTTTTTCGGTTACGGCTTTATGGGAGAAAAAAATGGACAAAAAAGGAATTGAGGCTGTAGCTCTTTCTATACGCAGTCTTTCAATGGATGCAATTCAGAAGGCAAATTCAGGTCATCCGGGGCTTCCTCTTGGTGCGGCGGAAGCTGCGGCCGTACTTTATGGTGAAATTCTGAAGCACAATCCTGCCGATTCAAAATGGGCGGACAGGGACAGGTTCATGCTGTCGGCCGGACATGGTTCCATGCTGCTTTATTCCATCCTTCATATCGCAGGCTACAAGGTTTCGCTTGATGACATAAAATCATTCCGTCAGGTCGGTTCTAAATGTCCGGGACATCCGGAGTACGGATATACGGACGGTGTGGAGAATACTTCCGGACCGCTTGGTCAGGGTGTCTCAATGGCTGTAGGTATGGCTGTTGCGGAACAGATGCTTGCGGCACGATTTAATACTGCGAAACACACTGTTGTTGACCATTACACATATTCGCTTGTCGGCGAAGGATGTCTTCAGGAGGGTGTCTCATCTGAAGCGTCATCTCTTGCCGGTCACCTGAAACTCGGAAAACTCATTGTTTTTTATGACGAGAACAGGATAAGTATCGACGGAAGCACCGACATAACTTTTACAGACGACATCGCAAAACGTTATGAGGCCTACGGATGGCAGGTTCTTAAAGGTGATATGTATGATGTCGAGGGAATTGTCAGGCTGGTGAATGAGGCTAAAGCCTGTAGTGACAAGCCATCACTTATCATGCTCAAATCCATAATCGGAAAGGGCGCGCCCAAGCAGGGAACTGCTGATGTCCATGGCGCTCCGCTCGGCGCTGAGGGTGTTGTCGCGGCCAAAAAGGAGCTCGGGCTGCCTGAGGACAAGGATTTCTATGTGCTTCCCGAAGCCTATAAATATTTTGAGGACAGAAAGGCCGAGCGCGCCAAGGCCGAGGCCGACTGGCAGGCGGAATTCGACGCATGGTCAGAGGAGAATCCAGACCTCCGCAGACAGTGGGACGCATTCCATTCGGACGGACAGACGGCTGATGTTCCGGATGTGGCTTACAAACCCGGTGATGCCTGTGCGACGCGTGATGCCAGCGGTAAGGCCCTGAATGTGATTGCCGCAAGATACGGAAATCTTGTCGGCGGATCGGCCGACCTTATGGGACCCAACAAAACCGCGTTCAAATGCGATGAGGGAACTTTCAGTCCGGAAAACCGCCGCGGACGTACAATCGAGTACGGAATCCGCGAATTCGCCATGTCCGCTGTCTGCTCCGGAATCGCCCTTCACGGAGGACTCAGACCGTTCTGTGCAACGTTCCTTGTGTTCTCCGATTATCTGAGGCCGTCTCTCAGGGTGAATGCGCTGATGAAGCTTCCGGTGATTTATGTCTTTACCCATGATTCGATTTATGTCGGTGAGGACGGCCCGACACATCAGCCGATTGAGACTCTGACTGCGCTCCGTGCCATTCCGAATGTTCAGGTTATCCGCCCCGGAGACCCTGAGGAGTCGATGGAGGCATGGAAAATCGCCTATGCCTCAAAAGATCATCCTGTGTGTATGGCTTTTACTCGCCAGGCTCTTTCCGTATACGAGAAGGCTGATTCCAACTGGAAAAAGGATATGGCCGAGAAAGGCGCATATATTGTTCAGAATGGAGCAGATGAGCCTGATATTACGGTTCTTGCGAGCGGTTCCGAGGTTAACATGGCTATTGATGCCGCAAAACTCGTGCCGGAAAAGAAAATCCGCATTGTATCTGTTCCTGATCTCAAGAAATTCTCCGGACTTTCGGACGGTGACCGTGCCGCAATCATAGGAAAAACAGGCCGCATTGTGGCGACCGAAGCCGGAATCAGCATGGAATGGCTGCAGTTTACGGACCGCAGCAACTGTTTCTGCATAGACCGTTTCGGCGAGTCAGGACCGGCAAAAAAAGTCGCCGAGCACCTCGGCTTTACGGCCGAAAAGCTTGCCGAAAAATTCAGGCGCTAGAAAACTGAATCAGTCTGATTCAGAATAGAATTCTTTCCTGAAGAGAAAAAACGGCGGAATCCTGAGCGGAAAAATTCCACTTGGGATTCCGCTTTTTTGTTGGAAAGTCTTGTCCGTACATCGGGAACACTTTACAGGATTAATTTGACGGCTCCGGTTTTTCCGTCCTTTTCCGCACCGGAATTATTTTTTTGGGGGATTATTCTCAGCAGGTCTCCCGATGTTATGCTGCCGTCGCCACAGACAAGATAGAGGCCGTCCTTTCCGCAGGCGTAATGTCCGGAAGAATTTCCGGGAAGCTTTATTGAATCGGATGTGATTCGGACCGGAAGTTCATTTTGCGGAGCAGCCTGATGTTTTTCCTGTTTTGCCGCTGCAAGGAATGACAGGACAGCGCGTTCCTTTGGAAGCTTTGCCGCCGAGGAGAGTTTCTGCAGCGCTGCCGGAGCATTTTCTGTTGAGAATGCGAAGTTGCACCATTTGTTGCGGCTGCCTGTAAATGCCTTGAATCCGTTCATTGGACACTCTCCGTCGTGAGGACAAGGCGAGGTTATTCCGAAGCCGTTTTTTATAAAATATCCGCGCAGAAGGCTTAGGGTTCTTGCGGCTTTTGGAACACCCGGCTCCACAAGGAGGAATTTAGGATTTGCGTCCGCATATTCAATGAACTGGGAGAAGTATTTTTTCGCCTGAAATTCTGGCGGCATGTCAGAAGCCTGATCCGCCTCGTTCAGCATATTTGCGCAGGTGATGAAAGAAGCCTTCTGTCTGATTCCTGTTCCGAAATTTCCCTTTATCCTGATTATTTTCCAGTGCGGATCCGGAGTTTCCATGTTTTCCGTGTATGCCGGCGGAGTTTTGGCGGCGACGGACAGATACAGGTCTTCTCCGAGCGAAAGCGAATTCTGAGAAATATCAAGACAATACCAGACAAGATTCAGATTCCGGAGCTCCGGACGTGCGAGCCAGAGCGCCGTCACCACGGTAAGCGGACCGCTTCCTGCGTCGAGGCAGATGCAGTCCCTGTCCGGAAATGCGCTGCGCGGAAGATTGGAGAAAAGCCGCACCAGACGTACCAGATTCCACCAGACGAAATATCTTGTGTATGCGGACAGCATTATATTCTCGTTCAGGTAGCCCATTCTGCGTTCTCCGCGCGTGTCGGTCAGCAGATGCGACAGGTTCCTGATGTTTTCCGGAAGTGAATTCAGCTGGCGGCTGTTCAGAGGTTTTATTCCCTGAACTATCGAGTCAAATGATTCTATTATTTTTCTGGCATCGGCTGGAATTTTGTCATCCTGGAAAAGAGATTCCTTGCCGCAAAGAGATGAATTTGCCTGTTCCTGGTGCCGGTGCGGAACTGTTTTTCCGTGTTCCTGAAAACTTCTTTCCGCAGGGACATTCTGATGTCCTGTTTTTTTGCCGGCCGTTCTGTTTTTTCCCATACGGAATCCGGTTCTGTCTGTTTTCCTCATTTTATTCCTTCCGCGGCGGATTTTTGCCTTTCACCGCCATGTATAAATCCGTAAGTTCCTTTCTGAGTTCCCGTATAAGCCTGAGCGTTCCGCCGGATTTTGAGATGACCGCCGCGTCTTCTATAAGCTGCTGACCGGCTCCCTCTACTGTGAATTTTTTTTCATAGACAAGATGCTTCAGTCTGAAAATAAGCTCAACCTCGCGTAGGGAATAGCAGCGTCTGCCGGTAAAATCCTTTCTTGGAGTAAAGCCGGGGATATTTTCTTCCCAATAACGGAGAATATGCTGCTTTATTCCTGTCAGAGCCTCGACTTCGCCCGTTGTGTATGTCATTCTTTGTCCCGGTCCTGCCATTTTTTCCGGCTGGCCTTCATCTCCAGCTGGACGGGAATCTGGTCATATCCCAGATCTTCGCGGATTCTGTTCTTGAGATATGTCATGTATGTTTCCGGAACGACTTCCGGTCTTGTCGCAAAAATCAGGAAATTTACGGGATTTGCGCTTGTCTGAACCATATAGCGTATTTTGAAATGTGCGGTTTTGCTTGCCGGCGGCGGGTATCTGTCCAGCCAGTCCTTGAGTGCGGTGTTCAGGCTTGCGGTGTCGATTTTTCTTGTAAGCTGACCGTAAAGCTGAATCGCCGTATTCAGAAGTTCCTTTATTCCCTTGCCCTCAAGCGCGGAAAGGGCGACGATCGGAGCAAAATCCATCTGGGCGAACATGATGTTTATGTTTTCCTTTGCCCTCCTGAATGTCCTGCGGTCCTGTTCCTGCCGGTCCCATTTGTTCAGCACGAATATGATTCCGCGTCCCTTCTCGTATGCGAGCGCACAGATTTTCTTGTCCTGTTCGGCAAGGCCTTCAGTCGCATCAACCATAAGAAACACAATGTCACATTCGTCAAGAGTCTTGATCGCGCGGTTTACGGAGTAGTATTCCACGTCTTCGGTCACCTTTGCTTTTCTTCTGATTCCGGCTGTGTCCAGCACCTTGAAATGCCTTCCGCCGTAGGAGAATTCTCCCTCCACGACATCGCGTGTTGTTCCGGCGTAGTCGCATACAATCGAGGCGTTTGAATGTGTAAGTCTGTTTGAGAGCGTGGATTTTCCGGTGTTCGGTTTTCCGAGGATGGCGATTTTTATCGGCCGCTCCTCCGAAATCACCCTGATTTTCGAGAAATCCAGCTTTGATACGATGCAGCCGGTCAGCTCGTTGATTCTGTCGCCGTGTTCCGCGGAGATGAAGAACAGCGCGTTGAATCCGAATCTCGCGTAGTTCCACGCCTCGTCCTCATTTCTTCCGCCTTCGGTTTTGTTCACCGCGGCAATCACCTTGTCCCAGTAGGGGCGGATTTTCAGGATGAACTCCTCGTCCTCGCCTGTTATTGTTCCGGCCTCAAGAAGAAGAAGCACCACATCTGCCTGACGGATCATCTCAAGTGAACGCTCCACTACGTATCCGTCAAGCTCAGCTTCTGTCGTTCCCACGTCTCGCTGAAGTTTGTAGCCGCCTGTATCAATCAGGTGAACAGGTTTTCCGTCCATTATAGCCGTCGCTTCTACAGGATCCCGCGTTACGCCCGGTGTCGGATTGGTTATGGCCAGCCGCCTGTGCAGAAATCTGTTGAAAAGCGTCGATTTGCCTACGTTCGGTCTTCCTGCGATTACAACTGTCGGCAGCCCCTCGTATTCCATGTCTTCCGGAGCAGCCGTGAATTCATCCGGCGCAGATTCCTTCTCCTGCTGCGTCTCATTCTGATTTTTCTCGGTTTCCGGTTTCGGTTTGGAGAAATCCGGTTTTCTTTTTCTTGCCATAAAATTTCCTTAATGAACAGTCTCCGGCTGGCTTGCCGGGGAATAAAACTCTCCGTGCGGACGGTTCCGGCGTTTTCAGAATCCGTTAAGGTGTTTTGCGGATATTGCCTCAAGCTCCTGAATTGTGAATCTTGACAGAAGCTCTTTTGTGCCGGAGATCAGCTTGGGACTCATGCTCAGGTGGCGGATTCCCATTCCTGCAAGAACCATCACGCTGTCGTCCCTTCCGGCCATTTCTCCGCATACGGACAGCGGAATTCCCTCGTTTCTGGCGGATGTTATCGTCATCTGAATCAGTCTCAGCACCGCAAGGCTGAATTCATTGTATATCTGTGCGACGTGCTGATTCTCCCGGTCAACTCCGAGTGTGTACTGCGTGAGATCGTTTGTTCCCAGCGAGAAGAAGTCGCTTGTTTTTGCAAGACAGTCCGAAATCAGTGCGGCGGCGGCGGTTTCTATCATGATTCCCAGCGGAACGTCATCCTTGAATGGGATATTCTCGTTTTTAAGCTCCTCCTTGACTGTGTTCACCGCCTGAATGCACTGTCTCACCTGATCCACGCCTGTAATCAGCGGAAGCATGATTTTCAGATTTCCGTAGACGCTTGCCCTGTAGAGCGCGCGAAGCTGTGTCTTGAAGACCTGCGGACAGGCGAGGCTTAGTCTTACAGCTCGCAGACCCATAAGCGGATTTTTTTCCGTAAGGACTGGAATGTCAACAGAATTTATGAGCTTGTCCCCGCCGGCGTCGAGCGTTCTGATTGTAACGGGCTTGTCACCCATTTTTTCGAGAACATATCTGTAGGCTTCAAACTGGGTCTCCTCGCTTACCGAACGGGCCGATGTGTTCTGCGATGCTCCGGACTGGCTCATGAACAGGAATTCGGTTCTGAAAAGCCCGATTCCGTCGGCACCTTCCGCAAGGGCTGTCGCGGCTTCTTCCGGAGTTCCGATGTTTGCGTACAGTTTGAATTCTGTGCCGTCCTTTGTCGCCGCCGGAAGATGAAGGAATTTTTTGAGAGACAGCTTGTGTTCAAATTCCTCACGTATTTTCACCTTGTATTCATCTACCGTATGTCTGTCCGGATTCACAAGAATTTCCGCGGAATTTCCGTCTACGATTACCGTTTCGCCTGTCCGGACTTTTTTTGTTATGTCCTCAAGTCCTACTACGGTCGGAATTCCGTAGTTGCGGGCAAGAATCACTACGTGGCTGGAGACTCCCCCTTCTGAAAGCGCGAGACCGGCGATCTTACGTTTTGAGAGCACGATTGTGTCAGATGAACTGAGCGATGTGGCCATTATAACCGAACCGTCCGGGACACGTGTTATGTCAAACGGATGGATGTCAAGCATTTCGTCAAGAACGCGCCCGAAAATGTCGGTTATGTCCTGGGCACGTTCTGAAAGGTAGTAGTTTCCTGCCTGGCGGAGTTTGGACGCATATTCCTCCGCCTTGCGCTGAACGGAATATTCTATGTTGAACAGTTCCCTGCGGTAAAAATCCTCAAGCTCCTTTTTGAATACAGGATCGCTGAGCATGAGAATATAAGTGTCAAACACCTCGCGCTGTATTTTATCTTTCTTGGAGTCAACCGAAAGCGTCTCAAGATGATCGGTAAGTTCCTGAATTACTGTCTCGACGGCAAGCTCAAAGCGGTTCCATCCTTTGTTCAGTTCATCTATTTTTATGTGATGCTGGGAGATTGCGCGTTTTACGGGAGCTGGAATCACGAATGCGGTTCCGATTCCGGTGCCTCCGGCGGCTGGTATACCAAGGATGACTTCCATACGCAGATTATAACGACGATAAAATATGCTGTCAATTAAAGTGTTCTATTGTAGAAAAATGCCATGTCCGCGGAATTCGTCCGGAGGACATGGCTTACATTTTTATGCTGATTCGCGCGTCGGCTTCTGTCTGTTATGTCAGACAGCCGCAAGACCTCTGTCGATGTCCTCGATTATGTCATCGATGTTCTCAAGTCCGCAGCTGAATCTGACCATTCCTCCGTCGATTCCGGCCGCGACAAGCTGTTCGTCCGTAAGCTGTCTGTGTGTGGAGCTTGCCGGATGCAGAACGCAGGTTCTTATGTCGGCGACATGAACCTCGTCGCTTGCAAGTTTAAGCGCGTCCATGAATCTTACGGCGGCGGCCCGGCCTCCTTTTATGCTTATTGTGATTACTCCGCATGTTCCGTCCGGAAGATATTTTTTCGCCCGTTCAAAATATCTGTCTCCTTCAAGTCCCGGATAGGAGACGGATGCTATTTTTCCGCTTTTCCTGAAATGTGCCGCGGCCTTCTCCGCATTCTCGCAGTAACGTTTCATGCGCACGGGAAGAGTTTCAAGGCCCATATTCAAGTAGAATGCGCTCTGTGCCGACATATAGCAGCCGAAATCGCGCATTAGCTGAGTCCTTGCCTTGACAATGTATGCCATGTTGCCGAAATCCTTTGTGTAGACAAGTCCGTGGTAGCTTTCGTCCGGTTCGACAAAGTCGGCAAAATGACCGGTGGCTTTATGCGCTTTCTCCCAGTCGAACTTTCCGCTGTCAACGATGGCACCTCCGCCCTGAACAGCGTGTCCGTCCAGATATTTTGTAGTGGAATGGACAACAATGTCCGCACCCCACTCGAACGGACGGCACAGAACCGGCGTGGCAAAAGTATTGTCTATTATGAGAGGAACATTTTTGTCGTGAGCCGCCTTTGCCCAGGTGTCAAAGTCAAAGACCGTAAGCGCCGGGTTTGCGATTGTCTCTCCGAAAACCGCTTTGGTGTTCGGCTTGAATGCGGCGCAAATTTCATCGTATGAAGCGTCTGCATCCACCCAGATACATTCGATTCCGAGTTTTTTCAGCGTGAATCCGAAAAGATTCACCGTGCCGCCGTATATTGCGGCACAGGCGATAAAACTGTCTCCGGCGGAACACAAGTTCAGAATAGAAAGAAGCGATGCTGCCTGGCCGCTTGAGGTCAGCATACATCCGACTCCGCCCTCAAGATCCGCTATTTTTTTCTCCACGGCATCACAGGTCGGATTCGCGAATCTGGAATACATGAATTCGGTCGGCTTGTCGAACAGGGCGGCAACATGGTCGCACGAATCAAAACGGTAGGTCGTACTCTGTACGATCGGGATTTGACACGGTTCGCCGTTTTTCGGCTGATAACCGGAATGAAGGCATTTTGTTTCTATTTTCATGTTGAAATAATATCAGAGAGAAAACCGTTTGAATACAGGAATCTCCCTATATTTTTAAAATATTCTTGATTTTGGAAAATTCTGTAATATAATCCTTTAAATATCGAAAAATACGGAAATTCTGGAGGTATGTTGTGAAAAAATCTTGGATGACTGCCGGTCTTGTGGCTGTATTGTGCGGAATCACATTCGGCTGCGCTTCAAATAAAACTTCTGCGGCGGATGAACCGGTCTCACCGGAGGAAATTGTTGTAGTCGGAAACTATGAGGAGAATGACAGCCGCTATGTCATGGATCTTTCTAAAATTACGACTCCCGGCGAGGAAGATTCCGCTCTTGTCCTTAATGATGACGGTTCTCTTACGGTGACTTATCTTGGCAACTATTCACAGATTCTTGTTCCCGTACCATACAATGATCCTAAATTCAAGAATATGACGCAGATGATAGTGACCGTCACGTCAGATTTTGAGGGACAGAAAAAATTTGTGACAAAACTTTCAAAAGATGCTGAAAATTCATGGGGCGGAAGCGGAGGACCTGACGGTCAGGGCAAAAACTGCATCGGCTACAGTTACCGCGACTACGAGGGCGAATGGGATGAGGAGGAAGTGACTGTTTATTTTAACGGAGACACATACAGTTTCAGTCCTCTTTCTCTGTACAAAAACATGAAGGCCGTCGCATTATGCAACAATACGACGCCGGCTCCGTTCACGTTCACAATCCATTCAATTATCTGGAGCAAATAAATCAGACTGTAAAAGCCGGAATTCTTTTGATGATTCCGTGTTTTTCTGTTATAATCGTATAATTCTCTTTTCATGCAACATTAGGAGGTTTAGATGAAAAAGATTTTTGCATTTTCCGCTGCGGCTGCGCTCTGCGGAATGATTCTTTCAGGATGCGCTTCTACAGGAGCTGCTTCAGGCAACAAGGGAGGAGCTACAACTCCGTCCGTTCCTCATCCCAGAACATATACTCTTGATCTGATTGATTCCGGAGCTAAATTTTCATTCCTTCCGAACCAGTACGGCGAGAAAGGCAGATCTGACTATCAGAACAATGCGGACTTCACTTCATTCATAAAGGCGGACAAGCCGCAGGCCGGAGATACAATCGAGGTCTACTATAAGGCGACTTCTGACGTAGATCTGGACTTCGTTATGTGCAATCTTGTCGATACAAGCCCCGCCGCAAACTACTGGACGGTTCTGAATGCGGATGCCGACAAGGATCAGGGATTTGGAGTTGATGTCAAGGCCGGAGTTCCTTTTGAAGGTCACTTCACCTATGTGATTGACAAACCTGTAAAAGGAAAACTCACACTGCAGCTCGCTTATGGTTCACAGAACGGAAAGGCCGCAAATCTTACTTTTGAGCGTGTTGCGGAGACAACCGACACATCAAACGAGGTGGCTCCGCGCGGTGCGAAGAATTTTGACATCGAGCTTCAGAAGGCGGCGGCTCTGATCAATCTCGGTCCGAATCTTGACAACAACGGAAACATCGCCAACTATCAGGCTATAATCGATCTTACGTCAGCATTCGGAAACGATCTGCCTAAAGCCGGAGACACGGTTACAATCAAATACAAGGGAACTTCTGACAGGGACATTCCGCAGATTATGTTCACGCTTGTTGAAAATACGGCCGCTGTTGGCTGGTGGCGTGATCTTGTCAGCAATGACAATGCCACAAAATTCAAGGTTCTTGCAGAGAATGTAAAGGCCGGTGAGCTTATCGAGGCTTCTGTTGAGGTTCCGATTACTGTTGATGCGGTGGAGGGAACTTCAATTCAGATTTTCTACGATGTGTTTGACGGAGCGTCAGGCGCATTCCTTAAGATTGCAAAATAAACTGCGCAGATCAGTGCAAGGTGCTCCGGATTCCAAAGGTTGCTCCGGGGCAGTGCATTATCCGCTCTGATATTCGGAAGTTCATCATTCCGGATTTCTGACTGAACGGCATGGGGAATTCTCTCCGTGCCGTTTTTTTTGCCGCCCGCTTTGGAATTTGTTATATTTGAGTTGTACCGGCTGTTTTCAGCCGGAATTCTTTTTGTTTTTTATCAACTGTTGTTTCTCACTTCGTTGCGAAACAACTTAAAAAGTCAATCCTAAAACTGAAGTTTTAATCTTGACTTTTTACAGGAGGATGTAATAAAAACTTTGCCTGAAATGGCGTCAAAGTTTTTATTCACAAGTTTGCGTCGCAAACTTTCTTATCAACTGTTGTTTCTCACTTTGTTACGAAACAACTTAAAAAGTCAAATCGGAAATTGATATTTCCTCATTGACTTTTTACAGGAGGAGACATGACTGATCCAAAGGCTCTTTACAGCATCGGGTACGGACTTTACGTTGTTACCACAAACGACGGCACGAGGGACAACGGAATGATTGTGAACACCGTGATTCAGGCCGCGGATTCTCCGCTTGCGGTTTCTGTCTGCATGAACCGGCGCGGATATTCGTATGAGACCGTAAGGAAAACAGGAATTCTGAACGTGAACTGCCTTACAGTTGAGACTCCGTTCTCCGTTTTTGAGAAATTCGGATTTTCCAGCGGACGCGATGTTGATAAATTCGCCGGAGAAACGCTTTTCCGTTCTGAGAACGGTTTGGTTGTTCTTGACAGGTATATAAATTCATTCATGTCGCTGAAAGTGTCTCAGTGTGTGGAGCTTGGAAGTCACGGAATGTTCATCTGTTCCGTCACGGAATCCAAGGTTCTGAATTCCGATGAATCCATGACTTACGCCTTTTATCACAGGAACGTAAAGCCGAAGCCTGCCGCAAAATCCGACGGAAAGAAACGCTGGGTCTGCAATGTATGCGGATATGTATACGAAGGCGACGAGCTTCCTGACGGTTTTGTCTGTCCGATCTGCGGACATCCTGCTTTCGATTTTTCTTTGGCGGATTGATATGGAGGCATAAGTTCCGGCCGGTCATATTCGGATTCTCTGCGCTTGTTCCAAAATGCTAAAAGTGTTAAACTTTTATCCCGTTATGCAGAAAGGATTTGACAACGAGAAGTACCTTAAAATTCAGTCGGAGCACATAAAGGAACGGATAGATAAATTCGGAGACAAACTTTATCTTGAGTTCGGAGGAAAGCTTTTTGATGATTATCATGCTTCCCGTGTTCTTCCCGGTTTTGAACCCGATTCGAAGCTCAAAATGCTTATGCAGCTTGCTGACTGCGCGGAAATCATAATTGTTATAAGCGCAGTCGATATAGAAAAAAACAAGATCCGCGGTGATTTGGGCATCACCTACGATATGGATGTCCTGCGGCTCCGCGATGAATTTCAGAGCCGCGGTCTTATGGTCAGCGGAGTTGTCATAACCCATTACAAGGGGCAGTCTGCGGCGGACACTTTTAGGCAGAAGCTTGAGAAAATGCAGATAAAGACATATTTCCACTATCCGATTGAAGGTTATCCGTCAAATGTGGGGCTGATAGACAGCGATGACGGATTCGGAAAAAACGATTATATCGAGACTGCACGGCCTCTCGTCGTGGTGACGGCACCTGGCCCCGGCAGCGGAAAAATGGCAACCTGCCTCAGCCAGCTTTACAATGACAGCAAGCGCGGAATAAAGGCCGGTTATGCGAAGTATGAGACATTTCCTGTGTGGAACCTTCCCCTTAAACATCCGGTGAACCTTGCCTATGAAGCCGCAACTGTTGATCTGAATGACGTGAATATGATAGATCCGTATCACCTTGAGGCTTATGGTCAGACAACGGTGAATTACAACCGCGACATCGAGATTTTTCCGGTGCTCAATGCGATTTTCGAGGGGATTTTCGGCGAGAATCCGTATCAGTCGCCCACGGATATGGGCGTTAATATGGCCGGGTTCTGCATAATTGATGACGAAATCTGCCGTGAGGCAAGCCGTCAGGAGATAATACGCCGTTATTACACCGCACTGGGGAATCTGGCCGAAAACCGCGGTGACGAGAATGAGGTCTACAAACTGGAGCTGCTTATGCGCCAGTCAAAAATATCTACGGCAGACAGAAAGGTCACCGTGGCGGCAAAGGAGCGTGCTTCCGCAAGCGGACTTCCATGCGCTGCGATTGAGCTTCAGAACGGAACGCTAATCACCTCCGAGACTTCGGACAGGATGGGAACAAGTGCGGCGCTTATACTGAATGCGGTCAAATATCTTGCCGGACTTGACCACAGCGAGCGGCTTATTCCGGAGTCTGTCGTGGAGCCGATTCAGAATATGAAGATAAAATATCTGCGTGGAAACAATCCCAGGCTTCATACGGACGAGGTTCTTGTGACGCTTGCTACGCTTTCGGTGGACGATGGAAACGCCCGGCTTGCATTGGAGCAGCTGCCCAAACTCAACGGCTGTCAGGTTCACACGACGGTTCTTCTTTCGGAAGTTGACAGGAAAATTTTCAAGAAGCTTGGTGTTGATGTGACCTGCGAGCCTGTAAAAAAGAAAACAAAGAGCTTATAGGAAAATAAGCCGCAATAAAAAGAGGTATATTAAAATGAAAACAATTAACGGCGAGAATCTTTCTATAGAAGATGTCTGTGATGTTGCCTATAAAAAAGAGGAGGTCCGTCTTCCGGACGACAAGTCATTCCGTGCCCTGCTTGAAAAATCCAGAAAATTCCTGATTGATTATATCAAGACCGGCGTTCCTACCTATGGAGTCACAACGGATTTCGGCGATTCATGCGCAAACCAGATAAGCGTCGAGAAGGCGGGTGAGCTTCAGCGTGATATTGTGACATATCACGGAATAGGTCTCGGCGCAAAATTTGACCACGAGACGGGAAGGGCTGTTGTGCTCTGCCGGCTGAACGGCAACGTGAAGGGCGGACATTCAGCCATACGTCCGGAACTTGCGGATATGCTTGTCACGCTTTTGAACAGGGACATTATTCCTGTGATTCCGCAGCTGGGATCTGTCGGCGCATCCGGAGATCTTACACCGCTTTCGTATCTTGGGGCGGTGATCATGGGGCAGCGTGATGTCTACTACAAGGGAAAAATCGTTCCTGCGGCGGAGGCGCTGAGGGCTGAGGGAATCGAGCCGCTTCCGCTTGAGGCAAAGGAAGGTCTCGCGATTATGAACGGAACTTCCGTGATGACTGCGGTTGCCGGCCTTGCCTGGAAAAAGGCCGAACGGCTTGCGAAAATTTCTGATTTTCTTACGGCGGTCACTTCCGAAATCACACATGGAAAGGACACTCCGTTTGTCGCCAAGGTGAGCGAGATAAAGAACCACAAAGGACAGTGCGGCAGCGCCGCATATATCTATAACATCATCAAGGATTCAAAACGTGTCTACAAATACGAGGAATTCCTTAAAAGCCAGATAGAGGCTCTTGACGGAAAAGGCTATAAAAAGCAGGAGAACAAAATTCAGGACAGATACTCAATCCGTTGCGCTCCGCAGATCAACGGAGTTTACCGTGACACGCTTGAGGTTGCGCGCGCCTGGATTACAGAGGAGCTGAATTCCGCGAATGACAATCCTCTTGTGGACATTGATGCGGGCCGCCTTTATAACACCGGAAATTTCTACGGCGGGCACATCTGTGCCGCGTGCGATTATATGAGAACCGCACTTGCGAATATTTCTGATCTTTCGGACAAGCAGGCGGAAGTCATAATCGACGGAAAATTCAATGGACTTACCGAAAACCTCATTCCGTTCACGGCTGATGATGATCCGCGTGCGGGACTCAGGCTCGGATTCAAGGCGGCTCAGATTACGATTTCCGCAATCCGCGGCGAGGTGATGAGCTACTGCTTTCCTATAAGCCTTACATCACATCCGACAGAAGCGCTGAATCAGGACAAGGTTTCCATGGGAACAATCAGCGCCCGGAAATTCGCCGAGCAGATTGAGCTTGTATATCTTCAGTTCGGAACACATCTTCTTGCCGCGATGCAGGCCGTTGATCTCTGCGGCAAGGATGATTTCTCGCCGTTCACAAAGAAAGTTCATGATGAGGTAAGGAAATTCAGCGCGTTTGTTCAGGATGACCGCGCTCTTGATAAGGAAGCGGCTGCGGCTGCGGAATGGCTCAAGACGACGGAACTTTTTGCGTAGGCCGTTCTGATGGAAATTTCTTCCGCAACAAAGGAGAAACTCACCGAACTGGCCCGGAAATTTGAGGTGACGGAATTCACCGATGGAGATCCAAGCCAGTTCATCAGATGGTACGCCACACCGGCTGATGCCGAGCCTGCGTGTTTTATCGCGGCGATGCTGTCTTTCGGCAGCAGAAAACAGTTCATTCCTAAGATCAGACAGATTTTCGGGATGGCGGATTCGTCCGGCGGCATGAGCCGCTGGCTTGTCTCCGGAAAATTTTCTGATGATTTCCGCGCTCCGGACGGAAATTCCTCCTCAAAATTCTACAGATTCTATTCATACTCCGACATGAATTCGCTTTTTGTGGCGCTCCGGCGGATTCTTGTGAGCGGCGGTACCATGGGCGGATATTTCAGACGGATTTACAGGGAAGGGGATTTTCTTCCTGATGTGATATGCGCGGAATTTGCCGGCTGCCCGCTTGTTCCTCATGGAAAGGACTGCGCGAACAAACGAGTCAATATGTTCCTGCGCTGGATGGTACGGCGGAATTCTCCCGTAGACGCCGGATTTTGGGACTGGTATCCGCAGCGGCTTCTCGTCATTCCGCTTGATGTGCACGTCATGCAGGAGGCGCAGAAGTTGGGGCTTGTGCCTCAGAAGGCGTCCGCCGGCAGAAAGACGGCGCTGTCGCTTACCGAAACCCTGCGTGAAATCTGGCCGGATGATCCGTGCCGCGGAGACTTTGCGCTGTTCGGTGCGGGTGTCGCGGAAAAATGAACTGTGCGGCCTCCGGTCAGTCCGCTTCCAGATAGGATTCCAAAATATATGGTCTGAATTCGGGATTTCTTGATGCGAATTCCTCAGCCGCCGTTCCGTATTCATTCCAGCTTGACGAGAAAAGTTTTGTTACACCGGGCAGTTCTCCCAGATCAGTGGGGATTATGTAGTTGTAGTCCAGGTGTTTCTCTTCAAAGAAATTCTTTATCGTTTCCGTGCTGTTTATAAGGATATATGATATGAATGATGAGCAGACAAAGTCATTCTGGTTTTCCTGGATTTCGGATTTTTCGTGGGGAACCGCGCCGAGCTTTTTCTGTTCGTCTGCGGTAAAAAATTTGCGCTTTATCGAATAGTTCGCAATCGCAAAATTCATCTCCACCGAATAATGTATCTCGCTGGAATAGAGATAGGAATTCACCATTTTCTGCGCCTTTTCGTATTCCTCAGCGGGAACTGCCAGAGCATAAGTTATCTGAAATGACTTTTCGGGATCACACTGGGACATATATTCACTTGATGACGTGTCCATGCACTGTTCAATTCCAAGCTGATATTTTCCGTAGTGTGTAAGCCCGTAGAATGTGTCCTCAAGTGAAAATCCGATTGCCGAGTGGCTTGCGTTTACGGGATTCACTTCGATCATGTTTATGCACCGCTCAAGAAAACGTCCGGCTGAAAAAAGGTTTCTGTAGTAAGGCTCATAAAGCCGTATAAAAATGAATTTTGTGTTTTCCGGAAACTCCGCGCCGTAACCCGGATCAAAAATTCTGATTCCTGTTCCCGGAATTCCGTCCGAATCTTCGGGTGATATTTTCTCTGTCGCTGTTGATTGGCACGAAAGAGTCACGAACAGAACTGTGCAGATGAACACGATTCTGTGCGCCTTAGCTGATAAATCTTGCATGAGTAAAATATAGCGATAAAATTTAATCGCATAAAGTGTTTTTGGAAAATTTCCGGGGCTATTCCGTCTTTCAGCGGTGTCCGAAAGTGGAGCAGATTATTCCTCCGCCGGTTATTACGCCGTCATTGTAAAGAACCGCAGACTGTCCCGGTGCGACTGCCCGCTGAGGCTCCAGAAATGTTATTTTCCATGGAGTTCCGCAGAATTTCTCTCCGCAGGCCGGTTCATACCGTTCGATATGTGCTTTTGCAGGGCAGCTTGCAAGTCTTATTTTTACAGACGCGTCAAACGGCGCATCCGGTTCTATGTTTCCGGCCCAGACAAAGTCGTCTGCAATCAGACCGTCGGAAAAAAGCGCGTCGTTCGGTGCAAGGACAATCACATTGTTTTTTGCGTCTATTGAATGTACATACACAGGATAGTTTACGGCGACTCCAAGTCCCCGACGCTGTCCGACCGTGTAATGTTCGATTCCTCTGTGCCGGCCAAGAACATGACCGTCAAGATCTATTATGTCTCCGGGCACGGACGGCTTGTCCGCAAAAAGCATGTCGAAATATTCCTCTCCTATAAAATCCTGGCTTTCGGTACGGTTTGCGGCCTCCAGTCCGGCTTGTCTTGCAATCTCCATCACATCCTTCTTTTTCATCTGTGCCAGAGGAAAACGCACTTTTGCCAGAATTTCGGACGGAATTCTGTAGAGAAAATAAGTCTGATCCTTCGAGACATCCTCGGCTCCGGCAATCATGAACGGTCTTTGATCCGTTCCGAAAATCCCTTCGTCCGGGCGGACAATCTTTGCGTAATGTCCTGTGCAGAAAAAATCGAAGTCTATGCCGGCGTTTTTTATTCCTTCAAGCAGGGCGCCGAATTTGATGAATCTGTTGCACCTTATGCATGGATTCGGAGTGCGTCCGGAACGGTATTCGTTTTTGAAGTATTCAAGGACTTCCCGGCGGTAAGTTTCCTTTACATCGATGACTCTGTATTCAATTCCGTGTTCAGCACAGAATTTCCTGCATTCCGCGATGTTCTCTTCTTCTCCCGGTCCGTAGCAGGCCTCCCGGATCGGCTTGTCAGTTTTTATTTCAGGAATTCTTCCGTCCCAGAGCGACATTGTTGCTCCGATTACCCGGCATCCCCTCTGTTTTAGCAGAAAAGCGGTGAGCGTGGAGTCAACTCCGCCCGACATTCCTACTACGACTGTATCGCCTTTTTGTGGCATTTCCTGCGCTGTGAATTTCATTTTTCACCTCATAAGGTCGGCCACCGAAACGCTGTCCAGATAGCCGGTTATCATTTCGTTGAGTTTTGTCCACATCGGAAGCGTGCGGCAGTCCGGGGCGCGTCGGCAAGGCTCGGCGTTTTTTTCCAGACAGGCGACAGGAGCAAGAGTTCCTTCGGTAAGCCGCAGAATTTCGCCGATTTTATATTCTTCCGGCGGACGGTTCAGTCTGTAGCCGCCGCCCTTTCCGTGGACACCGTCAACAAAACCGTTTTTTGACAGAAGCGTCATTATCGACTCAAGATATTTTCTGGATATTTCCTGGCGTTCCGATATGTCCTTGAGCGGAATAAAATCCGTGCTTCCGTGTTCCGCCAAATCGGTCAGCACACGGAGGGCATATCGGCCTCTTGTTGATACTATCATTGTTCTACCTATTATACTGGAGGGTAGAAAAAAGGCAATACCGCCGGTGATGAGTATGGATGACGGTATTGCCTTGCATAAGGAATTCCTGTATTTCTGTTTCTGTCAGTCCTGAAACAGCGGTGTGGACAGGTAGCGGTCGCCGGTGTCGGGGAAAAGGACAACGATGGTCTTGCCGCTGTTTTCCGGGCGCTGCGCCAGTTTTACGGCCGCCGCCAGAGCCGCGCCGGATGAGATTCCCACAAGAACGCCTTCCTTGCGGCCGACAAGTTTTCCGTATGCGAACGCATCGTCGTTTGATACGGGGATAACCTCATCGTAGATTTTTGTGTCGAGCACATCCGGGACAAATCCGGCTCCGATTCCCTGAATTTTGTGGCTTCCCGCGACACCTGTCGAAAGCACGGCGGATGATTCCGGTTCCACTGCGACGATTTTTACGGCGGGATTTTTTGATTTCAGGAATTTTCCGACTCCGGTCACTGTTCCGCCGGTTCCGACTCCGGCTACGAATATGTCAACCTTTCCGTCGGTGTCGGCATAAATTTCAGGACCTGTCGTCTCAAAATGAGTCTGCGGATTCGCGGGATTAACGAACTGGCCGGGAATAAAGCTGTCCGGAATTGATTGCGCAAGTTCCGCCGCCTTTGCGATTGCGCCTTTCATTCCTTTTGCGCCCTCTGTCAGAACCAGCTCAGCGCCGTAGGCTTTCATTATCTGACGGCGCTCCACGGACATTGTCTCCGGCATCACGATGATGATTTTATATCCGCGTGCGGCTGCAACGGAGGCCAATCCGATTCCTGTGTTTCCGGATGTAGGTTCAATTATTGTCGCGCCAGGTTTGAGTTTTCCTGATTTTTCAGCCTCGTCAATCATGTTTTTTGCAATTCTGTCCTTGACTGAGCCTGCCGGATTGAAATATTCAAGTTTGGCGAGAATTTTTGCGTCCAGATTTTTTTCCTTCTCGATGTTTGAAAGCTCAAGAAGCGGTGTGCGGCCGATGAGCTGGTCCGCGCTTGTGAAAATATTTGACATGAATTTACCTCCGTCTGTTTTGTTTCCCCACTATTTAAGTAGGATTTAAGAATGTTATACATCATACAACCTACTTTGTCAATAGGTAATACAATGATAGCTCTTATTTTTTCCTATTTACTCAGTAGGTTTAATCTGTTAATATCGTCTTATGTTCAGAATTTCAACGCGCGGACAGTATGCGCTTCTTGTGATGGCGGATCTTGTCGAGCAGAATCCGGAAAAATACGTTCCGCTCAAACTTCTTTCTCATCGCCGTAATCTTTCTGTAAAATATCTTGAGCAGATTCTTATGGTTCTTGCAAAGGCCGGGCTTGTCTGCGGAATGCGCGGAAACACCGGCGGTTACAGGCTTGCAAAATCACCGTCCGAATATACAGTCGGCGAAATTCTCCGTGCGACGGAAGGTGATTTGTCTCCGAAAGGTTCCGTACAGGGAAACACCGTAAGCAGCGTCGGAAACGATCTTTTCTGGAAGGAATTCGGAGACTGTGTGAACGCATTTGTTGACGGAATAACCCTTGAGCAGCTTTCCGCCAAAAACCGCGAATTCAACGGTTTTGATTACTGCATCTGACGGCGGATTCGTGCGGAAAGCCTTATGTTCCGATGTCTGTGCCGGAATTTCTCATTTTCTGGGAGGGATTTTTCTTCTTATTTCCGCAAGCCGGTTCAACGCTTCGTTCAGGGTGTCGTCCTTTTTGGCAAAATGAAGCCTGACAAGGTTGTTCACATCCTCGCGGAAAAAGCTTGAGCCGGGAACCGCGCCTACTCCCACGTCACGGGCTAGAACCTCGCAGAATTCAAGGTCGCTGTCAAATCCGAATTCGGAAATGTCAAGCAGAATGTAATACGCGCCCTGAGGTTCCGTGTGCGCTATTTTTATGTCATCAAGTCCGCGCAGAAAAAGATTCCGTTTGTGCGTGTATTTTTCCTGAAGTCCATCGTAATATTCCTGTCCGAATTTCAGTCCAGGAACAACAGCTTCCTGAAGCGGAGCCGCAGCGCCGACTGTCAGAAAATCGTGGACTTTTTTTATGCGTTCCGTGATTTCCGGCGGCGCAATCGTATAGCCTAGCCTCCAGCCTGTGATGGAATAAGTTTTTGACAGGGACGAGCAGCTGATTGTCCGTTCCGCCATTCCAGGAAGTGCCGAGAAATACACGTGGGAATTCGGTTTGTAGATTATATGCTCGTACACTTCGTCCGTGATTACATAGACGTCATATTTCCGTGCAAGATATGCGATTGTCTCAAGTTCCTTGCGGGTGAACACTTTGCCGCACGGATTTGACGGATTGCAGAGAATCAGAGCCTTTGGATTCTGCCGGAATGCGTTCTCAAGCTCCTCCTCATCAAAATTGAACAGCGGCGGTCTGAGCGGAACATAGACAGGCTCCGCTCCGGAAAGAATCGTGTCCGCGCCGTAATTCTCGTAGAATGGCGAGAACACGACAACCTTGTCTCCGGGATTCACAACTGTCATCATTGCTGCCATCATCGCCTCGGTGCTTCCGCAGGTCACGACAATCTCCGTGTCCGGATTTATCGTGCGGTTCATGAACCTGCTCTGTTTCTGAGCCAGCGCCTCTCGGAAATTCTGTGCGCCCCAGGTTATCGAGTACTGATGGAAATCCTCGTGGGCAACTTCCTCCAGCCGCCTAAGAATCTGTTCCGGCGGTTCAAAGTCCGGAAATCCCTGCGATAGATTCACCGCACCGTATTTGTTTGAAATCCGGGTCATCCGCCTTATCACGGAATCTGTAAAAGTCTCTGTTCTTCTGGAAAGTTCCTTCATTTCTGCCTCGCATTGTCTTGTTTTATGTATGATTTTCCGTCGTTCAGTATATGAGACGGATCCAGCGCGTCTTTTATCCTGTTCATCATTTCCAGATTTTCAGCCGCGGTGTTCGGAAGAAAATACGGACGTTTCGTCACGCCGATTCCATGTTCTCCGCTTGCGATTCCGCCGAGCCTGTATGCCTCGGAATATATTTTCTGCATTACGGAATTCAGCTCCTTTTCCCAGACGGTTTTGTCCCGGTTTCCGCGGAGGACGCAGAGATGGACGTTCCCGTCACCGGCATGGCCGAATGCGACCATCTGTACTCCGCTTTCCGCCTCAGTGCGGTTCATGTGATTTATGAATTCCACGATTCTGTTTATGGGAACGACAATATCGACCGGTTCCTGCTCACATTCCGATTCCACTGCTTTTACAAGACATCCGCGTACTTTCCATATATCAGAAAGCCGTCTGCTGTCATTCAGAACGATATAATCCAGCGCGCCGTTTTCTGATACGGTTTTTCTTACTGTCTCCACGCCGGAATTCACTGTATCTGCATTTCCGTCGAATGTCAGAAGGATGTACGAAGCCGCATCCTGCCGTGGATAGCTGATTCCGGTGAATTTCTCGCCCAGAGCAATCACCTTGCGTTCCACGAATTCAACTGCGGTGGGAGCGGCGTCCGCCTGCAGGATTTTTGTCACGCAGGAGATTCCCTTCTTCAGATCCGGGAACGGAACTACGACGCTCAGAGATGTCTGCGGTTTGGGTATGACACGGAGTACGGCTTTTGTGATTACGGCAAGCGTTCCTTCCGAGCCTATCACAAGGTTTTTGAGTGAAAGTCCGCTTGCGTCTTTTACGCATTTTCCGCCCAGCTCAAGAATTTTCCCGTCCGCGGTGACAATCTCAAGTCCGCGCACGTAATCCCTTGTGACGCCGTATTTTACCGCCCTCATTCCTCCGGCGTTCGTGCTGATGTTTCCGCCGATTGTGGAAGCTTTTTCTCCTGGATCCGGCGGATAGAAAAGCCCGTTCCGTCCGACAAATTCCTGCAGGTCTTCGAGCAGAATTCCCGGTTCAACGGTTATGGTCATCGTCTCCCGGTCAAGCTCCAGAATTCTGTTCATCCTGGAAAAATCAAGGATGATTCCGCCCTTAAGCGGAACGGTTGAGCCCACAAGATTTGTTCCTGCTCCGCGCGGCGTGACCGGGATTCCGTTTTCCGACGCGAATCTCATCACCGCAGCCGTCTCGTCCGTGCTCAGCGGAAAGACGAGTGCCGAGGCTGAACCTTTGAGCCGTCCGAGGCTGTCGGTCAGATATTTTTCCTCTATGTCGGATGTGATTCTTTCCGGGTCGGGTATGATATTTTTCAGTTCCGAAATGTCAAACTCCATTGTGAATTCCTCCGTGCACCGCATCCGGAGCTTCCGTTTTTATTCGGAAGATTCCGGATTTGTTTTTTCCGTCTTATTCCGCCGGAAATTCGTCCTTGTCCCAGCCGACTTTTATGAAATACCCGCCGAAATCATCGTTGAATACTTTTTCCGTGGCGGCGGTCTGGAATGCCTTCACCACTTTTCTGTATATTTCCCTTTTCGCAGGATTTTTAAGGTCGTCCGTGCGTGCCGCAATCAGGTTCCAGTAGTATTCCTCCGACACGCTTGTGTCCTTGAAGATTGCGCTTTCGGTTTTGATTCCGAAGTCGAGCGCATAGTTTCCGTTTACAACCGCCGCGTCAAGGTCGGCGAGCGCGGATGGAATGGCATTCGCGGCAAGTTCCTTTATCACGATTCCTGAGTTGTTCACCGAAATGTCCGCCGTAGTCGGGTTGAATCCCGCATCCGGGCGCAGCGTGATCAGTCCGGCTGCCGCAAGAACTTTCAGCGCACGTCCGCCGTTTGTCACATCGTTCGGAATCGCGACGGTGCTGCCTTTTCCAAGCTCACCGACGGATTTGTGCTTTACCGAATAAAGGTTAAGCGGAATTATGAACGTGTTTCCGATCAGGCTGATCGGATATTTGTGGTTTTTTATCTCGTTCTCAAGGAAAATTCTGTGCTGGAATGAGTTCAGGTCAATCTCGCCGTTCGCCAGGGCGTTGTTCGGTGTGACATAATCCGAAAACTGCACGAATTTCAGGTCGATTCCTTCGTTTTTCAATGCTTTTTTTGCAGGTGTCCAAAGATCCTCGTAGATGGAGCCTACAACGCCGAGCCGGACAGTCGTATTCTTTGCCTTTTTAGCCGGTTTTGCAGCTGCCGCCGAGAGTGCGAATGCGGCGATTGCCGCGGCCGAAATGATTTTTCTGAAATTTCTGTTCATATTTCCTCCAAATTCTATAAAAATTTTCTGTATGGGTTGAATCTGTTCCGCCGCCGCTTTTAGAACGACAGCGCCTTTCTGTAGTTTGCGTCCATGACCGCGCATGATTCAGCAAATTCCTTCCGCTCGCTGTCCGTCATTTTAAGGCGGATGATTTCTGCCGCTCCGTTCCTGTTCAGCCTTACCGGAACGCTTGCGAACACTCCGCTCTGTCCGTATTCCCCTTCGAGAAGAACTGAGACTGGAAGAATTCTGTTCTCGTCTCCGAAGATGGCGCGCACAATCTCCGCGGCCGCAGCTCCGATTCCGAATTCGGTCGAGCCTTTTCCGCCAAGAATCGTCCATCCGGCGGATTTTGCGCGTTCCGCGATTGCCTCAAGACTGAGTTTTCCGAAACGCTCCGGCTGTTCCGCAATAAGCTCTGCCAGCGGTTTTCCGGCGACTGTTACTGCGGACCAGGGAATCATCTGGCTTTCTCCGTGCTCTCCAAGAACGTAGGCGCAGATTGATTTCTGGTCGTAGCCGGTTGCCTCTGTCAGTGCGCGTCTCAGTCTTGCGGAATCCAGGGCCGTGCTTGTGGAGATGATTTTCTCCTTGGGCCAGCTCAGCGCATTCTGAATGTAATGCGCGACGACATCGGCTGGATTCGATATGCTTATTATGATTCCGCCGAATCCGGAATTCCTTATGTCCGGAATTATGTCCTTCAGAATTTCCACCGTGGAGCGCAGCGTATCCATGCGGTCAAACTGTCCTGCGTTCATGTCCGGAAGAGGCCCCGCCGCGACGACAAGAATCTGCGCATCGGCAATATCGTTCCAGGTGCCGGCATACACATCCGCATGTTTGGGCAGATATGCCGTGGCGTCGTACAGATCCAGCGCCTGCGCCTCGGATTTTTTCCGGTCGGTGTCTATGTAGACAATCTCTTCGGAAAGTCCCTGTGAAATCAGCGCATAGCCGACGTGCGAGCCTACGTGTCCCGCCCCGATTATCGCCGTTTTCCTTCTGTAAATTTCTGTCATGTATCTCCTCCTGTAATTCAGTGAGTGTTTTTCTTTATAATGGCAGTTCCGATGTGCTGAATCAGGCTTACCGCAAGTACGAGCACAATTATTGTGACCCAGGTCACATCAACCTGATTCCTGTCATGTCCGTACATTATCGCGTAGTTTCCAAGTCCTCCCGCTCCGACCGCTCCCGCCATCGCCGTAAGTCCGATAAGGCTTATCGTGGTGATTGTTGTTCCCCGGACAATCGGTCCCACGCTCTCACGGAGATATACGCGGAAAATTATGTCCACCGGAGAAAGCCCCATGCTCAGCGCCGCCTCCACAAGTCCGCCGTCAACTTCGGCAAGGGCGGTCTCAATCTGGCGGGCAAAAAACGGAACTGTTCCGAACACAAGAGGAACAATCGCACCGCGCACGCCGATTGCGGTTCCCATTATCAGTCTGCTCAGCGGCATTACGCCTGTCAGAAGGATTATGAACGGAATAGAGCGGAACAGGTTCACCGTCTTGTCGAGTATCTGGAATACGGCCCTGTTCTCCAGAACCGCGCCTTTTTTTGTAACCGTAAGCACGATTCCCAGAAAAAGTCCGAGCACGAACGAGATTGCGCCCGACCATACTGTCATTATGAATGTCTCAAGTACGGCCTGTCCGAAAACCGGAAGCCGTTTCATCACGTTAGGAATGATTTTCTCAAGAATTTCAGGCATTTTTCAGAACCTCCACGCCGACATGAAAATCCTTTATGTAGGTGAGCGCGCGTTCGATGCTCCGTTCCTGACCGCTTATTATGGCGACAGTTCCTCCTATCGAGGCGCCCCGGATAATCTCCAGATCAGCGAAAATTATGTTTATGGTTATGTCAAAGATACGCGAGAGCGAGGATATCAGCGGCTCGGCGGCGTTTTTTTCTATAAAACTGAACCGGACGAGTTTTTCTCCGGGATTCAGCGCGACAACCGGGCTGTCCTCCTGAATCAGCTCGTCTATGCGGCTCAAATTCGATGTGGACTTTATGAACCGCCGTGTCACCTCGTTCTGCGGTTTTGCGAATATGTCGAACACATCGCCCTGCTCGACGACACGTCCCTTTTCCATTACGGCCACACGGTCGCAGACTTCCTTTATCACTTCCATCTGATGCGTTATTATCACGACGGTCAGTCCGAGCGTTGAATTCAGTCTTTTGAGCAGCCGTAGAATCGATTTTGTCGTGGTCGGATCTAGCGCGCTTGTCGCCTCGTCGCACAGCAGAATTTCGGGACTGTTCGCAAGCGCGCGGGCAATCGCAACCCGCTGCTTCTGTCCTCCTGAAAGCTGGGACGGGTAATATTCCGCCTTGTCTCCGATTTCCACGAATTCAAGCAGTTCCCGGACTTTTTCCGACGTCTGTTTTTTGGAAAGGCCGCTTCCCTTCAGAGGAAACGCGACGTTTTCCGCCACAGTGCGGGATTTCAGCAGGTTGAAATGCTGAAAAATCATTCCGATTTTTTTTCTTGCGGCGCGCAGTTCCTTAGGGCTTAGAGCCAGCATGTCCTTTCCGTTCACGCTGACGGAACCGGAATCAGGCCGTCCCAGCAGATTTATGCACCGCACGAGCGTTGATTTTCCGGCTCCGGAAAAACCGATGATTCCGAAAATTTCGCCTCTTTTTATCGAGAGGCTTACGTTGTCGGCTGCGTAGAATGATTCCGCGCCTTCTCCGAATTTTTTGCAGATGTCTTTCAGTTCAATAATGCTGTCCATGTTTGTCTCCGGCCGTGACAATGTTTCTGCCCTGCGGAAATTTATTCTGCACGGCAGAGAATGTGAGAGTACGGCGATACGCTTTCCGGAAAATTCCGGCTTGCGGATTAAGTTGTAATGGAAAAAGAGACCGGCGGAAAAATTCCGCGGCTAGAAGCAGAGACACATCCTTCCGAATCTGAAATTCGCGCGGACAAGTTTTTCAAAATAAAAAACAACCTGCATGATGTGCCTCCTTTTGAATTGATGTGATTCAGCGTGAAACGCTGTTGCGGAGTTTATACAAAACTTCTGCCTACCTTGTCAATAGGATTTAAGAAAAAATATGAAGTTAAATTATATTGAAGTCCGTTTTGAGCCGGGGGAGCACGTCCGGCATTCAAATTAAAGATTTATTTTGCAAAGCACCTCATACAGCCAGACGTACAATTCAATAATCTCCATGTTCAGTCTGCAGTTTTCAACCCGGACTTTTACAGAATCAAAATCCAGCTCAGAAACACCTCCGGCTGAAAACTGAGATTCCAAGTCTTTTAATTCTGCACTTCCTGCCTTATAAAGGTTTGAAATTTCTTCAAACTGCGCTTTATAGTTATCTAAAATGGTTTTGTACTGCTGTAAAACAAATTTCTTTTGTATGATGTATGCATTGAATGAATTTTCTGCGGCTTGGCAGTTCAATTCATATTGCTGTTCCTTTATACCAACTGATGCCGAAAGAAGTGGTGAAAGATTTATTCCTATTGTTGCAGACCATGAGGAAGGTGAACAGGAATCGTTCCAATCCTCCTGTTTTTTGGGATCAAAAGGCCAAGACGGCTGCACAGAAAGTGATAATGCAGGAGCCGAAGACTGTTTTTCCAGAGCATGATTTGTTTTTAAGAGTTCCATTTTTAATTTGTATGATTCTTCTAATGGATCCGAGATATTATCTGTTGCTAAAAGAATTTCTTTTGTGAAATCATCCTGATCTGGAAGAGATTTATATTCAAAAGACAGACTGTCATCTTCAAAGTCTGTCCCGCAAACTGTATTCAAGCTTTGAATGTAATTCATAAAACCTGATTTTGCACTCATTAAATCCTGCTGATAGCTCCATTTGGAACTTTGTAATTCTGTTATTCTTGCCTGATTGACTGCCCCTGTTTTCAGCAATTGATTTGATGTTTCAATCTGCTTATCAAGTAAATAAATTGAGTTCTCATGAATTTGAATCTGTTTTTTATGAACAGAAGCATAGATATAGTTTTGTACAAGATTCTGCAGGACTGTCTTTTTTGTGTATAAAAGCTGATTGTAGTAGTATTCTTTCTGCTGTTTTGCACTCAGTTTTGCAGGATTTTTGATTTTTCCCTGTGCCCAGAAAGGAAATAAACTTTGAGTAAGAGAAAAACTAAGACCTGGATTCTGTGAAATGTGACGTTCTTCTGGAATGTCTGCCGAATTAAAGGAAAAACTGCCCGTAAATCCCAGAGTTGTTCCTCCCGGAAGCGGCTGACTGTATGTTATTGAAGAAGAAAAGTAATCTGGGGGTGCGTCCCATTTATATTCATCTGGCAGCGATGCAGATGATGATAATGAAACTTGTGGTGCATAAGCTCCATTTAAAGTTTTTAGCGACAAACAGGCTGAATCATAACCATTTTGAGCAGAAAGAATGTCCGGATTCTTTTGCAATGCCAAATCAATTAAATCATTCAGTGACAGGGAAAACAGCGGGATAGTACTTGTATAAAGCAAAGCAAATAAAGTTTTACGGTAATTGTGAACAAATATCTTTCTTTTCATTTTTTAATTCATGAAATCCAGTTTTCTGAGCAGCATCTGCATTACCGTGCTTCTGTCTGTTATAATCCGTCCTTCAGCTGAGATGCCCGGAATAAGCCTTGCGGTCTGACCGTTTTTTGCGGCAAGGTACGGATTTTCAATTTCCGCCTCGGCAATAAACACAGGCTGGCCATTGACATAGCTGACATCCGGCGGAACAAGCGCGATTTCCGTCTCGACCATACCGTAGCGGCTCGGCGGCAGGCCCGGAAATTTTATTTTTACAGGATTTCCGGCGCTTATCCGTGCGACATGGCTCGGTTCAACCTGGATTTCCGCCTTCAGCTTTCCGTCATTCTGAGGAATGATTCTCAGAATCTCCTCACCGGCAAGAATGTAGTCGCCGGTATTCAGTTTTGCAACCTCGCTTATTCTGCCGCTGATTGGAGCATAAATAGTTGAATTTTTAATTGCGCGCTCAAGCTCTGTAATCCGGCTCTCAATCGAGTTTTTTGCAGACTGCAAGGCTTTTTTTGTGTCAAGGGCAGACATTTTCTGGTTGTTCTTCCAGGACTCAAATGCAAGTTCATTTTTATTTAAATCTGATTGCAAATCCTGAATTGTTTGAGGAACCTTAAGACTTTGAGGCTTGTTTTGCTCACGTTCCAGCTTTGTTCTTACATCAGCAATTATGGCCTGATACCGGTGCAGTTCTGTAATATAAGAATTTGCCTTTACATACGCATCAGAATTATTACTGATTTGTGGAAGCGTTCCGCTTTCAATTGTCTGTAAGATTATTTCATTTATGGAAGCATCGCTTGAATTTTTAAGCAATTCTTTCTGATATGCGTCCAGCTCTGTCCTGTACACTGCCGTGTCAAGCGCAAAAAGCAGGTCACCTTCGGAAACCTCGTCATCATTTTGAAAGTGTTTTGAATAGACCTGTCCGCTTGTAACGCATTTTATACTGGAAACCGCAGCGCTTGGCCGGAGTAAAACTGTAGCTTTTACCACATCATCCATCGGAGCAAGAACTGCCCATAAAAGGATTGCTGCAATAGAAATACAGACAGTTACTATAAAGCCGTAAACCGCATTTGCAGGTTTTAGCATAAAAAATACGGAAGTTTTCTGCATGTCGTCAAAAGTTTTCAGATACATCAGGAATTTACCTCCGACCACATTTCTTTATAAAGTCCGTCTTCTTTTAGCAGCTCTTTATGATTTCCGCTCTGTATAATTTTTCCGTCTTTCATTACAAAAATTTTGTCGCAGTTCATGACGGTTGTAAGCCGGTGCGCAATCAGAATTACTGAAATATTCTCGCTGCGAAGATTTTTGATTACCTTGTGAATTTCCATTTCACTGACGGAATCTAGAGAAGTAGTAGCTTCGTCCAGAATCAAGAAACTAGGATTTCCAAGCAACGCTCTGGCGAGGGCAAGCCGCTGTCTCTCGCCACCGCTGAGTCCGCCGCCGTGTTCACCTAAAACCGTATCGTAACGTTTTGGAAGCTTCCGGATGAACTCATCAGCACCGGCCTTCCTTGCGGCCTCCATGATCTCCTCTGGCGCCGCGTTCTGTTTGTGGAGACTGATGTTTTCCGCCACCGTTCCGCTGAACAAAAAAATATCCTGGGGCACGTAGCCGATTTTACTTCTTAAATATGTTGAATCAATATCGCGTATATCATTTCCGTCCAGAAGGATTCTTCCCTCCTGCGCCTCATAAAACTTTAAGATTAGCTTAACAAAAGTTGATTTTCCGCATCCGGATGGTCCTACAAAAGCAGTCCAGCTTCCTGGCGCAATTTCAAGATTCAGATGTTCATAAACAGGCCGCCGGCTTCCGTATGCGAACGTGACATCTTCAAACTTTATATGACCATTAATTTTTTCCGGAACTAAATACTTACGTTTTTCATCTTTTTCTTTTTCAAGTTCAAGGATTTCTCCAACACGTTCTGCAGCCACTAATGCTTCCTGTACGGAGTTTTGAATGTTTACAAGACGGAATAAAGGCCCTGAAAAATACCCGAGCAGGGAATTAAAAGTGATTAAGGTTCCAAAACTCATAGTTCCACCAATTATTGAAGAACATCCAATCCAGTAAACTAAAATACCGCTTATTCCGTTTATGAGGCCCGTAATCAATTCTTGCGAAATTCTGAATTTATTAAGAGTCCAGCCGGTGCCCACGGCCGTCATTTTCTTTTTTTCGTATTCTTCGTTTACGATTTGTTCAGCATTCAAGGCCTTTACTGTTGCAACACCGTTCAAGCTTTCATACAGATAAGACTGCACGTCTGCATTCTGACTCATAGTCTTGGAATAATACGAACGGTATACTTTTGCAAAAATCATACTGATAACCGAAACAAGCAGTACTGTCGCGATGGAGATTCCGAAAAGCCTGCCACTTATTCCGAATAGAATCGGTCCGCTTGCAAGAAGCATTATGACATCCATAACACCGCTTAAAGCTGCATTTGAAAGAGTCTGTTTTATTTTATCTAAATCTCCAAGACGGCTTAAAATTTCTCCTGACTTGCGGCTCTCAAAAAAAGATAAAGGCAGATTAAAAATATGGCTTAGATATGAGAAATTTAATTGTAAATCGGTTTTAAAAGAAATATGACTTAGTAAAATAGAACGGACACAATTAACTACAGTTTGAATTATGATTACAATCAGAACCCCAACCGAAAGAGTGTGTAGTGAAAATTCTGCCTTTGAGTAAATAATTTCATCAAAAATATATTTATAATAATACGAAGTAATAATTCCAAAGGCAAGCATCAGGACCGAGCACAGGAATGAGAACGCGAGAGGCTTCCTGTGCGGAAGGAATACG